>JBPYFE010000083.1:0-28359 GCA_051986525.1 Gaiellaceae bacterium
CGAGGCCGGCTGCGGCGACGTCCAGCGCTGCGACCTCTGCACGTCCTGCAATCCCGAGCTCTTCTTCTCGCACCGGCGCGACCGAGGCGTCACCGGCCGGCAGGGAGTGATCGGCTACGTCGCCTGACGAGATCCGGGCGCGCTACGAGCGGATTCGCAGCGAGGTCGGCTCCGAGGTGACGATCGTCGCGGCGACGAAGTACGTCTCCGTCGAAGACATGGCCGCTTTGACCGAGGCCGGGGTCGAGGTGGTGGGGGAGAACCGCGCCCAGGACCTCGAGGCGAAGCACGCCGTCTACGGCGACGCCTTCCGCTGGCACTTCATCGGCCACCTGCAGAGCCGCAAGGCGAAAGTCGTGAACGGGATCTGCGAGCTCGTGCACTCGCTCTCGTCCGAGTCGGCCGCGCGCCGGCTCGAGCTCCCGGCCCTCGTCGAGGTGAACCTGTCCGGCGAGGAGACGAAGTCGGGCGTCCCGGAGAGCGGGCTCGACGCGCTGATCGCCGCCTACGGCGACGTGCGCGGGCTGATGACGATGCCGCCGGAGACCGGCGATCCGGAAGCGTCGCGCCCGTACTTCCGGCGACTCCGCGAGCTCGCCGAGGAGCGCGGCCTGCGCGAGCTGTCGATGGGAACGAGCCAGGATTACCGGGTCGCCGCGGAGGAAGGCGCGACGCTGATCCGAATAGGCTCCGTGCTCTACCGCGGTTAATATCCCCTGGAAATGGGCTTCGGAGACGTCTGGAATCGCACCCTCGTCTACTTCGGCATCGCCGAGGAGGACGACGAGTGGGACGAGGACGGCTACGTCACGGAAGAGGACCTCGAGCGTACGTACAGCGAGCGTCCCAACGTTCGCCGGCTGACCCCGCGGGGCGGCCGGGACCTCGACGACTGGACCGATCCGGGCGCCGACCAGGAGAAGACGGCCGTCGTCCGGCCGAGCCGCTCGCGCCGTAACGCCGCCGTCGAGCAGATGCCGCGCCCGACCGTCGTCCCGTCGGTGCGCGTCCATCTCGTCGTTCCGCGCAGCTTCAACGACGCGCAGCAGATCGCGGACAAGTTCAAGGACGCGATTCCGGTGATCCTGAACCTCCAGGGGTCGGACCAGGAGCTCTCGAAACGCCTGATCGACTTCACGAGCGGCCTCACCTACGCGCTCGACGGCGGGATGCAGCGCGTCGCCGACAAGGTGTTCCTGCTGACGCCGCGAAACGTCGAGGTCTCCGCCGAGGAACGGGCGCGACTGCTCGAGAGCGGCGGCTTCTTCAACCAGGCGTAGTAGGAAACGCCTTGCTCTAGCCGAAAATCGCTCTGATGGGCGTCAGCCTGCTCTATTCGACCGCGTCGTCGATCAACCGTTTCATCGACGACTTCATCTGGGTCTACGTCCTGCTGATCTTCGCGTACGTCCTCTCGTCGTGGGTGCGGCTCCCGTACTCGCCGTGGCTGCGCCGGATCCAGGACTTCCTCCGGGACGTGTGCGAGCCGTACCTGCGCCTGTTCCGGCGCGTGCTGCCGTCGTTCGGACCGCTCGACCTGTCGCCCGTCGTCGCGATCTTCTTCCTCTTCCTGCTGATGCGGGTGATCGACGCGATCTTCAACACCTTCTGATCGAAAGGAGCGGCCGTCATGGCCTTCAGCCCTGTTGAACTCAGACACGTCACCTTCAAACGTGGCCTGCTCGGCTACCGCCGAGGCGAGGTGGACGCGGCCGTCGACGAGGCGGTCGAGTCGTTCGAGCACGTCTGGCGCGAGCGGGCCGACCTCGCCGACCGGATCGAGCAGCTCGAGAGCGAGCTCGCACGGCATCGCGAGCTCGAGACGCTCCTGCGCTCGACGCTCACGAGCGCCGAGCAGACGGCCCACGAGCTGAAGGACCAGGCCCGCCGCGAGGCGCAGCTGGTCCTCGAGGAGGCGCACGCCGAGGCGCGCAAGATCACGCACGACGCGATCGCCGAGCGCGCCAGGCTCGGCACCGAGTCGCACCGGATCAAGACCCTCCTCGCGGCCGCCCTCGACGCCGTCGACGACGCCGAGGCGGAGGCGGCCTGACGAGACGGACCCGAACCTATACTTGCCGTACGGCGCAGCAGGCGGCCGCACGCGCATGAGCACCCAGATCGACAACGACCAATTCCGCCGCAAGCTCCTCGAGGAGCGTGACCGCATCGCCGCCGCGATCGCGTATCTGCACGAGGAGAACCCGGGCACGATCTCCGACGAGACGCAGGAGGCCGGCGGCTTCGACAACCACCTCGGCGACACGGCGACGGTCACCGTCGACCGCGAGATCGACTACACGCTCGAGGAGAACTCCGAGCACCTCCTGGCCGAGATCGAGGCAGCCCTGAAGCGGCTCGACGAGGGGACGTTCGGCACCTGCAAGGCCTGCGGCAACGAGATCGAGCCGGAGCGGCTCGAGCACCTTCCGTACGCGACGCTGTGCATCGAGGACAAGCGTCGCGAGGAACGCTGTTGAGCGAGCAGCGGACGTACGACGTCCGCATGGGGTCGACGACCGACGCCTTGACGCCGATCTCGTCCGCGCGCCGCTCGTTCGCCGCCCGCTGGCCGCACTGGCTCGGGCTGGGGATCGTCGTGCTGGCGGCGGTCGTCTCCGACCAGGCGACGAAGCACATCGTCACCTCGCAGCTCGCGCTCGACGAGAGCGTGCACGTGATCGGGCCGCTGTCGATCCATCACGTCCAGAACTCGGGCATCGCCTTCGGGCTCTTCGCCGGCGCGACGCCACTCGTGACCGCCCTGACGGCGCTCGCGGTCGGCTGGATGCTCGTCTTCTTCGCGCGGTCCGGCGCTCGGCACCCGGTGCTGCCGGTCGCGCTCGGACTCCTGATCGGCGGCAGCGCCTCGAACCTCGTCGATCGGATCCGGCTCGGCTACGTGACGGACTTCCTCGACTTCCGCTACTGGCCCGCGTTCAACCTCGCCGACTCGTTCATCGTCGTCGGTGTCGGCATCCTCTTCGCCGCTGTGTTGTTCGGCGGCTCGCGCAGCGGCTGACCAGGGCGCGCGTCCCCGCCGAAGCGGCCGGAGAGCGGCTCGACCGCTTCCTCGCGACGCTGCCGGAGGTCGGCTCCCGCGCCGAGGCCGAGCGACTCCTCGCCGCGGGCGCAGTTCGGGTGGACGGAGCGGCCCGGCCGAAGAGCCACCGGCTCGAGGGCGGGGAGGAGGTGGAGCTCGAGCCGCGTCCCGCGCCGGCGGAGGAGCTCGTCCCGGAGCACGTCGAGCTGCGGATCGCCTACGGGGACGAGCACCTCTTGGTCGTCGACAAGCCGGCCGGGCTCGTCGTCCACCCGGCGCCCGGCCACGCGACCGGGACGCTCGTCCAGGCGCTGCTCGAACACGAGATCGCGGGCGGGGACGACGCGGAGCGGCCCGGGATCGTCCACCGGCTCGACCGCGACACGTCCGGCCTGCTCGTCGTCGCGCGCTCGGACGAGGCCTACGAGCGCCTGCGGCAGCTCGTCAGGGAGCGGCGGCTCGAGCGGCGCTACCTCGCGCTGGTCAAGGGGCGGCCGCGCTCCCGGCGCGGGCGGATCGAGGCGCCGCTCGGGCGCGACCGCCACGATCCGACGCGGCGCTCGCTCGACACCGACGACCCGGACGAGGCGATCACGCACTTCGAGGTCGAGCGCCTGCTTCGCGACCACGCCTTGCTCTCGGTGACGCTGGAGACCGGGCGGACGCACCAGATCCGCGTGCACCTGGCGGCGATCGGTCTGCCGGTCGTCGGCGATCCCGTCTACGGCGTCCCGGACCCCGAGCTCGGGCGCCAGTTCCTGCACGCCGCCTCGCTCGCCTTCCCACATCCGGTCACGGGCGAGCGCGTCGAGGCGCGGTCGCCGCTGCCGGACGAGCTTCAGGCGGCCTTGGCGCGCTTCGAGTCGTAGAGCCGCTCGTCCGCCAGGCGGAAGAGCGCGTCGGCGTCGGTCGCCTCGGCCGGGAACTGGGCGACGCCCGCGCTGAGCGTGACCGGGATCGACAGCTCGCCGGAGGCGACCAGCGCCTCGATCCTCGCGTGCATCCGCTCGAGGAAGTTCACGCCGGCGTCCGCGTCGGACTCGACGAGAAAGGCCGCGAACTCGTCGCCGCCCATCCGGCCCGCGAGATCGGAGCGCCGCAGCTCCTCCTGGAGCAGGAGCGCGATCCGGCGCAGGGCGTGGTCGCCCTCGCGATGGCCGTAGGTGTCGTTGATCTGCTTGAACTTGTCGAAGTCGAAGAAGACGAGCGTGACGCCGTGGTCGTAGCGCGCCGCGCGCTCGAGCTCGAGCTCGAGCTCGCGTGAGAAGGCGGTGTGGTTGAGCAGGTCGGTGAGCGGGTCGTGGCGGGCGCGGTAGGCGAGCTCGGAGGTGGCGCGGTCGAAGTAGGCGACGACGCACTCCGTCACGAGCTGGTCGATCGCGTCGTTCAGGCGCTGCTCGAGCACGAGCACGTCGTCGGCCCCAAGGGCGGCGCTGCGCTCCTGGACGTAGCGCCAGAGGACGCGGCGCAGGACGAGGAACTCGGTGACGATGTCGCGCGGGGCGAAGCCGAGCGCCTCGCGTTCGCGCGCGTGGTCGCGGACGAGGGCGGCGAGAGGGCTGCCGCGGCGCAGCCGGTCCGCGGTCGGGTCGGCGAGCTGCTGCGCGAGCTCGGAGACGAAGGTCGGGACGTCGCCGAGCTGGCCGACGCGGCCGAGCCGCGCCAGCGGTGGAATCTGGTCGTCTCTGAGGCCTTCCTCGACGACGCCGAGCGCGAGCTCCCACGCGTGCACGCGGATCTCCTCCGCTAGGTGCGCAAGTGCTTCGGATGTGGCTCCGAACCCCTCCATCGACCTGTTCATCGGCATAAACCGGGCAGACCGTGAGGTCGGCGTTGGTACGATGACCGGGCTTTTCGTCACCTACCCGGCGGCTCGACCCGGGTGGTGGTGCCGGCCGTTCCGTGCCGGTTCCACCCGGACCCGCCGGCAGCAGTTCGCAACGCAAACCAGAGAAAGGGGCTCAGCCCGTGGCAGTCGTCAGCATGCGAGAGCTTTTGGAGGCCGGCGTCCATTTCGGCCACCAGACGCGCCGCTGGAACCCGAAGATGAAGCGTTTCATCTTCGGCGAGCGCGGCGGGATCTACATCATCGACCTCCAGCAGACCCAAGAGCGTCTCGAGGAGGCCGCGTCGTTTGCGCGCAACCTCGCCGAGCGCGGCGGCTCGGTCCTCTTCGTCGCCACGAAGAAGCAGGGCATGGACGCGATCGCCGAGCAGGCGCAGCGCGTGGGCATGCCGTACGTCAACCACCGCTGGCTCGGCGGCCTGCTGACGAACTGGCGGACGATCTCGAACCGGATCGAGCGCCTGCACGAGCTGCGGCGCCTGCGCGACGACGGCCAGCTCGAGCTGCTGCCGTCGAAGGAGCGGATCGCCATGCTCGCCGAGCTCGAGAAGCTCGACACGAACCTCGGCGGCGTCGCCGACATGCGCAAGCAGCCGGACGCCGTCTTCGTGATCGACCTCCGCAAGGAGCAGCTCGCCGTCCGCGAGGCACGCCGGCTCGGCCTGCCGGTGATCGCGATCGTGGACACGAACGCCGACCCGGACGAGGCCGACTACGTCATCCCGGGGAACGACGACGCGATCCGTTCGTGCGAGCTCGTCACGCGCGTGATCGCGGACGCGATCGACGCCGGCAAGACGAAGGTGACGCCGCAGGAGATGGCCGCCGCGGCAAACGGGAACGGCAACGGCAACGGTGAGGAGCCGCAGCCCGAGGCGCCGGCCGCCGAGGAGGTCGCGCAGGATCCGCAGAACGAGCAGGCCTCGCCCGGCGAGACCGTCGAGGAGGTGCAGCCGTGACCGAGATCGCAGCAGCCCTGGTCAAGGAGCTCCGCGACATGACGGGCGCGGGGATGATGGACTCGAAGCGCGCCCTCCAGGAGACGAACGGCGACCTCGAGGCGGCGCAGAAGCTCCTGCGCGAGCGCGGGATGGCGAGCGCCGCCAAGCGCGCCGACAGAGCGACGCCCGAGGGACGCGTGGCCTTCCGCCTCGGCGACGACGCCAAGCTCGGCGCGATCGTGGCCGTCGGCTGCGAGACGGAGCCCGTCTCGAAGAGCGACGAGTTCCGCGCCTTCGCCGACAAGGTGCTCGAGACCGTCGAGCGCGACGGCCCGGGCTCGGAGCAGGCGCTCGAGGAGGAGCGGCAGGAGCTCTCCGGCAAGCTCGGCGAGAACATCGTCGTCGCCGGCGCCGCCCGCTTCGAGGCGGTCGACGGCGCCGTGATCGAGGGTTACGCGCACCCGCCGGCGAACAAGCTCGGCGTGCTCGTCCAGCTCCGCGGCGGCGAGAGCGACCTCGCCCGCAAGCTGGCGATGCACATCGCCGCCTCGCCGGGGACCCGCTGGATCGGGCGCGACGACGTCCCGGAGGACGTGGTCGGCGCCGAGCGCGAGATCTACGCGAACTCGGACGAGGTCCAGTCGAAGCCCGAGCAGGCTCGCGAGAAGATCGTCGAAGGCATGCTCAACAAGCGCTTCTTCGCCGAGCAGGTGCTGGTCGACCAGCCGTGGATCCACGACACGGCGAAGTCCGTCGGCGAGGCGCTCGGCGAGGCCGGTGCGGAAGTGCTCGAGTTCGAGCGGCTCCAGCTCGGCTAGTGGCGAGCGTCGAGGAAGCTGCGGCTCCGGCGCCCTCCGGGCGGCCCGTGTTCCACCGGCTCCTGCTGAAGCTCTCCGGCGAATCGCTGATGGGCCCGAAGGAGTACGGCCTCGACCGGGCGACGATCGAGGCGCTCGCCGGCGAGATCACCGAGGTCCAGCAGCAGGGGATCGAGGTCGCGGTCGTCGTCGGGGCCGGAAACATCTACCGCGGCATGGAGGCCGCGGCGGAGGGGATGGACCGGGCGACCGCCGACTACGCCGGGATGCTGGCGACGCTCCTGAACGCGCTGGCGCTCCAGGACGCGCTCGAGCGCAACGGCTCGCACACGCGCGTGCTCTCGGCGCTCGAGGTCTCCGAGGTCGCCGAGCCGTACATCCGCCGCCGGGCGATCCGCCACCTCGAGAAGCAGCGGATCGTCATCTTCGCGGCGGGCACGGGCAACCCGTTCTTCACGACCGACACCGCGGCGGCGCTGCGCGCGCTCGAGATCGGCGCGGAGGCGATCCTGATGGCGAAGCACGGCGCGAACGGCGTCTACGACCGCGACCCGCGCACGAACCCCGACGCGCAGCTCCTGCCGGAGCTGACGCACCTCGAGGCGATCGAGCGCGGCCTGAAGGTGATGGACACGACGGCGCTGTCGCTTTGCATGGACAATCACCTTCCGATCTACGTGTTCGCGCTCGCAGACGGCAACATCAGGCGCGTCGCCGGCGGTGAGCGCGTCGGCACCATCGTTTCCACCCCGACCCCCGGAGCGGCCTCATGACGATCGACGAATTCATCCAGGACGCGACGAGGCGGATGGACAAGTCCGTCGAGTCGGCGCACCACGAGCTGACGACGCTGCGCGCCGGCCGCGCCTCCGTGAACCTGCTCGACCGGATCCACGTCGACTACTACGGGACGAAGACGCCGCTCAACCAGCTCGCGACCCTGAACGCGCCGGAGCCGCGGCTCCTGACCGTGCAGCCGTTCGACCCGAGCTCGCTCCAGTCGATCGAGCGGGCGCTCCAGGAGTCCGACCTCGGCCTGACGCCGTCGAACGACGGCAAGATCATTCGTCTGCCGATCCCGCAGCTGACGGAGGAGCGGCGCAAGGAGCTCGTCAAGGTCGCGCGGCAGATGGCGGAGGAGGGGAAGGTCGCGGTCCGGAACGTCCGGCGCGACGTCATGCACCACCTGAAGGAGCTGGTCGACAAGGGCGAGGTCGGCAGCGACGAGGAACATCGCGCCGAGGAGCGCGTCCAGAAGCTGACGGACGAGCACACGCAGAAGATCGACGAGCTCCTGAAGCGGAAGGAAGACGAGATCCTCGAGGTCTGAGGGCCTCCAGTGGGCCTGCTCGACCGATTCCGCGGCCACCGAGCCCCCGAGACGCCGCCAGAGCCGGTGGCGTGCGTCGCGATCATCCTCGACGGCAACGCTCGTTGGGCGATGGCGCGCGGGCTGCCCGTGGCCGAGGGGCACCGCGAGGGGACGCGCGCGCTGCGGCGGACCGTGGAGGCCGGGATCGACCTCGGGATCGGCTCGATCGTCGTGTACGGCTTCTCGACCGAGAACTGGACGCGCCCGCCGGACGAGGTCGACGACCTGATGGAGATCTTCAGCGAGACGATCGACCGCGAGCTGCCCGACCTCGCCAAGCAGGGCGTCCGCGTCCGCTTCCTCGGCCGCCGCGACCGCGCGCCCGACGAGCTGCGCGAGAAGATGGCCGACCTCGAGGCGCAGACCGGCACGAACGACCGCCTCGACCTCTGGATCGCCTTCGACTACGGCGGCCGCTCCGAGATCGCCGACGCCGCGAAGCGGCTCGTCAACGCGGGCATCACGCCGGAAGAGATCGACGAGGACACGTTCGCCCGGGCGCTGTACGAGCCCGACCTGCCCGACCCCGACCTGCTGATCCGGACGGCGGGAGACCAGCGGATCTCGAACTTCCTGCTCTGGCAGCTGGCCTACGCGGAGCTCGTCTTCGTCGACACGCTCTGGCCGGACTTCGGCGCCGACCAGCTCTCCGCCGCCCTGTCCGAGTACGCCGGCCGCGAACGGCGGTTCGGCGGTCGATGACGTCCTTCTGGTCGCGGATCGTCGTCGGCGCGGTGCTCTTGCCCGCGGTGCTCGGCTTCGTCTACCTCGGCGGCTGGTGGCTCTGGGCGCTCGTGACGGTGGCGGCGATGCTGGCGCTGCACGAGCTCTACCGGATGGCCCGCCCGCTGCGGCCGGTCGCGCTCGCGGGCTACGCAGGAACGCTGCTCGCCCTGCTCGGCGCGCAGCTCGGCGGACTGACCTGGATGACGGCCGGCTTCGTCAGCACGCTGCTGCTCGCCTTCGTGCTGAAGGGAATCTCGGAGACGCGGCAGTCGACGACCGTCGCAGTCGCGGTCACCGTCCTCGGCGCCGTCTGGGTCGGGCTGGGGCTCGCGCACGCGCTGCTCCTGCGGGCGATCCCGGAGCACGGACGACTCGCGGTCTTCACGGTGCTGCTGGCCGTCTTCGCCGCCGACGTCTTCGCGTACTTCACCGGAATCCTGATCGGCCGCCACAAGATGACCCCAGTGCTCTCGCCGGGCAAGACGTGGGAAGGGCTCGCCGGCGGAACGGTCGCGGCGATCCTCGTTCCCTTCTTCGCCCTCTACCACCAGCATTTCCTCACCGTCGGCGAGTCGATCGCGCTCGGGGTCGTGATCGCGATCGTGGCGCCACTCGGCGACCTGTTCGAGTCCGCGCTCAAGCGCGACATGAACGTCAAGGACTCCGGCCGCCTGCTGGCCGGCCACGGCGGCATGCTCGACCGGATCGACGCCCTCCTGTTCGCGTCGGTCGCGTCGTACTACTTGATCCGCGCCTTCGGCTGGTCCTGAATCTGCAGACGCGTGTTCGCTCGTACACTGAGTCGATGAAACGCGTCGCCCTCCTCGGCGCCACGGGCTCGATTGGACGCCAGGCGCTCGAGATCGTCGACGCACATCAGGAGCTCGAGCTTGTGGCGGCGGCGTCCGGATCCCAGCCGGTCGACGGGCTCGCGCCGTTGACGCAGGTGGGCGGCGACCCTGTCGGGCTGCTCGAACGCGCGCAACCGGACGTCGTCATGAACGCCGTCGTCGGCTTCGCGGGGTTGTCGGCGACCCTCTGGACGCTCGAGCAGGGGATCGACCTCGCGCTTGCGAACAAGGAGAGCCTGGTGGCGGCGGGCGAGCTCGCAACGGCGGCGTGGCGACGCGGCGGGGGACGGCTGCTGCCCGTCGACAGCGAGCACTCCGCGGCGTTCCAGTGCCTCGAGGGCCGCGCGCCCGAGACGGTGGACTCGGTCGTCCTGACCGCCTCCGGCGGCCCCTTCCGCGGTCGCACGACCGACGAGCTCGCCGACGTCACCCCGCAGGAGGCGCTCGCGCATCCGACCTGGAACATGGGCCCGAAGATCACCGTCGACTCGGCGACGCTCGCGAACAAGGGGCTGGAGCTCATCGAGGCGCACTTCCTCTTCGAGCTCGACTACGACCGGATCGAGGTCGTCGTCCATCCGACCTCGACCGTCCACGCACTCGTGCGCTTCCGCGACGGGGCCGCGCTCGCGCACCTCGGCTATCCGGACATGCGCGTCCCGATCTCGTTCGCGCTGACGTACCCGGAGCGTGCAGCCACGCCGGTTCCGGCGCTCGACTTCGGCTCGGGCCTGACGCTCGAGTTCGAGCCGCCGGACCTCGACACGTTCCCGCTCCTGCGCCTGGCGCGCGAGGCGGGGGAGAGGGGCGGCACGTATCCGTGCGCCTTCAACGCGGCCAACGAGGTCGCCGTCGCCGCCTTCCTGGACGGCCGGCTGTCCTTCCTCGGGATCGCCGAGACCGTCGAGGAGACGCTCGCCGCGGTCGACGGCGCTCCGGCGGGGGATCTCGAAGCCCTAGTCGCCGCCGATGAGGAGGCACGGCGTCTCGCGGAGCGCGCCGCCACTCTGGCATGAGGCGTCGCTTGCGATGCCGTCTCAAAGGCCGTGGCGGCTCTGCCGCTGCGGCCGTCTTCACCCGGCGAATGGATCAGTTAGGGACAGGAACTCGAGAGGTCGTCCATTGAGCATCCTGATCGCCATCCTCGGCCTCGCAGGCCTCGTGCTGATCCACGAGATGGGCCACTTCTTCACGGCGCGCGGCGTCGGGATGAAGCCGCGCAAGTTCTACCTCGGATTCCCGCCCGCGCTCTTCAAGGTGCGGCGGAGCGGGATCGAGTACGGCGTCGGCGCGGTTCCGCTCGGCGGCTACGTGAAGATCCCCGGGATGCACCGGCCGGCGCCGAGCGACGTCGACGCCTACTTCGGGCCGGCGCTCTTCCACGACGCCTCGCTCGTCGGCCCCGTCGAGCGGCTGAAGCGGCTGATCGGCGCCGGCGACTTCGCCGAGGCCCGGCTCGAGCTCGAGCGGCTCCGCGCGGCCGTCGAGGAGGCGCAGCTCCCGGGCGGCGCCGCGCGGGCCGCGGCGCGCGGCTTGACCGAGCTGGAGGACGGGCTCGGCTCGGACGCGTACTGGCGCCAGCGGACGTGGCGGCGGATCGTCGTCATCGCCGCCGGGCCGGCTGCGAACCTCGTCGCTTGCGTCGTCCTGCTCGCGATCGTCTACATGCTCGGGATCCCGGTCGACGCGTCGCGGCGGGTCTCGGTCGTCTCCCCGGGCACGCCCGCGGCTGCGGCCGGGCTGCACCCCGGCGACGTGATCGTCGCCGTCAACCGCCAGCCGACCACGACGTTCAAGCAGGTCTCGCACGCGCTGCGTTCGAGCAAGGGGAAGGCCGTCGTCGTCTCCGTCGTCAGGCGCGGCCGCTACGTCGAGCTTCCCCCTGAGAAGACCGAGCTGAAGAACGGCTACTACATCTACGGCTTCCAGCCGTCGGGACTCCGCTACAAGAGCTACGGCCCGGTGAAGTCGGTCGGCCTGGCCTCGCAGGACACGTGGGACGTGACGAAGGCGATCGGCGCCTCGCTCGGCCGGATCGTCACCGGATCCGGCCGAAAGGACGTGTCCTCACCGGTCGGGATCGTCGACCAGTCGAGCCAGGCGGTGAAGACCGACTATCGCGACTACCTGCAGATCCTGGCGCTGATCAGCCTCTCGCTCGCGCTGCTCAACCTGTTGCCGCTGCTCCCGCTCGACGGCGGCCACATCGCGTTCTCGATCATCGAGGGAATTCGCGGCCGCTCGGTCGGGCGCGCCGTCTACGAGCGCGTCTCCGCGGTCGGAATCGCCCTGGTGCTGCTCCTGTTCTTCGTCGGGCTTTCGAACGATATCGGGAGGCTCGGAGGCTAGACTCGCGGCGTGGCGAGTGAGCGTTCGATCAACGTAGGCGGCGTCCAGGTCGGCGGCGGCGCGCCCGTCGTGGTGCAGTCGATGACGCTGACCAAGACGCACGACGTCGAGGCGACGACGGCGCAGATCGCCGCGCTCGCGTCGGCCGGCTGCGAGATCGTGCGCGTGGCGGTGCCGAAGACCGAGGACGCGGACGCGCTGCCGAAGCTCGTCCGCCTCTCGCCGATCCCCGTCATCGCGGACATCCACTTCAACGCGAGCCTCGCGCTCCGCGCGATCGAGGCCGGGGTCGCCGCGGTCCGGATCAACCCCGGCAACATCGGCGGCCCGGACAAGGTCGCGGAGGTCGTCCGCGCGGCGAAGCAGGCAGGGATCCCGATGCGCATCGGCGCGAACTCTGGCTCGCTGCCGAAGCACCTCGCCGACCTGGCGCAGAAGGACCAAGCCGAAGCGCTCGTCGAGGCGGCGCTCGAGGAAGTGCGGCTGCTCGAGAGCCTCGGCTACTACGACTTCAAGATCTCGGTCAAGTCCAGCCACGTGCCGACGATGATCCGCGCCTACCGGCTGCTCTCCTCGAAGGTCCCGTACCCGCTCCATCTCGGCGTCACCGAAGCGGGGACGCCGTGGTCGGGCTCGATCAAGAGCGCAGTCGGCATGGGCGCCCTGCTCGTCGACGGAATCGGCGACACGCTCCGTGTCTCGCTGACGGCCGACCCCGTCGAGGAGGTGAAGACCGGCTTCGAGATCCTGAAGGCGCTCGGCCTCCGCGAACGCGGCCCGATCATGATCGCCTGCCCCAGCTGCGGCCGCGACAACGTCGGCGTCCAGACGCTGGCCGAACAGGTCGAGGAGCGGCTGCACACGTACCCGCAGCACTTCGAGGTCGCCGTGCTCGGCTGCGCCGTCAACGGCCCGGGCGAGGCAGGAGACGCCGACTTCGGGATCGCCGGCGGCCGCGACGTCGGCTTCGTCTACGCCCACGGCCGCGTGTTGAAGAAGGTCTCCTCCGAAGTGCTGGTCGACGAGCTCTTCGACGAGATCGACAAGTGGATCGCCGACGGCATGCACCGGCCGAAGCGCCTGAAGATGGCCAAGCCCGCGGCGTTGGCGATGGCCGAAGCCTCGCTGATTCCGGTCGAGTAGCCTCCGGCGACAACACGTGATCGCCCGGGCCTCAAAGCTCTTCCTGCCGACCCTGCGCGACGACCCGGCCGAGGCCGAGGCCGTCTCGCACAAGCTGCTCGTCCGCGGCGGTTACATCCGCCAGGTCAGCGCCGGTCTGTGGACGTACATGCCGCTCGGCTGGCGCGTCCATCGCAAGGTCGAGCAGATCGTCCGCGAGGAGATGGACGCGATCGGCGACCAGGAGCTGCTCGCGCCGGTGCTGACGCCGGCCGAGCTGTGGGAGGCGACCGGCCGCTATTCGATCCCCGAGGTGTTCAAGCTCTCGGACCGGGCGGGCCGGAAGTTCATCCTGCCGATGACGCACGAGGAGACGATCGCCTTCCACGCCCGCGAGATCCAGAGCTACAAAGAGCTCCCGCAGGCCTGGTACCACTTCCAGACGAAGGACCGCGACGAGCCGCGGCCGCGCGGCGGGCTCCTCCGCGTGCGCGAGTTCATCATGAAGGACGCCTACTCGCTCGACCGCGACGAGGAAGGGCTCGACGTCAGCTTCCGGCTGCACGAGCAGGCGTACCACCGGATCTTCCAGCGCTGCGGGCTCGAGTACTCCGCCGTCCAGGCGGAGTCCGGGATGATGGGCGGGAGCGAGTCCGTCGACTTCCTGGCGCCGTCCGGATCGGGCGAGAACACGCTCGTGACCTGCGAGAACGGCGACTACGCCGCCGATCTCGAGATCGCTCGCGGCGTGCCGCGGGCGCCGGAGTTCCCGGCTCTGCTCGACGCGCCCGAGGAGGTCGAGACGCCCGGCGCGACGACGATCGAGGCGCTCGCGGAGCAGCTCGACGTCGACCCGGCCGCGACCTCGAAGGCGATGCCGGTCGTCAAGGAGCACGACGGTTCGGTCGTGCTCGCGCTCGTCCGCGGCGACGATCGGCTCGAGCTCGCGAAGACCGCCGCCGCGCTCGGCGCGGCGATCCGGCCCGCGACCGAGGACGAGATCCGCTCGACCTTCGGCGCCGACCCCGGCTCGATCGGACCGGTCGGGTTCGACGGACCGGTCCTCGCCGACGAGACGCTGCGCGAGGGCCAGTACGTCGCCGGCGCGAACCGAACCGGTTGGCACCTGCGCGGCGTCGAGGCCGGCCGCGACTACGAGCCCTCGTTCGCCGACATCCGCGAGTCGCGCGAGGGCGACCGCTGCCCGCAGTGCGGCGGAGCCCTCCGGTTCCAGACGGCGATCGAGATCGGCCACGTCTTCAAGCTCGGGACGAAGATGTACTCCGAGCCGCTCGGTGCGACGTTCCTCGACGAGGACGGCCGGGAACGCCCGATCGTGATGGGCAGCTACGGCATCGGCCCGGGCCGCATCGTCGCCGCCGCCGTCGAGCAGGGACACGACGAGCACGGAATCGTGTGGCCGAAGGCACTCGCGCCGTACGATGTGCACGTGGTCGCGCTTCCCGGCGTCGAAGAGCAGGCCGAGCAGGCGGCAGCGACCCTCGACGCGGCGGGGCTCGACGTCCTGCTGGACGACCGCGACGCGCGCGCGGGCGAGAAGTTCGCCGACGCCGACCTGCTCGGGATGCCGACGCGAGTGACCGTCGGGAAGAAGACGCTCGACGACGGCGCCGTCGACGTCCGCGACCGCAAGACCGGCGAGGAGCGGCGCGTGCCGCTCGCCGAGCTGGGGGAGGCCTTTTGATGGCCCGCCGGCGGCGGCAGTTCAGCATCGACGCCTTCGGCCCGACCGTCGAGAAGCTGATGGACGAGTCCGGCGTCACGTATCGCGCGCTCGCCGACAAGACGAAGCTCTCGGCGGGGTACCTCAACCATCTCGTCCACGGCAACCGCCCGGTTCCTTCGGACGACGTCATGCGGACGCTGGCGAAGGCGCTCGGCGTCGAGCCGGAACACTTCCGCGAGTACCGCATCCGCGTGATCACGGAGCGCCTCGAGTCGATGCCGGACCTCGTCGACCGGCTCTACAAGCGCCTGAAGAAGTAACGGAACGCCTCCGGGTTCGATCCCGGAGGCGTTCCGTCTTTCGCGCTGCTAGGGGCCCTCGGAGTGGCCGGCCTGCGCGAGCGCCGGGACGAAGCGGCTGGCGTCGAGAGTGCCGAGGCCGCTCGCCAGGTCGTACCCCGGCCCGGCGGAGAAGCCCGGCACGTGGTACGTGTTCCCGTCCGAGTTCTGGAACGGGCCGATGTCGATGTTGCCCTGCGTCACGTCGACGGTGGCGTTGTGGTTGAGCCTGTACAGCAGCGGATTGATCCAGCCGAGCGAGCGCCCGCTGAGCTGGTCCGCCATCGCCACGATGCCGGCGAACTCCGGCGTCGCGGCGCTCGTGCCGCCGAAGATGTGGTACGGCGACGTCGGGCGGACGAACGTGTAGTAGACCCACACGCCGCCGTCGACGGCCGCGTTCATGCTGATGTCCGGCGTGCCGCGTGCGTCGCCGACGACCTTCTGCTCCTTGTTCTGGAACTGAGGCCGTGCGAACACGTGGCTCAGGCCGCCGCCGCCGGCTGCCTGGATGCCGATCGCCGAGTCGTTCCAGACGACGTCCGGCGACAGGTGGTTGCCGGCGTCGTCGAGGTTCATCTGCGTGCCGCCGATGCTCGTCACGAGCGGGTCGCTCGACGGCCAGCTGTTGACCTGGAACGGGTAGAGATCCGACAGGTTGAGCTCGTAGTTGGTCGAGCCCTCGTCACCGGAGCCTCCGAGCACCGTCACGCCGTGGGCGCGGGCGTTCTCGAACGCGCTGCGCAGGTCGAAGATCGACTGTGCGCTCGGGAACGTCTCCTCGGTGGCGCCGAAGCTCTGTGAGATGACGCTCGCGAGGTGGTGATCGATGACGTAGTTCTCCGCCGCGACGATCTCCGGGAACCCCTGCACACCCTCGGTCTCGCTGACCGGAGTCTCGACGAGCAGGATGTTCGCCTTCGGAGCGACGACGTGCGCCCACTCGACGTCGAGCGTCGTCTCCTGCGCCCAACCGACCATGTCCGAGTTGGTCGGATCGAACGGCGGCACAGCGCCGGCCGGCCGGATGATCGTCAGGTTCGGATCCTGCGCGATCGCCGGATCGGCCGGGATCCCCGAGCCCGCGGGCGGGTTCGAGAACGTCTGGTCGAACTGGTGCAGGTCATTGGCGATCGTCGGCGAGCCGAACGAGTCGACGATCGCGATCGTCTGGCCGCTGCCGTCGGTGCCGCTCCCATGGAGCGCCGCCAGGTTGTACGCCCGCTCGAACTGTCCCGGCGAGTAGCAGCGGATCCCGAGATTCGCCGTGCAGCTCGACGTGCTGAGCGGCGACGTCAGCGTCTTGGCCGCGATCAGCTCCTTCGCGAACGGGCGCGCCTTGACGACGGCGCCGGTCCGCGCTGTGTGCGCCGCGCCCGCCAGCGCCGCGACGGCCGCGGCGAGAGCGACGACGGAGGCAGCGACGAGCAGCCCCCTGACCTTCTTAGAGGTCATTCCCTCTTCCTCCCTTGTTGATGACCCGCCTGCCCCGGATTTGCAGACGGAGTCTGACCTGGAAATAGAGGATTCGCAACCGGGAGCGGACGTCGGCCGCCGACCTGTTGCGGGACAGGCCGATCAACCCGGCCGAGGTAAACTCCCGCCGCGACGGGGCGTGGCGCAGCCTGGTTAGCGCGCTTGTCTGGGGGACAAGAGGTCCCCGGTTCAAATCCGGGCGCCCCGACTAGTTTGCGGTAGTAAAATCTGCTTCAGTCTGACTCCCGGTCTCAAAGTTGGAGGGGGTCTATTTGGCCGACAACGGGCGCTTCGCAGTGCTTCTCGTCGATGACGCCGACGACCTGCGCCTGATGCTCCGGCTGAACCTCGAGGACGGCGGCCGCTTCGTCGTCGTCGGCGAGGCGGCGGACGGTGCTGAGGGCGTCGCCCTCGCCCGGGACTTGCAGCCCGACCTCGTCTTGCTCGACATCGCCATGCCCGTCCAGGACGGGTTCGCGGCGCTCCCGGAGATTCGCCGGGTGGCTCCCGAGGCTCGGGTGGTCGTGCTCTCGAGCTTCGAGGAGCAGCGCCTCGGGCGTCGGGCCGCGCATCTCGGCGCGACCGCGTTTCTCGAGAAGAGCATGGCGCCCGATCAGCTCGTCGCGCGGCTGCTCGAGCTGATGGCCTAGACGAACACGTCGGCGCCGCAGCCGAAGACGAGCGCGGCGAAGACGTCCTCGTCGGCCACGCCGGCCAGGGACACGTGCTTCCGGTTCACGGCGACGTCCGGCCACTCCTCGAGCGCGAGCGCGGCGGCTCCCTCGTCCGAGCCGAAGGCGAGCAGCGAGCCGACCGAGACGACGTTGCGGCGACCCGTCCGGCGGCGCGCGATACCCTCGAGCTCCCGCAGCTCCTCCAACGGGTCGATGCGGACGTTCGAGTCCGAGCCGATGCACATTCCGATCCCGCGCTCGCACAGCTGCTCGATGGGCGGGAAGCCGTCGCCGAGGTTCGCCTCGGTCGTGGGGCAGATGCAGATCCGCGCACCGGAGTCGGCGACGAGGTCGAGCTCGCCGTCGGACGCGTGCGTCGCGTGGACGATCGTCGTCCGCGGCCCGAGGCAGCCCGTCTCCGCGAGCAGCTCGATCGGGCGCAGGCCGTGCTCGGCGAGGCATTCCTCGATCTCGCGCGGCTGCTCGTCGGCATGAACGTGGAGCGGTAGCGCGCTCTCGTCGGCATATCGGGCGACGTCCTCGAGCCAGGCACGCGGACAGGCCCGAACGGAGTGGGGGGCGACGCCGACGCGGAGGCCCCGGCTCCGCAACTCGTCGACCTGGCGGAGGTACTCGGCCGCGCTCTCCTGCCGGAAGCGCTCGATCCCGCCGCGCGCATAGGCGGCGTAGAGCAGCACGCACGCGATCCCGGCTTCCTCCGCCGCCTCGGCAGCCTCGAGGGCCTCGTCGAAGCCGAGGTAGTGGAACTCGCCGACGGCCGTGTAGCCGGCACCGACCAGCTCGCGATAGACCTCGACATAGCTCTTCCGGACTTGTCCCAGTGCCAGGGAACCGGCCAGGTCCAGCATGGATTCGCGCCAGGCCCAGAAGTCGCCGCCCTCCGTCCGGCCCCGCAACGCACGTTGGAACGCGTGGCAGTGCGCGTCGACGAACCCAGGAATCGTGAGCGTCTCGGCCACCGCCGTATCCTGTCAGCATGGCTGCGCGCGCCGTTCCCGCCCCGCTGGCGGCGATCCCGAACGCGCTGACGATCGCGCGTCTCGTCCTGATCCCAATCTTCGTCTTCCTGATCGTCAGCTCCGACGGCGGCCACAGCTGGCCGGCGGCGATCGTCTTCGCCCTCGCGGCGATCACCGACCAGGTCGACGGCTTCCTCGCGCGGCGCTGGCACGTCGAGTCCGAGTTCGGGAAGGTCGCCGATCCCCTCGCCGACCGGCTGATGATCGACGCCGCCGTGATCCTGCTCTGGTGGGCCGGACGCCTGCCCTGGGTCGCGCTCGCGATCCCGGCGCGTGACATCGCGCTCGTCGCCGGGTACAAGCTCGTCGTGGACCGCGGCTACGAGCTCGCCGTCAGCTTCGCCGGCAAGGCGGCGACGTGGCTGCTCTACGCGTCGCTCTGCTTCGTGATGGTCACGGAGAAGGGGACGAAATGGCCGCTCTGGATCTTCTGGGCCGGCTTCGCGCTCGCCGTCGTCTCGCTCGTCGGCTACCTGCTGAAGGCGAAGCGGGAGGTCGCGGAGGTATGAGAGCCGTGGTCATGGCAGGCGGGGAGGGCACGCGGCTGCGGCCGCTGACCTCGAACCAGCCGAAGCCGATGGTTCCGGTCGTCGGCAAGCCGTGCATGGAGCACATCGTCGACCTGCTGCGGAAGCACGGCTTCGAGGACGTCATCGTCACGGTCGCGTTCCTGCCACAGGCGATCCGGAGCTACTTCGGCGACGGCGAGACGCTCGGCGTCAACATCGAGTACTCCGTCGAGGAGTCGCCGCTCGGCACGGCCGGCTCGGTGCGGCTCGCGAGCGGCAAGCTGGACGACACGTTCGTCGTCATCTCCGGCGACGCGCTCACGGACGTGAATCTCGAGCGCATCGTGGACTTCCACCGCGAGAAGGGCTCTGCCGTCACGATCGGGCTCAAGTCGGTCGAGAACCCGCTCGAGTTCGGGATCGTCGTCACCGACGACGAGGGGCGGATCGAGCGTTTCCTCGAGAAGCCGTCCTGGGGGCAGGTTTTCTCCGACACGATCAACACCGGCATCTACGTGCTCGAGCCGGAGGTGCTGCGGCACATCCCGACCGACCGGGCCTACGACTTCTCGAAGGAGCTCTTCCCGTTGCTGCTCGAGATGGGCCGGCCGCTGTACGGCTACGTCTTCGACGAGTACTGGCAGGACATCGGGAACCTCGACCAGTTCCGCCAGGCGAACTTCGACGCGCTCGACGGCGCGGTCGACCTGAACGTGCCCGGGATCCGGATTCGCGGCAACATCTTCCTCGGCGAGGGCGTCGAGCTCGACGACCTCGGCCAGATCGAGGGACCGGCTTTCATCGGGAACTACTCGCGGCTCGGCGCGGGCGCGACCGTCGCGCCGTACTCGGTGCTCTCCTCGGGCGTGACGCTGCGGGAGCGGGCCCGGACGAGCCGCACCGTCGTCGATGCGTCAACGTACGTCGGCCGCAGCGCCGTGATCGAGGGCGCGATCATCGGCCGCAACTGCGACATCGGCTCGCACGTGCTCGTCCAGGAAGGGGCGGCGATCGGCGACGAGGTCGCGCTCGGCGCCCAGAGCGTCGTCCACCCGGGCGTGCGGATCTACCCGTACAAGGAGGTCGAGACCGGCGCGCAGGTGACCGAGAGCCTGATCTGGGAGACGCGCGCGACCTCCCGGCTGTTCGGCCGCAACGGTGTCTCCGGCCTGATCAACGTCGACGTCACGCCCGAGACCGCGGTCCGGCTCGCAGCGGCGTTCGGAACCGCGCTCAAGCACGGCGCGCGCGTCGTCTGCAGCCGCGACGCACCGCCCGGCTGCCGGATGATCAAGCGGGCGATGATCGCCGGCCTGAACTCGACCGGCGTCGACGTCGCCGACCTGCGCGTCCTGCCCGCTGCGGTCAACCGGCACCTGCTGAAGACGGAGAGCTTCGACGGCGGCTTCCACGTCAGCGTCAGCTACACCGACCCGGAGGTCGTCGAGATCCACTTCTTCGAGCACCCTGGCATCCAGCTGACGGCGGCGATGCAGAAGGAGATCGAGAAGCACTTCACGCGGCTCGAGCTCCGCCGCGCCGCCCACAACGCGATCGGCTCGGTCAGCTATCCGGCGCGCGTCCGCGAGACGTACGCGCAGGACCTGCTCGCGAGCCTCGACCAGAAGGCGATCTCCGAGCGCGGGTACCGGATCGTGGTCAACTACGGCTACTCCGCAGCGGTCTACGTGCTCCCGCTCGTCCTCGGCCCGATCGGCGTCGAGGTGATCGGCTCGAACGCGTTCCCGATGGACGCCGCCGAGGCCGGCGCCTCGAGCCTGCTCGAGTCGGTCGGCCAGGCGAAGCGGATCGTCCCCGCCGTCGGGGCAGACCTGGGCGCCGTCTTCGACCGCGCCGCCGAGCGCCTCTTCCTGATCGACGAGCAGGGGCGCGAGATCTCGGTCGAGCAGACGCTGCTCCTGTTCCTGCGCCTGCTCGGCTCGAACGGACGGCGCGGCAAGCTCGCCTTCCCGGTCACCGTCACGAGCGAGGTCGACCGAATGGTCGAGGGGAGCGGCCTCGAGGTCGTCCGCACGCCGGCGAACCTCGCCGACCTGACGCAGCACGCGGCCGAGGACGGCGTCCTCTTCGCCGGCGCGCTCGGCGGCGGCTACGTCTTCCCGGAGTTCCTGCCGGCGTACGACGCGGTCACGAGCCTCTGCAAGCTGCTCGAGCTCCTGGCGCCCGTCAAGCAGCCGCTCTCGGAGCTCGTCGGCGAGCTGCCCGTCTCGACGCTCGTCCACCGCCAGCTCCCCTGTGCGTGGGCGCTCAAGGGACTCGTCATGCGCGTCCTCAGCGAGCGCCTGCGCGACGAGGAGGTCGACCTCACGGACGGGATCAAGATCTTCCGCCCGAACGGCTGGGCGCAGGTGCTCCCCGACCCGGACGAGCCGCTCGTCCACATCTACGCCGAAGGCGCGACGCAGGAGGACTCCGCGGCGCTCGAGGGCGAGCTCCACAAGCTCGTCGAAGAGGTCATGCAGACGGAGCAGGCGCCGGTTCAGCCGTAGGGGAGCGGCCGAGTCTCAAGCTCAAGTTGACCCTTTGCGGGGCCGCTGGTTTACTGTGAGCTCCCTCACCTTCGACTGAAAGGGCGCCCTTTTGGAACCTCTGCCTGATCTCGGATCGCTGTCCGACGACGACCTGAAGCAGGAGATCGACAAGCTGAAGGAGCAGGAGCGCGAGATCTCGTACCAGCGCCGCATCCTGCACGGGAAGATCGACATCCTGCGCGCCGAGCTCGTCGCACGGCTGCAGAAGGACCCGACGAGCGTCCTCGACACCGTCGACGTCGACCACCTGACGGCGATCCTCGCGGGCAAGGCCGCGCCGCCGGACGAGGAGTAGCGCTGAGCGTCGTCTACTGCCCGGAGTGCGGCTTCCAGAACCCGGAGACCGCCAACTACTGCGCCAAGTGCGGCGCGCTCCTCGTCAAGGACGAGGTCGGCGCGGAGACGACGCAGACGTACACGCCGGAGGAGCTCGCCGACGACGACGGGCCTCTCGAGGACCTCGCCACGGACGGGCCGGCGCTCGTCGTGCGCTCCGGCGGCGGGCGCGCGGGCGAGCATTTCGTCCCTGGCGGCGAGCGGACGACGATCGGGCGCTCGCCGGACTGCGACGTCTTCCTCGACGACGTGACGGTCTCGCGCAAGCACGCGGTGCTCGTCGAGCAGGACGGCGACTACCTGATCGAGGACCAGGGGAGCCTGAACGGCACCTTCGTCAACCGCCGGCGGATCGAGGCGGCGACGCGGCTTCAGAGCGGCGACGAGCTCCAGATCGGCAAGTACAGGCTGAGCTTCCTCACGAAATGAGCGCACCGGCCAAAGCCGCGCCCCGGCGCCTGCTCACGATCGGCAACGTCTGCCGGCACCTGCAGGAGGAGTTCCCCGACATCTCGATCTCGAAGATCCGCTACCTCGAGGATCAGGGGCTGCTCGCGCCGCGCCGCACGCAGGGCGGCTACCGCCTCTTCAGCGAGGAGGACGTCGAGCGGCTGGAGACGATCCTCCGTCTCCAGCGCGACGAGTTCCTGCCGCTGCGCGTGATCCGCCAGGAGCTGGCGGCGCCGGGAGGCGTGAAGCCGGCGAAGAAGCGGCGGGCCGGCCTCTCGGCCGTCGAGGACGAGCTCGGCCTCGGCGAGCTCTGCGAGCGGGCCGGGGTGACGCCGGCCTTCGCGCGCGAGCTCGAGGACTACGGCCTGCTCGCGCCGCACAGCGAGAACGGCGACAAGGTCTACGGCGAAGGCGACGTCGAGATCGCCGCGGCCTGCGCAAAGCTCGGCCGCTTCGGGATCTCGGCGCGTCACCTGCGCACGTTCAGGACGGCGGCCGATCGCCAGGCCGGCCTCCTGGAGCAGATAGTGGCGCCGGCGCTCCGCTCGCGGAACCTCGAACGGCGCCAGGCCGGGCTCGACGAGCTCCAGACGCTCGCCGAGCTCGCGCAGGAGCTCTCGCAGCTCATCTTCTGGCGGAACCTGCGCCAGCTCGCCGACCGCTGATGGCGATCGACCTCAAAGAGCGGATCCGCAACGTCCCGGACTGGCCGGACCAGGGCGTCGTCTTCCGCGACATCACGCCGCTCTTGCGCGACCCTGAGGCGCTCGACCAGACGATCCACGAGCTCGCGGAGTGGGGGAAGGGCGTCTCGCCAGACATCGTCCTCGGCGCAGAGGCCCGCGGCTTCATCCTCGGCGCGGCAATCGCGCGCGAGATCGGCTGCGGCTTCGTGCCGGCGCGCCGTCCGGGCAAGCTGCCGCCGGAGACCGTGGGGGCGACGTACGCGCTCGAGTACGGCCAGAACACGCTCGAGCTCCATCCGGAGATGATCCAGGCCGGCGATCGGGTCCTCATCCACGACGACGTCCTGGCGACGGGCGGCACGGTCGAGGCGATCGCAGGGCTCGTCGAGGGCCTCGGGGCGGAGGTCGTCGGGGTCGCGTTCATCATCGAGCTCACGTTCCTGAACGGGCGCGAGCGGCTCGAGCAGTACCCGCTCCACTCGCTGATCCAGTACTGAGCGCGACCCAGACGGGCGGCCGTCACTTTTAAGAACCGTCCGGCGTGCCGATTTATATGCACGCATGTACGACACGCTGACCGGCCGGTTCACCTTCTCGTGCCCCGAGCGCGGGGAGACGCGTGTGACGCTGTCGGACTTCCGCCGGCTCGAGCGGCTGCCGGGCGCCGCGCACCCGGCGGTCTACGACGTCTCGTTCGCGTGCCGGTGCGGAGCCGAGCATCACGGCCTGGTCACGCACGAGGAGCTCGACTGGGCGCCGCTCGGGCTCGCAGCGGACGTCTCCTTCCTGAACCTGATGACGGCCCGCCTCGAGACGCTCGAGGCCGAGCTCGCCGACCTCGCGGCGACGCGGATCGGAGCGGGGGAGTGGCCGTGGAGCTTCTTCTGCTACCCGGAGGACCAGCCGCGACCGGTCTTCCCGTCCTCGTTCGCCCTGCTGGCGCCGGGCATCTCCGAAGGGATGGGCGTCGCCGTCCGCTGTCCGGTCTGCAGCCGGACGTCGATCAACCTCGTCTCCGAGCCGCACGTCGACCTGCCGTTCCACAACGACGCGCATGTCGGCGTGGTCGACCACGTCTTCGAGGCGGACGCAGCGGCGGCCGCCGACGAGTTCGCCGCGGAGCTCTACTCGGCGCGCTTCGACGAGCGCCGGCTCAGCCTCGGCTGATTCGCGGTCCGCTTAATCCCCCGGCCAGGGATGGAGTCGCGGCGGCGCCGCGGCGATAGGAATTGCATGACCGCCGCAGGCAACGACCGCACCCTGCTTCGAGGCTCCGGCCTCCTGATCGCGCACTGCAACGCGCTCGGCGGCTTCGACGAGCGGGCGACGGTCGTCGACCGGCTCCAGCACATGATCGGCCCGGAGCTCACGCGCCTGCTCCTGATCGCCCTCGCCGGCGACCACCGGATGCGCTCGCGCGACCTGGCCGCCTAGCGCCGGCGCAGGGCCTGCCGCTTCGGCGGAATGGCCTGGCCGTAGACGAGCACGAGGATGAAGATCGCGAACGCTGCGAGGGCGGAGAAGACGAAGGCGGTCCCGCTCTTCACGCCCACGGCGATCGAGCCGAAGTAGATGAAGGCGCCCAGTCCGATCCCCCAGAGAAACGAGATGAAGCCGTGCGAGAAGCTCGGTGGGCGGGGGATGTGCGGCACGCGCGGGACTGTATCGGAGCGCACCCCGAACCTTTCCACAAGCTGCAGGGCCTGCTGTGGAAATGTGGACAATTGAAGTTCTGCAAATTGCGTTCTTTTCGTGTTTCGGACCTCTTGCGGAAGGACTAGCCCTCTCCTAGATTCCCGTTTGCGCCGAGCACGGAGCGCAAATAGGTCGAAGCCGGAAGCGAAGGCAGTAGGCGGAAGCCGAAGGTCAGCGGAGCCGGTGGACGAAAGCGAGATCGACTCGGCGAATGAAACAGCCACCTTCGGGTGGCTGTTTCATTTCTCGGACGATTCCTATGACCACGGCCATCCGGCGAACTCCGTAAGCTTCCGCGCGTGAACCAGGACCGATGGCTCGTCTGGCTCGCCGTCATCGTCGGCATCGTGCTGATCGTGATCGCGGTCGTCTACTGGGCCGAGCCGGCAAAGTCGCTGCCGAGCTTCTTCCCGGGCCACCAGGCCGGATCGAACCACCACCACGTCAAGCACGGCATCGCAGCGTTCCTGCTCGGCGTCGCCTGTCTCGTCTTCGCCTGGTTCCGCTCGGCCGGCCCTCGGCGCGCCACCGCCTGAGCTCGAGTCGTTGCCGATCTCGTACGGACAAGCGATCGTCCTCGGCCTGCTGCAGGGGTTCAGCGAGCTGTTCCCGATCTCGAGCCTCGGCCACAGCGTCATCCTCCCGAGCCTGCTCGGGTGGGACATCCATCAGAACGACAGCTACTTCATCACCTTCCTCGTCGCGACGCACCTCGCGACCGCGCTCGTGCTGCTCGGGTTCTTCTGGCGCGACTGGGTGCGGATCGTCAAGGGGATCGGCCGCAGCCTGCGCAACCGCCACATCGCCGCCGACGACACGGACGCGAAGCTCGGCTGGCTCCTGGTCGTCGGGACGATCCCGGCAGGGATCCTCGGCCTCCTGCTCGAGCACAAGCTCCGGAGCGTCTTCGCCTCGCCGCTGTCCGCGTCGATCTTCCTGGCGATCAACGGCCTGCTCCTGTTCGCCGCCGAGCTCCTGCGCCGGCGGGCGCCTCAGCGAGAGGAGGGCGAAGGCGACGCGCGGATCGCGCGCCGGGTCTCGTGGCGGGAAGCAGGCATCGTGGGAACGCTGCAGGCAGGCGCCCTGATCCCCGGGATCTCGCGCTCCGGCATCACGATGGGGGGCGGGCTCCTCGTCGGCCTCTCGAACGAGGACGCGGCCCGCTTCGCCTTCCTGCTCGCGACCCCGATCATCGGCGCGGCCGCCGTCCTGAAGCTGCCGGAGCTCTTCGGCTCGCAGGGCAACGGCGTCCGCGGGCCGGCGCTCGTCGGGGCGATCTGCGCCGCGGTGACCGCCTACTTGTCCGTTCGCTTCTTGATGCGCTTCTTCGAAACGAATAGGTTGACGCCGTTCGCTGTTTACTGCCTCGTCGCAGGCCTCGCCTGCACGTTGTACTTCGCCACCTAGCCCAGGGGAGTGCCCGTGAGAGAGCCCAGTTTCCGACTTGACATAACACCGATTCTCGTGCGCAGGGGGACGGAGGCCGAAAATCGGGTTTGGATCGGCCGCTCACGTGGAACCACCGGGGGTCGGGCATGACGACAGTCGAGCTGGAAACCCTCCTCTCGAACCCGGACTATCAGCACCTCCTCGAGACTGCTGAGCAGTCGGGTTCGATCCGGCATTCGGAGCTGATGGAAGTGCTCGAGCCGCTGGAGCTCGGCCTGCTCGAGACCGACGCGGTCTATCGCGACCTCGACCAGCGCGGCATCGAGGTCGTCGAGGACGACAAGCCCAAGGAGGCCGCCCCGCCGCCTCCGCCGGCGGCGGTTCCCCAGGAGACGACGACCGACGCGCTGCAGCTCTTCCTGCGCGAGGCCGGCCGCCACCCGCTCCTGAACGCCGCGCAGGAGGTCGAGCTCGCCAAGCGGATCGAGCGCGGCGACATGGACGCGAAGCAGACGATGATCCAGTCGAACCTGCGCCTCGTCGTCTCGATCGCCAAGAACTACCGCAACCAGGGTCTCCCGTTCCTCGACCTGATCCAGGAAGGCACGCTTGGCCTGGTGCGCGCCGCCGAGAAGTTCGACTATCGCAAGGGGTTCAAGTTCTCCACCTACGCGACCTGGTGGATCCGCCAGGCGATCGCGCGCGCTCTGGCCGACAAGGCACGCACGATCCGGATCCCGGTGCACGTCGTCGAGAAGCTCAACAAGATCGGTCGGGCCGAGCGCAAGCTGGTGACTGAGCTCGGTCGCGAGCCGACGGCCGAGGAGATCGCCGAGGTCACCGGCATCGAGCCCGACGAGGTCGAATCGATCAAGCGCTCCGCGCAAGCGCCGGTTTCGCTCGAGAAGCCCGTCGGCGACGAGGAAGAGTCCGAGTTCGGGCAGTTCATCGCCGACGAGCGCGCCGAGTCCCCGTACGAGCGCGCGGCCGAGATCCTGACCAAAGAGGCCCTGCGCGAAGCGCTCGAGAACCTCTCGTATCGGGAGCGTCGCGTGCTCGAGCTCCGCTACGGCCTCGGCGGCGAGCACCCCCGCACCCTCGACGAGGTCGGGCGGACGTTCAACGTCACACGCGAGCGGATTCGCCAGATCGAGAACCAGTCGCTGAAGAAGCTTCAGTCGCTCGCCGAGGCGCAGAAGCTTCGCGACGTCGCGTAAGCGGCGCTCGCTCGTAGATTGGCGCAGCCCGTCGGGCTGCGGTGGCTTGCGCCCGACGCCTCGCTGCGGGGCGGGGCTCCCGGCGCCGGCGAGATATAACCGAGAGCACGTCTCGCCTCGACAACTGGCATACAAAACGCGCCCTGAGGGTAATTAAATGTTGCTTTCAAACGCGGAGAAGCGTCGAGCAAACATGCCGCTTGGGCCCGCACCGACAAGCGTGATGCGCCGTTCGCGGCGTCGCGAGTCGCTGGGTCCACAAGGGGTGCCACGTGGATGCAGCAAGCGGCTCAATCCTCGTCCATAGGAGGGACATATGTCACGCCAGGGAAGCCGCACGCTCGGCAGCCTTGTCGCCCTGATTGCTTTGGCGGTCGGGAGCGCACTCCTGCTGCTGACGTCGCCGGCACGAGCAGACGTGCTCAACCTCAACCCATGTAATTCGGCAGTGCTGAGCCAACCGTTCGCCCCGTGGGGCGACCTCGCCTCGTACCAGCTCGCGCCAGGCGGAGACTTCGAGACGCCGGGCTGGACGTTGAACGGCCGGGCGGAGCGCGTGTCTGGCAGCGAACCCTACGCAGCCACAGGCACGCTCGGCAGCTCGTCGCTGGCACTGCCGGCGGGTTCGTCGGCGCAGTCGCCTCCGACGTGCGTTGACGCGGCGTATCCCACCGTGCGCTTCTTTATCGCTGGGTCGGGATTGGTCGCGGTGAGCCTGGTCGACGGGAACCTCGCCATCCCGGCTGGGATCGCCCTTGCAGGACGTACGTGGCAGCCGTCGCCGGTGATGATCACGACCTCGCCGGTCGTGGCTGCACTATCGGGCGGAGTCGCGCAGGTGTCGCTCCGGATAACCACCCTGCTCGGCAATCCTCGAGTGGATGACGTCTTCATCGACCCTTGGAACCGGGGATGAGCGGGGGCAGGTGACATGACACCACTTGCAGGTTCATCAGTCATGCAGTTGGACTCGTACGACACGCCTTCCAGCGAGATCTTGTTGCAGCTCGGACGGCAACGCCACCTGGACGGCGGCAACGGCCGACGACTGCTGATCACCGAGGCGGTCGCGGCCACTGCTTTCCTCGCCGGGGCCTGCGCGCTCGCCGTGTTCGGCTCACCGGCCCGCTCGTTCTCGCCGTTGGCGGTTGTGGCCACCGTCGTCGCATACCTGGCGGCGCAGCAGGTGCGGTTTCCCGTCGGCAGCGCCTGGACCGCTCCCACCCAGCTCGTGTTCGTGCC
>JBPYFE010000084.1:0-4026 GCA_051986525.1 Gaiellaceae bacterium
CGAGCGCCAGCTGGTCGAGAACTACGCGGCGCTGATCGAGGAGATCGTGCGCGCCAAGCCGGCTGCCGCCAAGGGCCGGTACATCAAGAAGATCACGCTCACGTCGACCATGGGGCCGGGGATCCACGTGGATCCGCAGCGCACCCGCGGGATCGTCGACGAGCTCGAGGGTCAGGAGGCCGTGGAAGCTACGGCCTAGGACAGAGCCCGTCGCCACAGACAGGAGGCAGCCGCTTCTGCGGCAGAAGCCCTCCCGAGGCGGCCTCCTGGGAACAACGCACCTCCCATGAGCCCGCCTGTGTCTTCGAACGACACGTGTGCGGGCTCGCTTCATGAAGGAGGAGGTGAAGTTGCAAAAAGAGGACAAGGAACGCGTCGTCGCCGAGTTGACGGAGAAGCTCCGTACGGCCGACGTGCTGATCGTCGCCGACTACCGCGGCCTGACGATGCCCCAGATCGACGCCCTGCGCGGGCGGCTGCTCGAGCACGGGGCGAAGTTCAGCGTGGTGAAGAACACCCTCACCCGCCGCGCGGCCGAGGCCGTCGGGGCGGATGCGCTGCTGGCGCTGCTCGAGGGCCCGTCTGCGATCGCGTTCGTCGAGGCCGAGGGCGACACCGTCGCCGTCGCCAAGGCGTTCGCGGATTCGGCACGCGAGACGCGCATCCTCGAGATTCGCGGCGGCGTGATGCAGGGCCGCTCGATCTCCGCCTCGGACGTCGAGGAGCTGTCGAAGCTCCCGCCGCTCGAGGTGCTGCGCGGCCAGGTGCTCGGTGCGGTGATCGCGCCGCTCAGCAACCTGCTCGCGCTCGTCAATGCACCGCTGCAGAACCTCGTCGGCCTGATCGACGCCAGGATCGAGCAGCTCGAAAGCAATGGAACCCAGGAGGAGTCACAAGATGGCGGCAGTTGACACCGTCTTCGAGCAGCTCGGGAGCATGACCGTCCTCGAGCTGGTCGAGCTGAAGAAGAAGATCGAGGACGAATGGGGCATCACGGCGGCCGCTCCGGTCGCGGTCGCCGCGGGCGGCGCAGTCGCAGCCGGCGGTGACGGCGCCGCGGAGGAGGAGAAGACCTCCTTCGACGTGGTCCTCACGGAGGCCGGCGGCCAGAAGATCCAGGTGATCAAGGTCGTGCGCGCGCTCACCGGCCTCGGCCTCAAGGAGGCCAAGGACCTCGTCGACTCGGCTCCGAAGCCCGTCAAGGAGGGCGTGAACCAGGAGGAAGCCGACTCGGTCAAGGCGCAGCTGGAAGAGGCCGGCGCGTCGGTAGAGCTCAAGTAGGCGCTTCGAACCGGTGCCAGGCACCTGCAAAGGTGCCTGGCACCAGGGTTTTCGCCCAATCTGCTACATTTCCACCCGTCGGCCCGACGGGCACCTCGCCGCATGCTTGCGGCTGGAGGACCACCTTCGCTACCGTGGAGGGTTGCGCCGACGTCCGGACACCCATCCCTGCACGCCCTTTTCCCCTGCTTCGCCCCGCCGACTCTTTCTCTCTCTCCTGTTTCTATAGCCAGTAAGGGAGGCTGTTCTTCTTGGCCCAGACGGTCACAGCGCCTCGCGCGCGCAAGTCGTTCTCTCGTCTCAAGCACGTCCTCGACCTCCCCAACCTGATCGACATCCAGCGTGAGTCCTTCGACTGGTTCCTCCGCGAAGGCCTCCGCGAAACGATCGACGACATCTCGCCGATCGAGGACTACACCGGGTCCCTCGCCGTCGAGTTCGGCGAGTACCGCTTCGGCGAGCCGCAGTTCTCCATCCAGGAATGCCGTGAGAAGGACCTGACGTACCAGGCTCCGCTCTCCATGACGGTCCGCTTCGTGAACAAGGACACGGGCGAGATCCGCGAGCAGACGGTGTTCATGGGCGACTTCCCGATGATGACGGAGTGGGGGACGTTCATCATCAACGGCACCGAGCGCGTCATCGTCACGCAGCTCGTGCGGTCGCCCGGCGCCTACCTGATGGAGCCGAAGGACCCGAGCAAGCAGGTCTTCACGGCCAACCTCATGCCGAGCCGCGGCTCGTGGCTCGAGCTGGAGATCGACAAGAAGGGCGTCGTCTACGCCCGCATCGACCGCAAGCGCAAGCTGCCGATCACGACGCTGCTCCGTGCGCTGCCGGCCGAGGACCCGACCACCGGGTTCCAGATCGACACGTCCACGAACGAGGCGATCCTCGCCCTGTTCAACGACTCGACCTTCATCCGGAACACGCTTGAGAAGGACCCGACCACGCGCGAGGAGGAGGCGCTGATCGAGGTCTTCAAGAAGCAGCGCCCGGGCGAGCCGCCGACGCTCGACAACGCCCGCAACCTGCTGCGCGCGCTGTTCTTCGATCCCAAGCGGTACGACCTGACCAAGGTCGGCCGCTACAAGCTGAACCAGCGGCTCGGCGTCGACGTGCCGGAGGACACCCGTGTCCTCACGACCCAGGACATCCTGGCGCTCGTCCAGAAGCTCGTATCGATGCCGCACGCGATCGGCGTGCCGGAGGACTCCAAGGACTACGCCGCGGACGCGATCGGCTTGAGCCGTGACCCGATCCGCACCGAGCTCGACGAGTACGAGCACTTCGGCAACCGCCGCCTGCGCACGACCGGTGAGCTGATCCAGGAGGCGTTCCGCGTCGGCCTCTACCGCATGGAGCGCGTCGTCCGCGAGCGGATGACGACCGAGGACGTCGACACGATCACCCCGCAGACGATCATCAACATCCGGCCCGTGGTCGCGGCGCTGAAGGAGTTCTTCGGCTCCTCGCAGCTCTCGCAGTTCATGCAGCAGACGAACTCGCTGGACGGCCTGACTCACCGGCGGCGCCTGAGCGCCCTCGGTGCAGGCGGCCTGACCCGCGAGCGCGCGCCGATCGAGGTGCGCGACGTGCACCCGACCCACTACGGCCGCATGTGCCCGATCGAGACGCCGGAAGGCCCGAACATCGGCCTGATCGGCTCGCTCGCGTCGATGGCGACCGTCTCGGAGTTCGGCTTCATCCAGACGCCGTATCGCAAGGTCGTCAGCGGCAAGGTGACCGACGACATCACCTACCTCGACGCGGCCGAGGAGGCGCAGTACACGATCGCTCAGGCCTCGGAGCCGGTCGACGACAAGACGGGCAAGTTCCTGCACGAGCACGTGACCTGCCGCTCGCCGGAGGGCGAGGCCGTGATCGCGCTCGCCAAGGACATCGACTTCATGGACGTCGCGCCGTCGCAGATCGTGTCGGTGGCGACGGCGATGATCCCGTTCCTCGAGCACAACGACGCGAACCGCGCCCTGATGGGCGCGAACATGCAGCGGCAGGCAGTGCCGCTGATGATCCCGCAGTCGCCGCTCGTCGGCACCGGCGTGGAGTACCGCGCTGCGGTCGACTCGGGCGACGTCGTCGTCGCGAAGAACGCCGGCACGGTGATCGACCTCGACGCCAACCGCATCGTGGTCGAGGGCAGGGGCACCCGCGACGAGTACGACCTGACGAAGTTCATGCGGTCGAACCAGGGCACCCTGATCCACCACAAGCCGATCGTCCGCCAGGGCGACAAGGTCGCGAAGAGCGCCGTGCTCGCCGACGGCTCCTCGACCGACCACGGCGAGCTCGCGCTCGGCGCGAACCTGCTCGTCGCGTTCATGCCGTTCGAGGGCTTCAACTTCGAGGACGCGATCGTGATCTCGGAGCGGCTCGTGAAGGAGGACGTGCTCACGTCCATCCACATCCACGAGTACGAGATCGACGCCCGCTCGACCAAGCTGGGCGACGAGGAGATCACCCGCGACATCCCGAACCGCTCGGAGGAGTCCCTGCGCAACCTCGACGACCGCGGCATCGTCCGCATCGGCGCCGAGGTCGGCTCGGGTGACCTGCTGGTCGGCAAGGTGACGCCGAAGGGCGAGACCGAGCTGACCGCCGAGGAGAAGCTGATCCGCGCGATCTTCAAGGAGAAGGCGCGGGAAGTCCGCGACACCTCGCTCAAGGTCCCGCACGGCGAGGGCGGCAAGGTGATCGACGTCAAGACGTTCTCGCGCGAGGCCG
>JBPYFE010000085.1:0-14228 GCA_051986525.1 Gaiellaceae bacterium
CCGGTGATCTCGGCGATGGGGAACCTGCCGATCGTCAAGGACCTCGTCGTCGACATGGATCCGTTCTGGAGCAAGTTCCGGAGCGTCGGGCCGTGGCTGCAGCCGGGTTACGACGTCCCCGAGGACGGGCGCGAGTACGTGATCCCGCAGGAGCGGATGAACTGGGTGCACAAGGAGTCGCTCTGCATCAACTGCGGCTGCTGCGTCTCGGAGTGCAACGCGATGGAGGCCGACCCGGACTTCCTCGGGCCGCAGGCGCTCGCGAAGGGCTACCGCTTCGTCGGCGACCCGCGCGACTCGGCGCAGGTGGATCGGCTCGAGGACTACAACTCCGAGCACGGGATCTGGGACTGCACCCGGTGCTACTTCTGCAACGAGCGCTGCCCGAAGGGCGTCGACCCGCGTGACGCGATCGCAAAGCTCGGCGCCGAGTCGATCAACCAGGGGATCGACCGCGACATGGGGGCGAAGCACGCGAAGTGGTTCGTCAAGTCTGCGGAGACGACCGGCTGGCTGCGCGAGACGGAGCTGGTGCCGAAGACGCAGGGCATCGTCTCGGCGGTCAAGCAGACCGGCTTCGCGATCGGGCTGGCGCGGAAGGGCAAGGTGCCGCCGCCGTTTCCTCCGCACGTCGCGGCCGACGTCGGCGAGGCCCGCGCGCTGCACGACCTCGTGCGCGAGCAGGGACGGGAAGGCGCGGTCGGGATCGTCCAGGGCGAGCGCGCGCTCTCCCATCTGCTCCACGGCGGGGGCGGCGACCGCGATCCGTACGGCGAGGGCTCGTTCCCGCGCCCGTACCTGCCCGGCGAGGACAAGGGCCAGGTTCCCGGCGGCGCGCACGGCGGGCAGGGATCGCGGACGCAGGCCGACGTGACGCCGGGCGACGAACCGACCAAGAAACCGGGAGGAGGCGCGTGAAGGTCGCGTACTACAAAGGTTGTCTCGCTTCGCTCTCCGCGAAGGAGCTCGACACGTCGACGCAGGCGCTGGCGCCGAAGCTCGGCCTCGAGCTCGAGGAGCTGGAGTCGGTCACGTGCTGCGGCGCGGGCGACATCCACGAGGCGGAGCCGGACTACTACCTGCACCTGAACGCGCGGATCCTCGCCTACGGCGCGGCGACGGGCGCGGAGACGCTGATGACGATCTGCAACGTCTGCACGCTCAACCTGCGCCAGGCGAACTGGCAGCTGCTGAACGACCCGGACCTGCGGGCGCGCGTGAACACGAACCTCGCGACCGTGGGCGTGCCGCCGTACGAGAGCGACATCGAGGTCAAGCACCTGCTCTGGCTGATCGCCGAGGACGACGGCGCGGCGCGGCTCCGCCAGGTCGCCCACAAGGGCCTCAAGGGGCTGAAGGTGGCGCCCTTCTACGGCTGTCAGATCCTGCGCCCGTCGAAGCTGCTCGGCTTCGAGAACCCCGACCGGCCCTGGTCGCTCGAGACGATCATCGAAGCCTGCGGCGGTCGGCCGATCGACTATCCCGCGAAGGTCAAGTGCTGCGGCTTCCCGATCATCCAGGCGCGCGAGGAGACCGCGATGGGCGAGCTGCTGCAGCCGATCGAGCAGGCGGTCGAGGCCGGCGCCGACGCGATGGTGACGCCGTGCCCGCTCTGCCATCTGTCGCTCGACGCGTGGCAGTCGAAGCTCGAGGCCTCGACCGGCCGCAAGTTCCAGCTGCCGATCCTGCACCTCTCGCAGCTCGTCGGCGTCGCCGCGGGGATCGAGGAGTCGGAGCTCCGCTTCAAGCGCCACGTCGTCTCGGTCGACCCGGTGGTGCAGAAGCTCGAGGTCTGAGCCGGGCGGCGCGCAAGATTTCGCGCCCTGCGTCGTCTCAAGAGTCTGGAGGGGCAGTACCCGGCGCGGCGTCCTCGGCGGCTGCCGCGCCGGTGTTCTTCTAGGCGGCGACGGTCGCGAGCTCGCGCGTCGTCTCGACAATCAGGTCGACGTCGCGCTCGGTCGTCAGCCAGTTGACGATCGCCGGGCGGAAGCAGACGTGGCCGCGGTAGACGGTCGTCCCGAAGTAGACCCGTCCGTCGGAGACGATCGCCGCACCGACGCGCGTGTTCAGCTCGTCCAGCTCCTGCTCGTCGTCGAGCCCGGGTGGGTGCAGCCGAAAGCAGACGACGTTGAGCCGGACCGGCGCGAGCAGCTCCAGCTCGGGCGCCGCTTCGACCTGCTCGCCGACGCGGCGGGCGAGCGCGAGATGCCGCTCGACCATGGCGCGGTAGCCGTCGCGGCCGTAGGCGCGAAGCGTCGCCCAGGTCGCGAACGAGCGCGCGCGCCGCGACATCTCCGGCCCGAGAAAGCCCCACGCAGGCCGGCCCTCGGTGATCAGGTACGGCGCGCCCGAGGCGAAGGCGCCCGCGTGGTAGCGCGGCTCGCGGACGAACGCGAAGCCGCACTCGTACGGCACGTTCAGCCACTTGTGGCCGTCGGCGATGACCGAGTCCGCTCGCTCGACGCCGGCCGCCAGGGCGGCGGCTTGCGGCGTCGTCCGGGCGAAGAGGCCGAAGGCGCCGTCGACGTGGAGCCAGGCGTCGTGCTCCGCGGCGAGGTCGGCGAGCTCGTCGATCGGGTCGAAGTCGCCGGCGTTGACCTCGCCGGCGGTGCCGACGACGATCGCGGGCTTCCCGCCGAGCTCGGCGAGCGCGGCCTCGAGCGCGCTGCGGTCGAGCCGGCCCGCGTCGTCCCGCGCGAAGCGCTGGATGTTCGCCGTGCCGACGCCGAGCATCGCCAGCGCTCTCTCCGTGCTGACGTGGACGTAGCCGCTCGTCAGCACCGGGATCGGAGGCAGCCCGGCGAGCCCGTCCCGCTCGACGTCGACGCCGAGCCGCTCGCCGTACCAGCGGCGGGCGGCCGCCAGGGCAGTGAAGTTCGCCATCGTCGCGCCGGTCGTCAGCACGCCGGACCACTCCGGCGGCAGCTCGAAGAGCTCCTTCAGCCAGTCGACCGCGACCTTCTCGAGCTGGGAGGCGAGCGGCGTCGCCGTCCACAGGCCCGCGTTCTGGTCGAGCGTCGAGGCGAGCCAGTCGGCCGCGAGCGCGGCCGGCGTCGAGCCGCCGATCACGAAGTGGAAGAAGCGCGGGCCGGCCGACCGCGTCGCCGCCGGGAGCGCATCGTGCAGCTCCTGCAGCGCGACGAGCGCGCCGTCGCCGCTCTCCGGCAGCGGGCCGCCGATCGCCTCGGCGATCTCGTCGCTACCCGGCTCGCGCACGCGCCCGTCGTCGAGCGTGGCGAGGAATGCCTTCGCCTCGGCGAGCGCGACGTCGAGCGCAAGCTCGTGCTCGCGGCGAAGGTCGAGCGGGTCGGGCATCTGCCGAATCTACAGTGCGGCTGATGCGCCGCCGAATCATGCTCGGGACGGGAGCCGCCGCCGCGGCCGGGCTCGCGTGGGGTCACTTCGAGGCCGGCTGGGTGCGGCTGGCCGAGCTCGACTGCCCGCTGCCGAGGCTGCCGGACGAGCTCGCAGGGCTGCGCGTGGCCCACCTGTCCGACTTCCACCTCGGGATGCCCTCGCGCGGCGCGCACGCGGTTGAGCGCGCGATCGAGTGGGTGATCGAACGTCGGCCGGACCTGACGCTCGTCAGCGGCGACCTGCTCTCGCGGCAGAGCGGCGAGGCGCGGCTGCGCGAGCTCATCGGCGTGATCCCGAACTGCTTCGCCGTGCTCGGCAATCACGACTTCGGCCGGAGCCGCGATCCCTTCGCCGACAGCCGGCCGGTCTTCGACCTCGGCGACGTGCCGCTGCTCCTCGACGAGGGCCGGACGGTCGAGCTTCGCGGACGCCGCGTGCAGATCGTCGGCGTCGACCCGCGCTCGTATCGCCGCGGGCTGGCGCGGCCGTGGCGGCACGTCGACGAGACGGCCGAGCTGCGGATCCTGCTCTGCCACTTTCCCAACGTCCTCGACCGCCTGCCGACGGGCGCGTTCGACCTCGTGCTCGCGGGTCACCTGCACGCAGGCCAGATCACGCTGCCGATTCCAGGGCGGCGGATTCCGCTGGCGCATCCGCGCTGGCACTACTTCCACGGCCTCTACGAGCGCAACGGAACCGCGATGCACGTCTCGGCCGGCCTCGGCACGACGTTCGTGCCGTTCAGGTTCCTGGCCCGGCCGGAGGCGACGGAGCTTCGGCTCCTACAATCGTGACGTGCCGGGCCAGGCAAGCATCTCGAGCGACGTGCTGGCGCGCTACGCGGCGGACGCGGCCCGCGACGTCGACGGCGTCCGGGGCCTCGTCGCGAGCCAGCTCCACCGCCACCGAGGCGTCCGGATCTCGGCCGAGGAGGAGGAGGTCGCCGTCGAGCTGCATCTCGAGCTCGAGTGGGGAGCCTCGATCCCGGAGATCGGCCGCTCGGTCCAGCGGCGGGTGAGCGACTACCTGCACCGGATGGCCGATGCCCGGCCGAGCGCCGTCAACGTCGTCGTGGACGCGATCGGGCCGGCGCGGTGACGACCAGGCTGCGACCGCTCACACGCGCGACGATCCAGGAGGCGCCGATCGTCTGCCACAGCTGCGTCTGGTGGCAGTCGAAGGAGTCGCGGCGTGCGAACAAGGACCGCTGGATCGAGAAGGCCGAAAGCGACTTCGGGCCCTGGGGATCGCTCTACTACGACGACGACGGGCGCGTGCTCGGCTTCATCCAGTGGGGGCCGGCGTCAGTGTTCCCGCGCGCGTTCGAGCTCCCGGCGGGGCCGCCGTCGGAGGACGCCGTGCTCGTCACGTGCGCTTACCTCGCCGACCGAACGAGCCCGTGGATCCTGCAGTCGCTCTTCCTGGCCGCGATCGGCGAGGCGAAGGAGAAAGGCGCGAAGGCGCTGGAAACGTTCGCCTACCGGTACCCGGAGGGCGAGACGCAGTACGAGCGCTTCCAGGTGCACAAGACGATCTTTCCGCGCGACTTCCTCTCCGACTTCGGCTTCCAGACGGTCAGGATCGCGGGCCCCGTCGAGCTCGTGCGGCTCGATCTCGGCGGCCTCGTCCCGGTCGCCGAGGGCCGGCGGGCGCGCGTGCTCCGGCTCGTTCGCGAGGCGTTCTCGCCTGCGCCGGTGCCGCAGCGGCCGTAGGCGCGGCCGGGTTTCGCGGGAACACCGGCACGACTACGATCGTTTCCGCAAGGACTGTGACCGCGGCTTCACATGACCAAGGCGCGCGCGTCGCGCTGCTCGTCGACCGGCACCCGTTGTGGCTGGGCGCGCTCGAGCGCCTGCTCGAGGCGAACGGGTTCTCCGTCGACGCCAAGCTCAACTCGGCGCGGGAGGCCATCGAGGTCGTCCGGGCGACCGAGCTCGATCTCGTCGTCACCGACCTCGACACGACGGACGGCGACTCGACCGGGCTCCAGGTGCTGGCCGCCGCGCGCGACGCGGGCGTGTGCGCGATCGTCCTTTCCGCGCACGAGGACCCGGAGTCGATCGAGGGCGCCTTCGCGGCCGGCGCCGCCGCGTACGTGCTCAAGTCGGCGGAACCCAGCGAGGTCACGGTCGCGACGCGGCAGGCGTTCTCGGACGTGCGCTCGCTCTACACGAGCGTGCCCGGGGCCGAGACCGTCGAGGCCGATCCGGGGGCCGAGCATCCGTTGACGCCGCGAGAGACCGAGGTTCTCGCGCTGGCGGCGGAGGGCCGCTCGAACGGCGAGATCGCGTCGTCGCTCCGGGTCACCGAGCAGACGGTGAAGCTCCACCTCGCCAACACCTATCGGAAGCTCGGCGTCGCGAACCGGACGCAGGCCGCCAACCGCGCGCGCGAGCTGGGCCTCGCCTCTGGGAACTCGTCCGGCCAGGTGGAGCTACACCTTTTGGCTAGCCCCGTCTCCGAGACGGGCGTTCCCGGCGCCGAAAATCCCGACTAGCCTTCGCCGGTGGCGACCCGTTACGGTGACGCCGTGCCGCCGCAGCTTCGAGTCCTGATCGCAGACGATCACCGGCTCTTCGCCGAGACTCTGATGACGGCACTTGCGATCGACGACCGGATCGAGGTCGTCGGGATCGCGGAGAACGGCGACGACGCCGCGGAGCTCGCCGCCGAGCTGCACCCCGACATCGTCCTGATGGACATCAACATGCCGGTCACGGACGGGCTCGAGGCCACCCGGCGGATCCGCGACGAGAACGGCCGCACCGCCGTGATCGTGCTGACCGGCGAGGAGGATGCCTCGAGGGGATCGGCGGCGATCGAGGCCGGCGCGCACGCGTTCGTGCGCAAGGACCAGTCGCTCGACCGGTTCATGACCGTCTTCTACGAGGTCGGCTCGATCGTCTCGATGTTCGCGCACCAGCCGGTCGACTGACCGGCCCGTAGCGCTACGCGGCGGCGGTACGCGAAGGGTCGAGCAGCCCGGTCCGGGCGGCCCAGTGCGCGGCCTCCGTCCGGTTGGCGACGTCGAGCTTCTTGTAGACGTTCGAGAGGTGGAACTTGACGGTCTGCTCGGTGACCCAGAGCCGCTGGGCGACCGAGGCGTTCGATTCGCCCTCGGCGACGAGGAGGAGGATCTCGAGCTCGCGGCGGGTCAGGTTGTGCCGGACCTTCTCGGCCTCGCCCTCGTCCTTCTCCCGTGCGACGTGCCCGTTGCCGTTCGCGGCGGGCAGGAAGACCGAATGCGTGAACGCCTGACGGACCGCGACGCTCAGGTCGTCGGGAAGTGCCGTCTTGATCACGTAGGCGACCGCGCCGCCGGCGAGGGCCTCGTCGATGCGCTCGACCGAGTCGTCCGATGTGAGGATGATCACCCTGGTCGATGGGCTAGCACGGCGGATCCGGCGCACGTAGTCCGTGGTCGAGACATCGTCGGTCTCCGTGACGACGACCTCGGGCTGGAGCTCCTCGACGAGCTCGATCACCTGCTCGGTCGACGGCGTCGTCGCGACGACCTCGATTTCGGCTCGCAACGCGCTGGAGACGGCGTCGAGCCAGAGTGGATGGGGATCGACGAGGATCGCCCGCCGCAGATTTGGCACTTCGTTAAGCCCCCTTCTCCCCCTCTAAAGCCGCAATTTCCGAGAGGCCTCTTTTGAACCTAGCGAAAAGTCGGGGAGAGGTAAAGGGCTCTGGGTCACTTATCCACACGCCGTCCACCAGCTCTTCACAGTTTCGTCCCCGGCGAAGAGGTCGCCAAATGGGGGGCTTTTTGCGGCCCTACGATTTTCGACCCGGATGAACATTGATCGCACTCCTGTTGAAAACTGTCCGAACGACCAATAGGAATCGAGATATCCGCGGCCTAGCCTCAGGCGCGTGGTGGGAGAGGGAGTCGGGATCGCGTCGAGCAACGGCGCCTCAGTGCCGGCCAGGGTGCCGGCCGTCGAGACGTACGCCTGCATCGGCTGCGGTGGCGTCGTGGAGGAGGGTCGAGCCAGGCTCGCTGCGGTCACCTGCCACGACTGCGACGGACGGGTCGAATCCGAGCGCTCGCATGAGGCTTCCGATGCGCCCGTCGCAGACTCCTTCTCCGTCGACGAAGAGCTGCTGCGCGAGCTCTACCGCAGCCGCCGCTACGAGCGGCCGCTCGTCGTCGCCTCGATTCGCCGCTCGGCGCTGAACGGATATCGCGCGGTCGCACGCACGGAGCTCGAGGGGCGCCTCCGTGCGCTCGATCGCGTCTGGGAGGTCGGCGACCACATCGTCGTCCTGCTTCCCGAGACCGACCGCGAAGGAGCCGAGCTCCTGGTCGAGCGCCTGCGCGACGAGGTTCCCGGGCTCGTCCCGGAGCCGTACGTCGGCCTGGCCGCGTTTCCCGCGGACGCGCTGACCGCGAAGGACCTGCTCGCCGCCGCGACGACCGGCACGCCCGCCGTGGCCGGCGCCGCGGATGCCGCGGACGCCTCGAGCGGGATGCTCCGGCGCCTGATGCACCGCACGCACGAAGACCACAACGGCGAAGAAGGCTCGAAGGCGGTCACGGTATGACGACGCCCTCGCCCCGCCGCCAGGTCGCGAAGCGCGGCTTCGACCTCACGGTCGCGATCCTGCTGCTGCCGATCGTGCTGCCGCTGCTCCTTCTGATCGCGCTCGCGGTCAGGATCGACACGCCGGGCCCGATCGTCTTCACCCAGCTCCGCACCGGCCGCCACGGGCGCCGTTTCCGGATGTTCAAGTTCCGGACGATGGTGCGGAACGCCGAGGAGCTGAAGGCGTCGCTGCAGCACCTGAACATCCTTCCGCCACCCGACTTCAAGATCATCGACGACCCGCGGATCACGCGCGTCGGAAGTTTCCTCCGCAAGACGAGCCTCGACGAGCTGCCGCAGGTGCTGAACGTGCTCCGCGGCGACATGTCGTTCGTCGGGCCTCGGCCCACGTCCTTCGCACCGGACACCTACTCGCTCTGGCACACCGAGCGGCTCGAGGTGACGCCCGGGATCACCGGCCTCTGGCAGGTGAAGGGGCGCAACAGCATGTCGTTCGACGAGCGACTTCGGCTCGACATCCACTACGTGCGCAACTGGAGCTTCGGCCTGGATCTCCGGATCCTCGCCATGACGGCGACCGCCGTCTTCGCTCGAGCGGGCGCCTGACGCAGGACGAGAGGAGCGCGTCCGAGAGAGGCCGGCCATGAAATTTAGGAACCCGATCCACGGTGCGATCTGGTCGAGTCGCAGGTGGAGTTGGCTCGCCTCTGTGATCGCCTTCCTCTTCGTCGTCGCTCTCGTGTTCGCGAGCGCGTCGGCCGGACGTCCCGTCCGTGCGAAGAGCGCCGCCGCCCCGACGGCGGCCGCTCGCCTGGACGGCCGCGGCCTGCGCGTCTCCGGCGCGTGGGGAACGTTGACGCTGCGTAGCGTCGACGCCGGCGACGCCGCCTGGCACGGCCATCGCGGCATCTACGGCCGCGCGACCGGCTTCGGGCGCGAGACGGTCGTCACGAGCTCGCGCTCGAGCGAAGAGTTTCTGACCGTACGGAAGCACTTTGGCCTCCGAACCTGGCGGTGGCAGGTCGATGCACGCCTGAGGCCCCAGCTCGCGCCCGACGGAAGCGTCCGCTTCTTGGCTGGTGCGCGCGTGACCGGGCCCCGGATCGACCCCGTCGAGATCTTCGACGGCCGGGGCCACACGGTCACTCCTCGCCATCTGCGCTGGCGCGTGCATCGCACGCACGGCGTCAGCTGGCTGACCTTGCGCCTGAACGACAGGCGCCTGCCGACGCCGTACGTGATCGATCCGGCGATCACGTTCCGCGGGACCGGGACGTCGACTGTGACTGGAAACGGGACGTCGATCGCCCTCGCGCGGCCGACCGGCGCGCTGGCGAACGATCAGCTGATCGCGTCGCTCGTGATCCCAGGTGGGAGCAACGTCGCCATCGCGACCGTTCCGTCCGGCTGGACGCAGATCGCCCGCACGAACAACGGCACGACGCTCGCGCTCGTCACGTACAGGCACACCGTCGCCGCCTCCGGCGACGCGGGCCCGTACACGTGGACGCTGAGCGGCACGACCGCGCGGCGGTTCGTGGCCTCGATCTCGACCTACACGGGCGTCGACAACACGGCGCCGATCGTGCAGACGACGACCGCCACGGGCAACGGCGCAGCGGTGACGGCTACGGGCGTCACCGGCACGGCGGGTGACTGGGGCGTGGTCGCGTACGGCACGACGGCCAGGACGACGTTCACCGCCGCCGGCTACACCGAGCGCTACGACGTCACCGGCGGCAACGGCTCTGTCACGGGCGAGGGCGGCGACTTCGCCATGGCCGGCGGGGCGACCGGCAACAAGACCGGCACCGCAGCCAACAACGGCAACTGGTCGGCGCAGCTCGTCGAGCTGAAGCTCGACAGCGTCGCGCCGACGAACACGGTCTCCGTCGCGGAGGTCGGGACGAACGCCGACAGCTTCGTCAGCGGCAAGACCTTCTTCTACCGGCCGGCATCGGCGACCGGCGGCTCCTTCACGGTCACGGCGACCGCGGCGGACGGACAGTCCGGGATCCAGAACGTCACCTTCCCGGCGCCCGGCGGCGGCTTCACGCCGACGACGAGCGCCGCGATCGCGTTCCCCGGCCCGTACACGCGCACGTACACCTGGCCCGCCGCGACCGGCTCGGCGACCGGCGCGAAGACGGTGACCGCGAGCGACAACGCCGCGAACACCACGAGCGACTCGTTCACGCTGACGCCCGACTCGGCTGCACCGGTGACGACGGACAACACTGCGGCGATCGGCTCCGGCTGGAAGACGGCGAGCCAGACGGTGACGCTGTCGCCGACGGACACGGGCTCCGGCGTCGCTGCGACGTACTCGACCAGCGACGGCTCGACGCCGACGACGGGGTCGCCGCAGGGAACGTCGATCCTGCTGAGCGCGGACGGCGTCTACACGGTCAAGTACTTCTCGCGCGACAACGTCTCGAACCAGGAAGCGGTCAAGACGGGCTCGACGCAGATCCGGATCGACAAGACCGCGCCGAGCTCGGCGACGCTGGCCGCGCTTCCGGCCGCGATCAAGAACGGCCAGGTGCTGACCGGCTCCGGCGCAGACGCCACCTCGGGCGTCGCCTCGATCGCGTACCTCTACTGCGCCGGCGCGAGCTGCACGCCGGCGACGACGATCGGCTCGTCCTCGACGGGCCCCAGCTACTCCGTCACCTGGAACGGCCAGCCCGCCGACGGCACGTACCGCGTGCTCGCGCGCGTCAGCGACGCCGCCGGGAACACGCGCGACTCGGCGATCCAGACGGTCACGGTCGACAACACCGCTCCGGCCACGGCGACGCTCGACGCGCTGCCGGCGGCGATCAAGAACGGCCGCGTGCTGACCGGCTCCGGCAGTGACACCGGCTCGGGCGTCGCGTCCGTCAGCTACCTCTACTGCGCCGGAGCGAGCTGCACGCCGGCGACGACGATCGGCTCCTCGTCCACGGGCCCGAGCTACTCCGTCACCTGGAACGCCCAGCCGGCCGACGGCACCTACAGCGTGCTCGCGCGCGTCGCGGACGCAGCGGGCAACACGCGCGACTCGGCGATCCAGACCGTGACGATCGACAACACCGGTCCGACGAGCGCGACGCTCGACGCGCTGCCGGCCGCGATCCGGAACGGACGCGTCCTGACCGGCTCGGGCACGGATCCGCTCTCCGGCGTCGCGTCCGTCAGCTACCTCTACTGCGCCGGCGTGAGCTGCACGCCGTCGACCGTGATCGGCGCGTCGTCCACGGGCCCGAGCTACTCCGTCGCCTGGAACGGCCAGCCCGCCGACGGCACCTACTCCGTCCGCGCCCGCGTCACCGACGGCGCCGGGAACACGCGCGACTCCGCGATCCAGACCGTGATCGTCGACAACACCGCTCCGGGGACGGCGACGCTCGACGCGCTGCCCGCGGCGATCAAGAACGGGCGCACCCTGACCGGTTCCGGTGCCGACGCCGCCTCCGGCGTCGCCTCGATCGCGTATCTCTATTGCGCCGGCTCGAGCTGCACGCCGTCGACGGCGATCGGCTCGTCGACCACCGGCCCCAGCTACGGCGTCACGTGGAGCTCGCAGCCGGCCGACGGCACCTACAGCGTGCTGGCGCGCGTCAGCGACGGCGCCGGCAACACCCGCGACTCGGCGATCCGGACGGTCACGGTCGACAACACCGCGCCTGACACGGCGACGCTGAACTCGCTGCCCGCGGCAATTGCGAACGGCCAGGCGCTGACCGGCTCGGGCAGCGACTCCGGCTCCGGCCTCGCCTCGCTCACGTACCTGTACTGCGCCGGGACGAGCTGCTCGCCGTCGACGGCGATCGGCTCCTCGTCGACCGGTCCGAGCTACTCCGTCAACTGGAACGGTCAGCCCGCCGACGGCACCTACAGCGTGATCGCACGTGCGACCGACGGGGCGGGCAACACGACCGACTCGGCCGCGCAGACGGTCACGATCGACAACACGGCGCCCGGAACGGCCACCCTCGACCCGGTGCCGCCGGCGATCGACAACGGCCAGGCGCTGACCGGATCAGGAGCTGACTCGGGCTCCGGCGTCGCCTCGATCACCTACCTGTACTGCGCCGGAACGAGCTGCACGCCGTCGACGGCGATCGGCACCTCGACGACCGGCCCGAGCTACTCGGTGACGTGGAGCTCGCAGCCCGCAGACGGGCCGTACACGCTGCTCGCGCGCGTCACCGACGGCGCCGGCAACACGCTCGACTCGGCGACGCAGACGACGCAGATCGTCAACAACGCTCCGGCGCCGCCGACGCTCTCGTTCGGCAACATGATCGACGCGAGCGCCACCGGCTCGACCGTCTACTACGGCCCGTCCTCCGGCGGCCACTTCACGGTCACCGCCGGCGCGTTCGACCCGGCCGGGATCGACCACGTCGACTTCCCGGTCATCGTCGATCCCGCCTGGACGGGCGGCGGTGCAGCCTCGACGTCGCCGTACCAGACGACCTACTCGTTCAGCCCGCTGGCCGCCGGGTCGCCGGGCGACCAGCACGTGACCGTCACGAACGGCGTCGGCAAGACGTCGGCGCCGGCGACGTTCTCGCTGACGCCCGACACGCAGGCGCCCTCGACCTCGATCGCCTGCGATGGCACCGCCTGCGCGCATGACTTCTACCGCAGCGGCGTCGCCGTCGCCCTGGCCGGAACGGACTTCGGCTCCGGCGTCGACGGCATCCGGTACACGACCGACGGCACCGATCCCGACCGCGTCAACGGCAGCACGTACGCCGGGCCGATCCTGATCAACTCGACGACGACGCTGAAGTACCGCGCCTATGACAACGTCAACAACGCCGAGGACGTCCAGACCCGGGTGATCCAGGTCGACGTGACGCCGCCCAGCACGAGCGCGAGCTGCAACGGCGCGGCGTGCAACAGCGGCTGGTACGCGCCTGGGCTCAACGTCTCGCTCAGCTCGACCGACTCGGAATCCGGCGTCGACAAGATCCGCTACACGACCGACGGCAGCGATCCCGACCTCACGAACGGCTCGACGTACACCGGCCCGATCTCGCTGAGCGCGCCGACGACGCTGAAGTACCGCGCCTACGACGCGGTCGGCAACGCCGAGCCCGTCCAGAGCCTGCCGCTCCAGGTCGACGCTACCGGGCCGACGAGCGCCCTGACTGCGCCGGCGCCGGGCGGCGTCGTGCGGAACGGCGACACGCTCACCGCGGCGGCGACGGACGCCGACTCGGGCGTTGCGAGCGTCGAGTTCCGCTACTGCCCGGGCACGAGCTGCACGTGGGCGAACGGCCAGTCGATCGGCACCGCGAGCTCCAGTCCGTTCTCGGTCCAGTGGACGAACCAGCCGGCCGACGGCAAGGTGACGCTGCTCGCACGCGCGACCGACAACGTCGGCAACACGACCGACTCGGCTCCGGTGACGGTCACGATCGACAACGTCGCGGACACGATCCCGCCGACGACCGGGAACCCGATCCAGCAGGAGAACCAGCAGAAGGGCACGACGGCCTGGCAGCTGGGGACGCCGCCGCTGAAGGTCGCCGACGACGCGACCGGCCAGATCAAGGGCTACGCCTCGGCGACGAGCGTCAACCGCGGCGACTCGATCGACTTCAAGGTCTCGGTCAACCCGGCCCAGAACTACACGATCGACATCTACCGGCTCGGCTGCTACCCGGACGCCACGGGCAACTGCCTCGGAGGCCGGTTCATGCAGCACCTCGGCCCGTACGCCGGGGTCACGCAGCCTGCGTGCACGATGGACGGCCCGTCGGGCGGCAACACCGGCCTGACCGAGTGCCACTGGACCGGGCCGCCGAGCTTCACGGTGCCGAGCGACTGGACGAGCGGGATCTACATCGCGCAGCTGAACAACGCGCAGGGCTACCAGAACGACATCGTCTTCACGGTGCGAGACGACGCGAGCCACTCGGCGATCCTCTACCAGCAGCCCGTCAACACCTACCAGGCCTACAACAACTACCCGGACTACGGCGGCGTCAACGCGTCGAACGGCAAGAGCCTCTACGACAACAACTCGGGCGGCGCGGACACCGTGGCGGGAACGGGGCGCCCCCGCGCCGTCAAGGTCTCGTTCGACCGGCCGTACGCGGACTCCGGCTTCGGCGACCTGCTCGACCCGAACGGTTGGAGCTGGGAGCAGTACTTCATCCACTACGCCGAGAAGAACGGCTACGACCTCACGTACTCCACCTCGGTGGACACCCAGGAGCATCCGCAGCTGATGCTCAACCACCGTGCCTGGATCTCGGTCGGCCACGACGAGTACTGGTCGGGCCAGATGTACGACGCCGCGGCCGCGGCCCGCGACGC
>JBPYFE010000086.1:0-10131 GCA_051986525.1 Gaiellaceae bacterium
GTGAAGGTTCCGCCTCCGACCTGGCTCGAGGTGTTCCGGACCCGCACGTACCCCGGGATGGAGGGCGTCTTCGTCCATCCCTTCAGCGACCCGGCCGTGATGGCCGGGAACGGGACGATCGGGCTCGAGCTAGCAGAGGACCTACCGGATGCGAACGCCGTGCTCGTCCCCTACGGCGGCGGCGGGCTCTCCTGCGGCATCGCGTCGGCGCTGCGCGCGGTCGCTCCGGGCTGCGACGTCTACGCCTGCGAGGTGGCGACCGCCGCGCCGCTTGCGGCCTCGCTGGCCGCGGGCGAGCCGGTCGAGGTCGACCACGAGCCGACCTTCGTCGACGGGATCGGCGCGCCGACCGTCTTTCCGGAGATGTTCGAGCTGGCGCGACAGCTCCTCGCCGGCTCGATCGTCGCCGGCCTCGCCGAGGTCGCGGACGCGGTCCGCCTGCTCGCGGAGCGCGCCCACGTCGTCGCCGAAGGCGCGGGCGCTTCGTCGGTCGCCGCGGCCCTCACCGGTCGCGCCGGCGAGGGCAAGCTCGTCTGCGTCGTCTCGGGCGGGAACATCGACGCCCCGGTGCTGCGGACGATCCTCGACGGGAAGACGCCGTAGCGCGGGCGCGTTCGAGCTTGCGATGACCGCGACGACCTTCGAGCTCCCCCTCGTCGGCGCCGGCGGCGAGCCGGTCGACCTGCGGCGGACGCTGCTCTCGCACGGGTTCGTCGACCTGCCGCCGATGCACCTGGACGAGGACGTGCCGGCGCTCGAGGTGACGCTGGCCGCAAACGGCAAAGGCGCGCGCACGATCGAGATCCGGCCGGGGCGAAAGCGGCACGCGCGCGTGACCGTGCTCGGTCGACCTCCCTCTGCGAAGACGGCCGAGCGGCTGCTCGCCAAGGCGCGCCACGTGCTCGCGCTGGACGAGGACCTGTCGCCGTTCTACGAGCTGGTCACGGTCGACGAGAACCTCGCCTGGGCGGCGAACGGCGCCGGGAGGATGCTCCGCAGCCCGAGCGTCTTCGAGGACGTCTGCAAGACGATCTGCACGACCAACACGGTCTGGTCGGCGACGAAGAAGATGGTCACCGCGCTCGTGGCGAACCTCGGCCCTGCCGCGCCCGGCGGCCGTCGCGCCTTTCCGACGCCGGAGGCGATGGCCGAGGTGGACGAGAGCTTTTACAAGGACGTCGTTCGCGCGGGCTACCGCGCGCCGTACTTCCGCTCGATCGCGACCGCCGTCGCGGAGGGGACGCTCGACCTCGAGGCGCTGCTCGACCTCGAGCTGCCGGACGAGGAGGTCGCCGCGCGCCTGCTCGCGCTGCCCGGCGTCGGGCCGTACGCGACCGCGCAGATGATGCTGCTGCTCGGCCGCTACTCGCGCCTGATCCTCGACTCGTGGTCGCGGCCGAAGTACGCGAAGCTCGCCGGCCGGAAGGCGAGCGACAAGACGATCGAGCGACGCTTCCGCCGCTACGGGCGCTATGCCGGGCTCGCCTTCTGGCTCTACGTCACCAGCGACTGGGTGGCCGAGCCGGCCGGGATCAAGTAAGAGAGAGGGGCCGGGACGCGCCCGGCCCCTCTCGAAGCGCGTTCGTTAGCCGGACAGGACGCAGCCGCTGCCGGTTGCGTCGTAGGCCGAGTTGCTCCACAGCGGCTGCACGGCGAACTGGTGCGAGCCGAGCGTGATGTTGGACGTCGTCGGGTCCCAGGCGCACTTGTCGCCGTTCTCGCTCCCCTGCGCGTCGAGCCAGCCGTCCTGCCACGTGGCGAAGTTGTCCGGATCGGTCACGGCCTCCGCGTACTCGTGGCCGGTGACGATGCTCCAGCCGTCGAAGATGCCGTTCCCGAAGGCGTCGCTCGTCGCGTTCACGAAGTGCATCCCGCAACCCTGGCCGATCCCTGGCCAGTTCGTGTTCTGCCAAGGGATGAACGCGTACTGGATCCGGTACGGGTTCCCGAGCCCGTCGACGCTCGACGTCTGCGAGTGGTAGCCGCAGTAGACCGGCTGGCCCGTCGCGATCGGCCGCGGCGGCGTGAGGATGATGTACGTCGCCTGCGGGTTGTCGCCGAAGTGCGCCGAGGCGCGGATCGCCTCGGCCGCGATCGGGTCGTCGACGAGGTTCTGCGCCAGGCCGGAGGCGATGATGTCGTCGGGGACCGGCGTCGGGTCGGTCCAGACGCCCTTCAGCTGGTGCGTCGGGTTCGTGACGTAGCCGCTTCCGCCGACGCAGCTCGTGACGCCGACGAGGACGCCGTTGCAGTACTGGGTCTGAATGTTCGCCCAGCCGCTGCCGCCGACGTTCTGGAAGAAGGAGTTGACGTAGTTCTGAAGCGTCTTGCTCGAGTAGAGCTTCCCGTCGGTGTCGGCCGTCTGGAAGCCGTCGGCCCACTCCTTGCCCCAGTAGACGAGGTAGACGGCGGGCTTCTGCTCGACACCGATCGCGCCGGCGCCGGCGTTGCCGCCGTGCCAGACGAGGTCGTTCGCGGTCGAATCCGCAGTCCCCTGGATCGAGGTTCCCTGCGCCCAGAAGAAGTGCTTCGCGTTCGTCACACCGTCCGCCGACGCCTTGCCCACGCCGAAGAGCGCGAACGCGACGAGACCGAGGGCGACGAGAAGCGCGAACCGCACACGCCTGACATGACGTGCTGCTTGCATCCTGCGTACCTCCAAGTCGATGGCCGAATCTCTGACCGGTTGGTGGCCGAAGCGCGCTCGTTCCAAACGGATTGACGCGTCAATCAATGGAGTCGTGCGAAGATCGCCGCGCGGTGCTGTCGGGGCAGCGGGAGATCTACGTGGCGGGCACGGGCTCGTTCGCGCTCGAGCTCGTCGAGTACGCGCGCGAAGCGGGCTTCGACGTGGCCGGCCTGGTCGAGCTCGTCGACGAGAGCCGCGTCGGCGGCGAGTTCCACGGTCTCCGCGTCGCCTCGCCGCTCGGCGGGCTGGGCCGGAGCTTCGTCCTCGGCGCCGGCGGCGACCGCCTCGCGCAGGCCGCGCGGCTCGAGGCGCAGGGCTGGGAGCCGGCCGCGGTCGTCCACCCACGCGCGCACGTGAGCACCTCGGCGACGGTCGGGCGCGGAGGCGTCGTCGCGCCGGGCGCCGTAGTCGGGGCGGCGGCGGAGCTCGGGCCGCACGTGCTCGTCGGCCGCGGGGCGCTGGTCGGCCACCACACGACGATCGAGGCCGGAGCGACGCTCAACCCGGGTGCGAACGTGGCCGGGAACGTCCGGCTGGGCGAAGGCGCGACGATCGGGATGGGCGCACAGATCAGCAACGGGATCGAGGTCGGCGCGGGCGCGGTCGTCGCCGCCGGGGCCGTCGTCCTGGCCGGGGTCGAGCCCGAGACGCGCGTGCAGGGCGTTCCGGCGCGCGTCTTCGTCCGGTGATCCACCGGCTCCGGCGGCTCGCGGGCGCCGCGCTCGACCGCCGCTTCGCCGCCGTGCACGACCACCTGAACGAGCTCGCGAACCGGATCGCCGTCGCGTCGGCCGAAGCGGCCGAGCGCGAGCGGGAGGTCGAGCGGCTCTCGCGCCGGCTCGACGACGAGGTGCTGCCTGCGATCCGGATCCTCGGCGGCAACGACGCCGAGAGCCGGCGCCGGCTCGCCGAGGCGCGGCGCGATCCCGCCTACGGGCTCGCGTACACGGAGTCGGAGCCGCTCGTGAGCGTGATCGTCCCGACCTTCGGCCGCGCGGAGCGGCTCGGAGAGAGGATGCTGCCGTCGATCCTGGGCCAGACCCACCACGAGCTCGAGGTGCTCGTGATCGCCGACGGGCCGGACGCGCCCGCCCTCGAGACCGACGATCCGCGCGTCCGCCTGCTCGCCTCGACCGAGCGCTACGTCTATCCCGATCCGCACCGGCACTGGCTCGCCGCCTCCACGCTCACGCGCAACCACGGCTACCGGCTCGCCCGCGGGCGCTGGCTGTTCGACGCGGACGACGACGACGAGCTGCCCGCGGAAGCGATCGCGCGCCTGCTCTCGGCCTGCCGCGAACGGCGGCTCGAGGCGGCGCAAGGCTTGATCCGCGAGCACCGCCCCGACGGCACGACCGGGCTGATCGAGCCCCGCGCCCTCGAGCTGCCGCTCAAGGGCGCACTCGTCCACTCGCACCTACGATTCTTCGAACGCGAGCACGTCGCGTCGCCGCTGGGCGTTCCTGGCGACTGGTTTCGCGGCGAACGGATGGTCCGCGCCGGCGTGCGGCTGGGGTTCCTCGACGACGTGACCTACGAGTACTTCCCCTCGTCCCTGTGGCGCGGCGGCGAGCGCCGAGGGGCGGCGTCCGACGCGGTAGCCGAAGAGGCAGATCGCGGTCAGGCCGGCGACGACGAGGGCGGATAGCAACAGGTTCAGGGCGACGGTCATGGTTCTCCTTCCGGGTTTCGAGCTGACCCGGATACCGAACCAGGCGCACGTGAGACGCTTCTGTGAAGGCCGTGAGAAAGCTTTAAGAATCAGCTCGCCGCGGCCCGAATCCCGCGCTCGAGCGCGCGGGCCGAGACCTCGCCGGTCGTCCGGCCGACGACGCGCCCGCGCGCGTCGAGATAGAAGGTCTCGGGCAGGCCGACGAGCCCGAAGGCGCTCGCGGCGCGTTGTCCGCCGTGCAGCGAGACGTACTGGGCGCCGCGCTCCGAGAGGAAGCGCGTCGCGTCGCCCGTGAAGTCGTTCACGTCGACGCCGAGGAAGACGACCGAGCCGCGGTGCCGGCCCGCCGCGGCGACGAGGCGCGGCAGCTCGCGCTTGCACGGCTCGCACCACGAGGCCCAGAAGTTGACGACGACCGGCCGGCCCCGGAGGTCGCGCGGCGAGAGCTCCCGGCGCGCGGCGATGCGGCGCAGCCCGGCCGGCCACGTCTGGGCGCGGCGCCAGATCACGGCGAGGCGGACGTCCGGCGCCGCGGGCCGCCCGTGCAGCGGGCCGACGGGCAGCGCGCCGGCCGGCGAGCCCTGCGCCAGCCGGTAGACGAGCAGGCCGAGCAGGACGGCGACGCCGACCGCGGAGACGGCACGGAGGACGCGAACTGCCACCGGCTCGGCGTGATCATAAGTCGGCGCGCTCGCGGAGAAATGACCTGCAAATGACCCGAAGATGACAGTTTCGTCATCTCCCGGCGCGAACGGCACGCGTCCGCTATATCGCCCTTCCGATGAGCCGCGCGGTCCGGTTGGTCTGCGTTCTGGTGGGGGTCGTGATCTCTGCGGCCCTGATCGCCTACTACGTCGTCGGCTACCTCACGGTCAGGCCGCCGCTCGTCAAGGCCGCCCGCGCCGGCGCCGTCACGAACCTGACCATGCAGACGGTCGCCTCCCTCGGCTTCGGCCCCCATCCGGACTGGGTCTCGTACCTGGTCAAGGACAGCAGCGGCAAGTGGGTCCACAGCACGAACGTCCAGGTCCCGGCCAACTCGCTCGTGCACGTCACGGTCCTCCAGTACGACACCGCGACCGGTTTGCGCAACCCGTTCTGGGGACTGCCGCAAGGGCTCGTCGGCCTGCCGAGCGTCGACGGCAAGCCGTTCAAGACGCTGAACCCGGACCTCGCCTCGCACACGTTCGCGATCCCCGAGCTGCACGTCAGCGTCCCGCTCAAGGGCGTCGCCGACAACGCCAAGAACCAGTGCAGCGTCGCGCCCTGCACGCTGAAGGAAGCGCACACCACGGTCACCTTCACGTTCAGGACGGGCAAGAAGGGCACCTACCGCTGGCAGTGCTTCGTCCCCTGCGCCGCCGGCTTCATCATCGGCTTCGGCGGCCCGATGCAGAGCCTCGGCTACATGTCCGGGCTCCTCCACGTCGTATGACCGAGATCGCCGGCGAGCGGATCCCGAAGCACGGCCTGCGCATCCTCGTCATCTGGCTCGTGCTCGTCGCGATCGCCGAGCCGCTGATCGTGCTCGTCCTCGGCGACCACCTGCCGCCCGGGCGGATGAGCGCGGAGGCCGGTGCCCAGACCGACGCGAACACCGTCCTGACGGCGCTGCTGGTCCCGGTCGTCCTGATCATCGCCGTCTACTTCACCTACACGCTGATCGTCTTCCGCAGCCGCAGCGACCGGATCGAGGACGGGCCGAACGACCACGGAAACGGCCTCGTCCAGCTCTTCTGGATCGGCGGCACCGCCGTGATCGTGCTCGCGCTCGCGGTCTGGGGCAGCTACACGCTCGTCGACAGCGCCCGCGGCGCCGGCGGCGGCCAGGGCCCGTCCCCGGCGGACAAGCCGAAGGGCCACAAGGCCGGCCTGCCGATCCAGGTGATCGGCCAGCAGTGGGCGTGGACGTTCCGCTTCCCGACCTACGGCGGCTTCGAGACGAAGCAGCTCGACATACCGGTCGGGAAGGTCGTCGCCTTCCACGTCACCTCGCTCGACGTCACGCACTCCTTCTGGGCGTACGAGCTCGGCGTCAAGGCCGACGCCGTCCCCGGCGTCGACAACGTCGCGTACGTGACCCCGCGCAAGCTCGGCTCGTTCTCGATCCGCTGCGCCGAGCTCTGCGGCCTCTGGCACGGCCACATGGCGACGCACGGGCACGTCGTCAGCGCGACCGACTTCAACCACTGGATCGTCCAGCAGAGACTCGCCGACGCGGGGAACATCCACGACCTCGGCCCGTTCTCACGCACCTACTTCCCGGAGCCCCAGCACCGTGCCGGCTGAGCGAGGAGGACACGAGTGAGCACCGTCGCGCACGCCGAGTCGCCGCGCTCGTACTGGCGCGGGATCGTCGGCTTCAACGTCCTGACCGCGTTCGTGTTCGGGATCTTGGGCTGGTTCCTGGGCTCCTGGATCGGCGGCAAGATCGCCGTCGGCCACGACTACCTGATCGGCACCGACCAGAACGACGTGCGGATCTTCATGGGCTTCTTCTTCGGGACGATCGGCTGGCTCGCCGGGCTCGGGTTCTTCAACTACCCGCTCGGGCGGCTCGCCGGGCGGCCGCCCCTCGGCACCGACAAGGAGGGCGTCTTCACGGTGCCGGAGAAGACGATCCGCCAGCACGAGGGCGGCGTCGGCCGCTACTTCCGGCTCACGACCGACCACAAGGTCGTCGGGATCCAGTACTTCTTCGGCGTCGGGATCTTCTTCTTCATCGGCGGCCTGAACGCGATGCTGATCCGAACGGAGCTGCTGACGCCGAACGAGAAGGCGTGGCCGGCGGGCCAGTACATCTCGCTGGTCGGCCTGCACGGGACGATGATGATCATGATGACGTCGGCCTTCATCCTGGGGCCGTTCGGCAACTACCTCGTCCCGCTGATGATCGGGGCCCGGCGCCTGGCCTTCCCGCGCGTGGAGGCGCTGACCTTCTGGCTGACGCCGCTCGCCGGCCTCGTCCTGCTCTCCGCGATCGCCTGGAACGGGTTCCCGACCGGCTGGACCGGCTACGCGCCGCTCGCCGACGAGGCGCGCGCCGGGATGGACGCCTACATCTACGCGTTCATCCTGATCTCGATCACGCTGACGCTGATCGGGATCAACCTGCTGACGACGATCATCACGATGCGGGCGCCGGGAATGCTGTGGTCGCGGCTGCCGATCTTCGTCTGGGGCGTCGTCGCGACGTCGGTGCTGATGGCGCTGGCGGCGCCGGTCTTGACGGCGACGATGCTGATGGGCCTGATGGACCGCGCCGCGAACACGTCGTTCTACCTCGCGAGCGGCGGCGGCAGCCCGTACCTGTACGAGAACCTGTTCTGGTTCTTCGGCCACCCGGAGGTCTACATCCTCGCCCTGCCGGGCTTCGGAATCGTGCTCGAGATCCTGCCGGTCTTCGCGCGGAAGCCGCTCTGGGGCTACCGCCTCGCCGTCGCGGCGATGCTCGGCGTCGCCTTCCTCAGCTTCATGGTCTGGCAGCACCACCTGTTCGTGAGCGGGATGAACTCGAGCCTGCGGCCCTTCTACATGCTGACGACCGAGCTGATCTCGATCCCGACCGGGTTCATCTTCCTGAACGCGATGGGGACGCTCTGGCGGGCGCGGATCCGCTTCACGGTGCCGATGCTGTTCGCGCTCGCGTTCTTCTTCAACTTCCTGATCGGCGGCCTCTCCGGCGTCTTCCTCTCGGACGTCCCGAGCGACGTGACGACGCACGGGAGCTACTTCGTGATGGCCCACTTCCACTACACGATCATGGGCGGCCTCGTCTTCGCCTTCTTCGCCGCGACGTACTACTGGCTGCCGAAGATGACCGGACTGACGCTGAACGAGACACTCGGGAAGATCCACTTCTGGCTGATGTTCGTCTTCTTCAACCTGACCTTCTTCCCGCTCTTCGCGGCCGGCTTCCTCGACATGCCGCGCCGCGTCTCGACCTACGCGCCGCACCTCCAGGCGATCAACGACTTCGTCTCGGTCTCGGCGTTCGTGCTCGGCTTCTCGATGCTCGTCTTCATCGGCAACCTCATCTACTCGCTCGTCTTCGTGCGCGGCCGGGCGGACGCGAACCCGTGGCAGAGCCGCTCGCTCGAGTGGCAGGTGCCGACGCCGGTCCCCGTCCACAACTTCGACCGGATCCCGGTGATCACGTCCGGGCCGTACGAGTACGGCGACCCGAACGCGCCGGCCGTGGCGGACTTCCGGGGCGCAGCGGCGGCGGCGGGGAAGTAGCCGATGACGACGGTCGACGGCGTGCCCGAGTTCACGGTCGAGCAGCCCGAGGTCAGCGCGCGGAACTTCGAGATCGCGGCGCGGCTCGGCGCCGCGGCGCAGGCGTTCTTCTTCGTCTCGTTCTTCTTCGCGTTCCTGTACCTGCGCGCGCTCGACACGAACGGGCGCTGGAACGCGCACCACGTCCATCCTTCGAAGGGGTACGGGATCGCCGTCCTCGTCTTGGTGCTCGTCAGCGTCGCGGCGACGTTCGTCGGCTCGCGGTCGACCCACCGCAACGACGAGCGCGGGTGGCGGCTCGGAATCGGCGTCGCCCTGATCGCGGCGGTCGCGGCGGTGGTGATCCAGTGCGTGCAGTTCGCGACGCTCGGCTTCGGCCCGGGCGAGGGCAGCTTCCCGAGTGTCTTCGTCGGCTGGACGGGACTCTTCGCCGTCAACGTCCTCGCCGTCGTCTACTGGCTCTGGGTGCTGTTCGCCGAGAGCCTGCGCCGTGACGGCCGCTCGCTGGCGCTGATCCGGCCGTCGGCGGACGCCCTCGGCGTCTACTGGGCCGTGCTCGGGCTCGTCCAGATCGCGGCCTTCATCCTGCTCTACGTGGTGGCGTGAGGGGCGCGGCGGAGGTCGCACCGGGCGCCTGGCTGAGGCTGACGGCGCTCGTCGCCGCCGCCGGCGCGGCGCTGACGATCGTTTCCGGAGCCGCCGGGGCGCCGACGGCTCATCGCGCGCTGGCGGCGATCACCGTGCCGCCGCTCGCGGCGCTCGTCGCCGCGGGGTGGGTAGCGCATCGGCGGCTGCTGCGGCTTGCCGTCGCCGCGCTCGGCCTCTTCCTCGCGGCGGCGCTCGCCGTCGGCCGGCCGCTCCACGTCGCGTTCGCGTCGCTCGCGCTCGCCGCCGCTCTGGCGGCGGTGGTCGCGACCTTCGAGGGCCAGCGCGTCCCCGCCGCGTCGTGGCGCGACTACCTGACGCTGACGAAGCCGCGGATCATGATCCTGCTCCTGCTCACGGGCGCCTGCGGGATGGTCGTCGGCGCCGAGGGCTGGCCGGGGACCGCGACGTTCCTCGCGACGATGACCGGGCTCGCGCTCGCGTGCGGCGGCGCGAGCGCGCTCAACCACGTTCTCGACGCCGACCTCGACCGCCGGATGGCGCGGACCGGGCGGCGGCCGGTCGCGAGCCGCCGCGTACCGCCGAGCCGGGCGCTCGAGTTCGGACTGGCGCTCTCGGCGCTCTCGTTCGTCCTGCTCGCGTCGCTCGTGAACGTCCTCGCGGCGCTGCTCGCGCTGGCCGGGAATCTCTTCTACGTCTTCGTCTACACGCGCTGGCTCAAGCGCTCGACGCCGCAGAACATCGTCATCGGCGGCGCCGCCGGCGCCGTCCCGCCACTCGTCGGCTACGCGGCGGCGACCGGCGACCTGACGCTGACGGCGCTGCTCCTGTTCGCGATCGTCTTCTTCTGGACGCCGCCCCACTTCTGGGCGCTCGCGCTGCTCCTGAAGCGCGACTACGCGGCCGCCGGCGTGCCGATGCTCCC
>JBPYFE010000087.1:0-5972 GCA_051986525.1 Gaiellaceae bacterium
ACCGGCACGACGACGAGGAAGATCATCGTCGTCCCGTGCATCGTGAACATCGAGTCGTAGGTGTTGCGCGTGAAGACGTGCTCGTTCGGCCGCGCGAGCTGCGAGCGCATCAGCAGGGCGATGATCCCGCCGGCGACGAAGAAGATCAGGCTCGTGACGATGTAGAGGATCCCGATCCGCTTGTGGTCGACCGTCGCCAGCCAGCTCGACCAGCGGCCGCGCGAGACGATCGTCGCGGCGGGGTAGGTCTCCGCCCTAGCTGCCATTCTCGAACCTCTTCACGTAGGCGATCAGCGCCTTCATCTGCGTGTCCGTCCAGCCGTGGCCGACCGCCGGCATCTGGTTCCGGCCGTTGCGGAGCAGCGTCTCGATCGCGCTCGGCTGGGTGAGGATCGGGTTGCCGATCAGGCTCGGGCCGTAGCCGCCCTTCGCGTCCATCCCGTGGCAGGTCGCGCAGACGCCGGTCCAGGTCTGCTTGCCGAGGTCCGAGGTCCCGTTCGTCTGCGCCTGCTTCTGCGCCGCCAGCCAGCTCTCGAACTGGGCGCCGTCGACGACCCTGACCTTCCCGATCATGTGCGGGTGCTCGTAGCCGCAGAACTCACCGCACTGGCCGACGTACGTGCCGGGCTTGTCGGCGACGAAGTGCTGGACGTTCGTCCTCCCAGGGATCGCGTCGAGCTTTCCCTGCAGCGACGGGATCCACCAGCTGTGCGCGACGTCGGCCGACTTGATCGCGAGCGCGATCGGCCGCTTCGCGGGCAGCGTCAGCGTCGTCACCTGGATGACGCCGTTCGGGTAGAGGAAGTTCCAGTAGAACTGGTGGCCCTCGACGGTCGCCTCGACGGTGGAGCCGCTCGCCTGCGCCGACTCGACGTGGTCGATCCCCGGCAGCTTGACGAGGATGAAGGCGATGATCGCGATCAGGATCACGATCGGGATCGCTGTCCAGATCAGCTCCAGCCGCGTCGCACCGTGGATCTGCGGGCCCTCGAGCGTCCGCGGTCGGTTACGGCGGCGGAAGCGGATGATGAACAGGATCAGCGCTCCCTCGACGAGCACGAAGATCACGCCGGTGATCGCGATCAGCACCCAGTAGATGTCCTTGATCCCGGCGGCCTGCGGCGAGGCCGGCGGTCGCGGCCCGAGCCCCGGGTCCGAGGCGAGCGCGACCTGCGCGAGGGCGAGCCCGAGGAGGGCGAAGCAAACGACGACGGTGAGCTTCCTCCGCACGGGCGAAGGGCATTCTATGGCCGTGCCCGAGCGGACGCGCGTGCAACTCCCGGCTGGTATCGGGCCGCACTTTCAGGTCTACCTGAACGGCGTGCTCCAGCAGCGCGGGCGCGACTTCCGGCAGGAGGGCGGCGCGCTCGTCTTCGACCGGCGGCTGGCGAAGGAGGGGCGGCTCGGCTTCTGGCGCTGGTTCTCGCTCTTCCTCGGCGTTGCGGGCACGTACCGGCAGAACGACAGCGTCGACGTCGTCTACGAGGTGGACGGGCAGCGCGTCGTCGCGGCCGGGCTGCCGCTGACGCCGGAGTAGCTAGGCCGCGCCGGGCGGCTCGTCCTGCGGCGCGCCGCCGGGGCCGCTCATCACGGTGCCGTCGGTCTCGACGAGGTCGCGCGGGTCGGCGTGCCGGTACTCCTCCGACTGGACGCCGCCGCGCGGATCGCCGGGACGGTCGAGGGCATGGGGGTCGCCCTCCTGCTTCGCGGCGGTGCCGCGGCTGCGGCCGAAGATGCGGTCGAGAAATCCCACGCGGCCTAGGTACCCGTCCCGTTCGAGCCTGAACCCAGGCGCAGGCTCATCCGGGTTCCGCCGTCCGCCGGAAGCTCCGCGTCGACCCCGCCGCCGTGCGCCTCCGCGACCTGCTTCACGATCGCGAGCCCGAGGCCCGAGCCGGGCAGCTTCCGCGCGCCGGGGGCTCGGTAGAAACGGTCGAAGACGTAGGGCAGGTCGTCGTCGTCGATCCCGGGGCCGTGGTCGCGGACGGTCACCTCGCCGCCGTGGACGTCGACCTCGACGGTTCCCTCGGGCGGGCTCCACTTGGCCGCGTTGTCGAGCAGGTTCGAGACCGCGCGCGCGATCGTGTTCGGCACGCCGTGGAGCTCGGTCTCCTCGAGGTGCGTCACGAAGTGGACGTGCGGATAGTCGCGCCGCGCCTTCTCGACGACCTCCTGGACGAGCAGGTCGAGCCGCACGTCCTCGGCCTCCTCGGGCTGCGTGTCGCCGCGCGCGAGCTCGACGAGCTCCGTCACGAGCGCGGTCATCTCGGAGAGCTGCGCGACGACGTCGTTGAGCAGCTTCTCGCGTTCGTCCCGCGCCATCGTCCGGTCGAGCGCGAGCACCTCGATGTTCGTCCGGAGGCTCGTCAGCGGCGTCCGCAGCTCGTGCGAGGCGTCGGAGACGAGCTGCCGCTGCGAGCGGGCCGACTCCTCGAGCGCCGCGAGCATCGCGTTGAAGCTCGTCGCGAGCCGGCTGAGCTCGTCGTCGCCGGTGACCGGAATCCGCTCGGAGAGGTCGCCGGTCTCGCGCACCGTCTCGGTCGCCAGCGTCAGCCGCCGCACGGGCGCGAGCGCGGTGCGCGCGACCGCGAGGCCGAGCCCGCCGGCGATCGCGGTTCCCCCGAGGGCGATCACGATCAGGAGGAAGCTGATCCGGCTGAGGGTGTTGTCCACCTCGCTCATGTCGCGCGAGACCTGGAGCGCGAACCCCTGGCCCGGCACCGTCAGCACGCGCACGTGCTTGCCCGAGATGCGCGCGCTCGTGAAGTACTCGTTGCCGCTCCCGTCGGCGGCGTCGCGGACGTGGTCGTCGATCGGGAGCGAGCCGGTCTCCCCGCACGTCCGGATGCTCGAGCCGCTCGCGCGCACGAGCTGCACGTAGGCGGCCGGGCCGACGACGCTGCCGCCGACGTCGAGGCAGGGCTCCCCGTTTGGCCCGGTCTCGGGATGGATCGACCCCGGGCCGGGGCTGGAGCTGAGCGCGTTGACGACCTCGGCCGCCCGGCCGCGGAGCGCGCTGTCGAGCTGGCCGTACAGCTCGCCGCGGACGACGAACCAGACGACGAACGAGGCGGCGATGACGGCCAGCGCGACGGCTCCGGCGGCTACGAGCGCGAGCCGCGAGCGGAAGCTGAGGTCGTTGAAGTAGCTCACGGCTCGCGCAACGCGTAGCCGACGCCGCGCACCGTCTGGATCAGGCGCGGCTTGTCGCCGGCTTCGGTCTTGCGGCGCAGGTAGCCGATGTAGACGTCGAGCGAGTTTGACGAGAGGCCGAAGTCGTAGCCCCAGACACGCTCGAAGATCAGCGACCTGGTCAGCACCTGCCGCGGGTTCAACATGAAGAGCTCGAGCAGCGAGAACTCGGTGCGCGTCAGCTCGATCGGGTCGCCGGCGCGCGTGACCTCGCGCGTCGCCGGGTCGAGCTCGAGGTCGGCGAAGCGGAGCGCCTCGCCGGAGCCGTTGGTCGTCCGCCGCAGGAGCGCCCGCAGCCGCGCGAGCAGCTCGGCGAGCGCGAACGGCTTGACGACGTAGTCGTCGGCGCCGGCGTCGAGGCCGGCGACCCGCGCCTCGACCTCGTCGCGCGCGGTCAGCATCAGGATCGGCGTCCGGTTTCCCGCGCTGCGTAGGCGGCGCGCGGTCTCGAGGCCGTCGACGTTCGGCATCAACACGTCGAGGACGATCGCGTCGGGCTGGAGATCCCCCGCGTCGAGCCGGTAGAGCGCCTCGGCTCCGTCCGCGGCGAGCTGGACCTCGTAGCCCTCGAGCGCGAGCGCGCGGCGCAGGGACTCGCGGACGGCGGCTTCGTCGTCGACGACGAGGATCTGAGCCGAGCTCATGGCGGGATTGTGGCTGGAAATCGTGAGAGGACGCTAAGAGTGGACCAGTCCGAAAAGACGGACGGCGCCGCGAGAGGCGGCGCCGTCACTGTCGACCAGGGGCACACGGGGAGGTGGCCGATGGGGACGCTCGCAGGCCAACCTAAGAACGGCCTGAGACCGGTGTAAGGAGTCGCTAAAGACGAGCGAACGCCTTTCTTAGGCGCTTCTTAACCGCCTCTCAGATCCCGTTCAAGCGTCGTTGGTGAGCTACCGTCGTAATTCAGTCGAAAGGAAACGAGATGTCCCGAAATCGCACAGCAGTCCTCGTTTCCGCGGTCGTTCTGGCCGCGGGCGTCGGCGCCGCCGTCGGCGTCGGTGGCTTCGCGGCCTTCGGCGGTGGAAACGGCAAGACCACGACCGTCGTCCAGCAGGCGCCGACGGCCGGCAGCCCGGCCGCGGCGACGAGGTCGGGCAGCGTCAACTCGGTCTATCGAAGCGCCCGGGCGGGCGTCGTCCAGGTCATCACGACGACGAGCTCCTCGCCCTCGCAGAGCTCGCCGTTCCCCTTCGGCGGCGGCAACGGCTCCGGCGGCGCCTCGCAGGCTCAGGGCTCCGGCTTCGTCTACGACGACGCGGGCCACATCGTCACCAACTACCACGTCGTCCAGGGCGGGACGTCGGTCAGCGTCACCTTCCCCGACGGGTCGAAGTACAAGGCGACCGTCGTCGGAACCGATCCTTCCAGCGACCTCGCCGTCCTGAAGGTCGACGTCCCGTCCTCGAAGCTCGACCCGCTCCCGCTCGGCGACTCCAGCGCGCTCTCGGTCGGTGAGGGCGTCGTCGCCATCGGCAGCCCGTTCGGGCTCGAGGAGACGGTGACGAGCGGAATCGTCAGCGCCCTCGACCGGACGATCAGCTCCGAGACGAAGTTCCAGATCGCGGGCGTGATCCAGACCGACGCCGCGATCAACCACGGCAACTCCGGCGGACCGCTGCTCAACCTCGCCGGCCAGGTCATCGGGGTCACGACCCAGATCGAGAGCGACTCCGGCGGCAACGAAGGCGTCGGCTTCGCGGTTCCCTCGAACACGATCAAGTCCGTCGCCTCGCAGATCCTCGCGGGCAAGAAGGTCGAGCACGCCTACCTCGGCGTCTCGATCGGCGACGCGCAGACGCGGAGCGGCGCGGTGATCGGCCAGGTCACGAGCGGCTCCCCGGCCGCCGACGCCGGCCTGAAGAAGGGCGACGTGATCACGAGCTTCAACGGCACGACGATCACGAACGCGAACGACCTGACCGAGGCGGTCGGCGTCTCGAAGCCCGGCGACAAGGTGACGGTCACCTACGTCCGCGGCGGCACGACGCAGACGACCACGGTCACCCTGGGCACCCGCCCCTCGTAGTTCCTTCCTTACTTGGATACGCGCGGCCGCCCTCGGGCGGCCGTCGCGTATCGGCGGCGCACCCGGCCGCTCCATCCCTCGTTCGAGGGAACGGCATCGCTCGGACGAGTGAAGCCGTCTTGCCGGTTTCCGTCTTGGCGAGTACGACGGGAGTAGGAGACGGGGTCGAGTCGGGGGCGTCACGGATCTCCCGTTGAGAGAGCAGCCCGGACTCTGCTGCGGCGGAGTCCGGGCTTTCGTACCGACGCAGGCGTGCAAAGGACCGGGTTTGTCGGTCGTGCCGCACAGGTCGGCACGACCTCTGACGCGGCATCGCAAGCGATGCCGCCGGCGGAGTCCGGGCTTTCGTACCGACGCAGGCGTGCAAAGGACCGGGTTTATCGGTCGTGCCGCACAGGTCGGCACCACCTCTGACGCGGCATCGCAAGCGATGCCGTCGGCGGAGTCGGGCTTTCGTCTCGAGGCCGGCCCGGACTGGGCTAGGCGGCGTCGGCGAGCCCGAGCACGTCGTCGAGGGTCCCGAATCCCTCGTCGAGCTCCTCGCGCGTGATCGTCAGCGGCGGCGCGACGATGATCACGTTCCAGTGCGTCATCAGGTAGAGGCCGCGCTCCATGGCGGCCTTCGCCAGCTTCGTGACCGGCGCCATCGCCTCGCCCGCGGCGTTGAACGGGACGAGCGGCTCGCGCGTCCCGCGGTCCTTGACGAGCTCGATGCCCCAGAAGAGGCCCTTGCCGCGAACCTCGCCGATGG
>JBPYFE010000088.1:0-11819 GCA_051986525.1 Gaiellaceae bacterium
GCGGCATTCCCGCTACCTTCAAAGCGGCCTTGTCGCAGCGCATCCAGCTTGCCCTGACCGTCGCGGCGGTCGCTCTCGCCGCGTCGGGCGCGGTTATCGGCGTCACGCTCGAGACGCGCGACAACCCGCCGAAGCTCCACCCGCAGCCCGGGAAGCCCCCGGTGCCGAAGTCGCTCCCGGGGCCCGTCGGGGCGGAGATCATGACCGCGCTCCAGAGCTGGCCGCACGGGAGCGTGGCGGCGCTCGAGCGCCTCGGCCAGCAGGACCCGAAGAGCCCGCTCGTCCAGCTCTACCGCGGCATCGGCCTGCTCTGGGCCGGCTACACGAGCGAGGCCGAGACCGCCCTCGAGCAGACGAAGAAGCTCGGCCGCGACACCCAGTGGGAGATCGCGGCCGACAACATCCTGCATCCGCAGTACTTCGGCGGCTATCCGGTCTTCACGCCGATCAGGCGCAACCGGCTGCTCCAGCAGGGGTCCCGGCTCCAGCAGCAGGGCCATCAGCACTCTGCCGAGCGCGTCTACCAGCGGGCCGCGCGGCTCGCGCCGGACGACGACGAGGCGCAGGTCGCGGCCGCCGTGGGCCGGTTCGACAAGGACGACCTCCCGGCCTCCTTCTCCCGGCTCGGGCCGCTGACGCGCCGCTTCCCCCGCAGCCAGGTCGTGCGCTTCTACCTCGGGCTGCTGCTCGCCTGGACGGCGCAGCGCGACCAGGCCCTCGTCGAGTTCAAGCGCGCCTACGCCCTCGGCCCGGCGACGGAGCTCGGGCAGGGCGCGAAGCAGTTCATCGATCGGGTGGGTGGAGGTGGGACCGATGGCTCGAAGAAATGAGCCGTCCGGCCTAGGCGTCCGTCCGGCCTGGCTGCAACAGTTCCGCATCCGCCGGGTGGGGGCGGTCGAGCTGGGGAGAGGTGAGCGGTGACGAACGACGAGGACGGGCGCCTCTTCGACGAAGTCGACGACGCGGTCGAGGACAGCGAGGACGAGGACGAGGACGAGGCGGAGGACGTCCAGCAGCAGCATCCGCTCGACGGGACGCCCTTCGACGAGGAGGAAGCGGTCGCGCTCGAGATCACGACCGACTCGCTGCAGCTCTTCCTCAAGGACATCGGCAGGGTCGACCTCCTCACCGCCGCGCAGGAGGTCGAGCTCGCGAAGCGGATCGAGCGCGGCGACCATCGCGCGAAGCAGGAGATGGTCGAGGCCAACCTGCGGCTCGTCGTCTCGATCGCGAAGAAGTACCGCAACCAGGGCCTGCCCTTCCTCGATCTCATCCAGGAGGGGACGATCGGGCTCGTTCGCGCCGCGGAGAAGTTCGACCACCGCAAGGGGTTCAAGTTCTCTACCTACGCGACGTGGTGGATCCGCCAGGCCGTCGCGCGCGCCCTCGCCGACAAGGCGCGGACGATCCGGATGCCCGTCCACATCGTCGAGAAGTTGAACAAGATCGTCCGCACGGAGCGCAAGCTGCGCGCCGAGCTCGGCCGCGAGCCGCTCGCCGCGGAGATCGCCGCCGAGCTCGAGCTCGAGCCGGGCGAGGTCGAGTCGATCCGCCGTTCTTCCCAGCCGCCGGTCTCGCTCGAGAAGCCGGTCGGCGACGACGAGGAGTCGGAGTTCGGCCATTTCCTGACGGACGAGAACGAGGCGCTGCCGGACGAGGTCGCCGAGGAGCAGCTGCGCAAGGCCGCGCTCAAGCGCGTGCTCGGCTCGCTGTCGCCTCGCGAGCGGCGCGTCCTCGAGCTTCGCTACGGGCTCGACGGGGAGCACCCACGCACGCTCGACGAGGTGGGGCGGACGTTCAACGTCACCCGCGAGCGGATCAGGCAGATCGAGAACCAGAGCCTCAAGAAGCTGCGCGCGCTCGCGGACGCGCAAGCCTTGAAGGACGTAGCGGCCTAGCCAAGGGGCCCGACACCCAACGGGTGCCGGGCCCTGCGTCTTTAGACTGCGGCGCCGTGGACGACGCCTGGTTCGCCGAGCTCTCCGAGCTCATCCGCATCCCCAGCGTCAGCGCCGACGCCGAGCGGCGCGACGACGTACGTCGCGCCGGCGAATGGGTCTGCGACTTCCTCCGCCGCGCCGGCGGCCAGGCCGAGCTGCGCGACTGGAACGGCCAGCCGCTCGCGCTCGGCGAGCTCCGCGCGTCCGGCGGCGGCGACGCGCCGACGGTCATGTGCTACGGGCACTTCGACGTCCAGCCGCCGGCGCCGCTCGAGCTGTGGGAGTCCGACCCGTTCGAGCTGACCGTCCGCGACGGACGCGCCTACGCGCGCGGGGTCGCCGACGACAAGGGCCAGCTCTACATGCTCCTGAAGGCGGCGGAGGCACTCGCGGCCGAGGACGCCCTGCCCGTCAACCTGCGCTTCTGCTGCGACGGCGAGGAGGAGACCGGCGGCCACTCGATCGTCGAGTTCCTCGAGCAGGACGAGCGCGGCGCCGACGCCTGTGTCATCTACGACTCCACGATGCTGCGGCAGGGGGTGCCGATGTTCGGGCTCTCGGTCCGCGGCCTCGTCTACTTCCACCTGCACGTCCGGACCGGCCGGCGCGACCTGCACTCCGGCCTCTTCGGAGGCGCGGCCATGAACGCGGTCCACGCGCTGATGCAGACGCTCGACGGGGTGCTCGCGAAGGACGGCCGGCTGCCGGAGCCGCTCCTCGCCGGGATCGCGGCGCCGACGGACGAGGAGCTCTCCGGCTGGGCCGAGCTCCCGCCGGGCGCGCAGGAGATGGAGGACCAGGGCGCCCGCCCGGCCGATCCGAAGGCGGCCGGGGACTTCTACCTGCGCACGTTCGCGGCGCCGTCGCTGGACGTGAACGGGATCGAGGGCGGCTCGCCGCACCTGCAGAAGACCGTGCTCCCGGTGGAGGCGGACGCGAACCTCTCCATCCGCCTCGCGCCCGGCCAGGACCCGGAGCAGATCGCGCCCGAGGTCGAGCGGCTGCTGCGCGGCGCCGCTCCCGAAGGCGCCGAGCTCGAGCTGACGCGGCTGTCGTCCGCTCCGCCCGGCCTCGTCGACCCGGACTCGCCGGCGGTCCAGCTCGCGGCCGGCGCGTTCGAGCGCGTGGTCGGAACGCGTCCGGTGCTCGCCCGCTCGGGTGGAACGCTGCCGATCGTCCCCGCCCTCGCCGACAAGGGGATCCCGACGATCCTCACCGGCTTCGCGCTCCCGGACGCGAACATCCACTCGCCGAACGAGAACGTGCCGGCGGAGAACTTCGAGCTCGGCGCCAAGGCGGCGCAGGAGCTCTACCGGTCCTTCGCCGCGCTTTAGACCGCAGCCGGCTCGTCCGCGACGAGCCAGTCGTGCCCGAAGTTGCGCATCTCGCCGATGATCGGCAGCAGCGCCTCGCCCTTCGGCGTCAGCTCGTACTCGACCCGGGGCGGCGACTCGGCGTAGCTGCGCCGCTCGATGATGCCCTCGTCCTCGAGCGCGCGCAGGCGCTCGGAGAGCGTGCGCGGGCTGATCCCTGCGCACGAATGCTCGAGCTCGGAGAAGCGGCGCGGGCCCTCGGAGAGGTCGTGGACGAGCAGCGCCGTCCACTTGGCGCCGATGATCTCCGCGCACGCCGCGACGGAGCAGGTTCCGTCGTGGATCGGCTTCATCGTGCGCATTCCCACCAAATCCTACCGCGCGGCTAGGCCGAGAACGGCTGCGGGCACGCGCCGATCTTCGGCACCTCGACCCGCGCGATCGCGCTGAACGGCGCGGGTCGGCACGCCTGGCAGACGTTCACGTCGCAGGCGACGCTGAGGAAGACGAACGCTTCCTCGATGGTGAAACCCCACTGGTCGACGAGCAGCTTCGCCGCATCCTCGCAGGCGGCCTGCATCGCCTCCATGAAGTCGCCGCCCGAGGTTCCGTGCGGGACCCACCGGTCGGCGAGCTCGGTCACGGGCCACTCGGACTGACGTCCCTTGACCACGTCGAGCCGCACGGTGACCTCGCCGGCGATCTCGACGCCGGTGCCGCAGATCTCGCCGTCGCCCATTGCCGCGTGCATATCGCCGACGGCGAACATCCCGCCCGCCTGGCGGACCGGGAAGTACACCTTCGCGCCGGGGCCGTGCAGGTGGTCGTCGAGGTTGCCGCCGTGGCGGCCCGCGTAGGCATTCGTCAGCTCCTCGCCGTCCGTGGCGACGCCGATCACGCCGACCATCGGCCGCGCAGGGAAGCGGATCCGGTCGCTCATCACGACCTCGTCGCCCTCGACCCGGAAGACGTGTGTGCGCGGCGACTCGACGTGGTCGATCAGCTGGCCGAAGCCGGGGATGATCGTCGCGACTCCCTGCTCGACCGGGTCGATCGAGAGGAACTCGACGACGAGCGAGTCGCCCGGCTCGGCGCCGCGAACGGCGATCGGACCGGTGGCGCTGTTGACGCGCGCCATGTCGATGTTCGTGACGAGGTCGGTCTCGCTCGTGATCTGGCCGGTGAAGCAGTCGTTCGTCTCGAGCGTCACCGTGTCGCCGGGGTCGACCTCGAGCGCCGGCTCGAGGCTCGGGCCGAAGCTCCAGATCACCTGGTCCCGCGCGAGCCGGTGCTGCGTCGCGGTCGCCACCCGCGCAGCCTACTTCTCGATCGGCTCGAGCTTGTAGCCGACGCCGTAGCGCGTGTGGATGAAGTTGTGGTGCTGGGCCCGGCGGTCGATCTTGTCGCGCAGGCGCCGGACGAAGACGTCGACCGTCCGGTCGCGGTGCGTCTCCCGTCGGCCCCAGATCCGCTGCAGCAGCTCGTCGCGCGTGGCGACGCGGCCCTGCTCGAGCGCGAGCGCGTAGAGGAGCTTGAACTCGGTCGGCGTCAGCTCGGCGCTCTCGCCGTTCACGTAGGCCTGAACCTCGCGCGGATCGATGCGGAGCTCCTCGATCTCGATCGCCTCGCCGCGCTGCTCGGGCTGGGCCCGGACGCCGCGCCGGGCAGCCGCCTGTACGCGCGCGACGAGCTCCTTCATCGAGAACGGCTTCACGAGGTAGTCGTCGGCCCCGATCTGCAGCGCGTGCACCCGGTCGTGCTCGGTGCCGCGGGCGCTGACGACGATGATCGGCGTGCCGATCCCCTCCGCGCGCGCGGATTCGATCAGTCCCCAGCCGTCGAGGCCCGGGAGCATCAGGTCGAGCACGACGACGTCGGGCGACTCGTAGCGCAGCCGGGCCAGCCCGACCTCGCCGCGGCCGACCGTCACCGGGTCGAAGCCCGCCGCGCCCAGATGCTGCGCCATGCCTCCGGCGATCACCTCGTCGTCTTCGACGATCAGCACCTTGGCGGCCATCGCACCTACCTTATTGAGAGTGGAGAGGGATCCATATCGCGAGCTTCGGATCGGATTCACGGCTGCGGTCTCCCATGAGTTGCGCACGCCCCTGGCGCGGCTGTTGGCCCTGATCGACAGCGCCGGGCTGCCCGGCGGCGACCCGGCTGCCGCGCTTCAGCAGGCGCGTGCGGAGGTCGAGTTGATGGACGAGCTGATCGACGACGTCCTCTTCCTGAGCGAGCTCGAGACCGGCCGCGAGGTCGTCTCGCTCGGCTCGACCGAGGCGGCCCCGCTGGTTCGCGAGATCGTCTCGGAGCTGTCCGAGAGCGCGGAGCGCGCCGGCGTCAACGTCGTCGTCGCGATCCAGGACGAGACGATCGAGCTGCCGATCCGCGCGCGGATGCTGCGCGTCGTGGTCGAGAACCTGCTCCTGAACGCGATCCGCTACGCCGGCGACGGCGCCACGGCGGTCGTCGAGCTCTCCCGCGACGGCGACGGCCGCGTCCTCGCAGTCCGAGACGACGGCTCCGGCGTGGACGAGAACGACCTGCCGCGGCTGTTCGAGCGCTTCTACCGCGCCGACCGCGCCCGCGCGTCGCGCGGAAGCGGGCTCGGGCTGGCGATCGTCAAGCATGTCGTCGAGGCGGCCGGTGGAAGGGTCGAGGCCCGCGGCGCTCCGTCCGCAGGCCTCGAGATCCGTTCCGTCTTTCCCTAGCTACGAGTGGATCCGCTGCACGAGCTTGTGGTCGCCCAGGCGGACGACCTTGGGCAGCGGCAGGAACTTGAGCGGCGGGCCGTACTGCTGCCCGCTCGTGATCGCCCAGCTGATGAACTGCTTCAGCAGCGGCGCCTTGCTCGACTTCGTCGGCACGATCACGTAGGTGAAGGTGCAGATCGGGTAGGCGAGCTTGTGCGCCTTCGAGGGGTTGACGATCGAGATGATCCCGCTCGAGGGAACGCGCTTCACGGACGAGACCGCCGCGGCGATCCCGCGCAGGCCAGGCAGCTGGAACTTGCCGGCCCGGTTCTGGACCTTGGCGAACTTGAACCCGTTCTTGAGCGAGTAGGCGACGTCGACGTAGCCGATCGCGCCGTCCGTGCTCTTGACGATGCCGGCCAGGCCGCCGGACCCGCGGGCGCCGATCCCGGTGTGGAAGCTCGGCTGGGTCGTAACGCCGAACTTGTTCTTGAACTCCTTGGAGACGCTCGAGAGGAAGTCCGTGAAGTTGTAGGACGTGCCGCTCGGGTCGGAGCGGAACACCGGCGTGATCTTCAGGTCCGGCAGTGCGACGCCGGGGTTGAGCTTCTTGATCTTCGGGTCGTTCCACTTTGTGATGTGGCCGAGGTAGATGCCGGCGAGGATCTGGCCGGTCAGCTTCAGTCCGTACTCGATTCCCGGGACGTGGTAGGGGATCGAGGTCGCGGAGACGGCCCAGGGGATCGTCGTGCAGCCGTTGCAGCCCTTCGCCTGGTCGGTGGTCATCGGCGCGTCCGAGGCGCCGAAGTCGAGGCTGCGGTTCGAGACGTTCTGGATCCCGCCGCCCGAGCCGATCGGCGAGTAGCTGACCGAGGCGTTCTTGTAGTTGGCCTGCCATTGCGAGACGAGCGGGAACACGAAGGTGCTGCCGCCGCCCTTGAGGCTGCCGCCTGAGCTCCTCATGCTCTTCGCGGCCGCGAAACTGGCTCCGAACACGAGCAGAACCGCCGCAGCTGCAGCCGCAATTACTGTCTTCTTCGACACCACTTGACTCCTTCTCCTCGTGGGACGGCGTAAGCATCGAATCGGCGCCTGTTCACGTGGGCTGAGACCTGGTTTCGGAGTGGTTACGGTCCGGTGAACGGCCCAGGAACCATGGGGAGCCGGGTTACTGTCTCGGGCGCATGAACGCCGTCCCCTCGACGCCTCCGCTCGTCGCCGCGCGCCGCGGGATCACCGACCGTTTCGGCGACCGCATCCTCGAGGGAATCACCGCCGCCGCCGCCTTCCTGGTCGCGCTGCTGCTCGGCGGGATCGCGTGGAAGGTCTTCCAGGTCGCCTGGCCGGCGATCACGAAGTTCGGCTTCGGCTTCCTCGTCCACCAGGGCTGGGACGTCAACAAGAACACCTTCGCTGCGCTCGACTTCATCTGGGGCACGGTCCTCACGTCTTTCGTCGCCCTGGCGATCGCCGCGCCGATCTCGATCGCGATCGCGCTCTTCCTGACGGAGCTCGCGCCGAGCGGCGTCCGCTGGCTCGTCACCTCGCTGACCGAGCTGCTCGCTGCGGTGCCGAGCGTCGTCGTCGGTCTCTGGGGGATCCTGGTGCTCGGGCCGTTCGTCGCCAAGCACGTCGAGCCCTGGCTGCACCGGTGGTTCGGCTGGATCCCGCTCTTCTCGGGTTCGGCGCAGCAGTCCGGGATGCTGGTCGCGGTCCTCGTGCTGACGATCATGATCGTTCCGATCTGCACGAGCATCTGCCGGGAGCTCTTCCTGAACGTGCCGCAGGAGCTCGAGGACGGCGCGCTGGCGCTGGGGGCGACCCGCTGGGAGATGGTCCGCGGCGTCGTCTTCCCGTACACGCGGAGCGGCATCGGCGCCGCGATGATGCTCGGCCTCGGCCGCGCGGTGGGGGAGGCGATCGCGGTCACGCAGGTGATCGGCGCCGGCGCGGGGATCCACTGGTCGCTGTTCGTCACCGGCGACACGCTCGCCAGCCGGATCGCCGCGCAGTACCAGGGCTCCACGAGCAGCCTGCAGACGGCTTCGCTCGTCTACCTGGCCGCGATTCTGCTCGTGATCTCGCTGCTCGTGAACGGCGCGGCGCTCTGGATCGTGCGCCGCTTCTCGTACGAGCGGATCGGGGCCGACTGATGGCCGTCGACGCGGCCCGCTTCGATCTGACGCCAAGCCGGCGCACCAAGCGCCGCAAGCTCGTCAACCGGGCGATGGAGGTGATCGCGACGCTGGCCGCGCTCGCCGCCGTGGCGGTGCTCGCGATCCTCGTGATCTCGGTCGCCCGCAACGGCTGGTCGGCGTTGAACGTCGACTTCTTCACGAAGACGCCGGCGACCTTCGGCCAGAGCGGCGGCGGCGTCGCCAACGCGCTCGTCGGCAGCCTCGTGATCGTCGCGCTCGCCGCGGCGATGTCGATCCCGTTCGGGATCCTGATCGCGATCTACGTGAACGAGTTCGCCGGCCCGCGGATCGGCCAGGGCGTCCGGCTGATCCTCGACATCATCAACGGGATCCCGTCGATCGTGCTCGGGATCTTCGTCTACGGCCTGCTGGTGCTGAACGGCTTTCTCGTCTTCGGCCGCGGCCAGGCAGCCTGGAAGGGCTCGTTCGCGCTGGCGATCATCATGGTCCCGCTGATCGCGCGCGCGACGCAGGAGGTGCTCGCGCTCGTCCCGAGCACGCTGCGCGAGGGCGCGCTCGGCCTCGGCGCCAGCCGCTGGCGGACTGTGCTCGGCGTCGTCCTGCCGACGAGCTGGGGCGGGATCGTCACCGGCACGGTGCTCGCGGTTGCCCGCGCCGCCGGAGAGACGGCGCCGCTGCTCTTCACGAGCGCGCTCGTCCTGAACACGGTCTCGTGGGATCCGCGGCAGGCGCTGCAGTCGATCCCGCTGCAGATCTTCGAGTACTCGGAGTCGTCGGATCCCGCGGATCACGCGCGCGCGTGGGCGCTCGCGTTCGTGCTCTTGATGTTCGTCTTGATCACGAGCCTGATCGCCCGCGCGATCCTGCTCCGGAGCCGGAAAAAGCTAGAGGGATGACACAGGAGGTGGATAGCATGGAGGTAGTGGCGCCGATCGAGATCGCACAGCCTCGCGCGGCGCCGGTCAGCCCCGCGAATCGCGAGCCCGTCTTCGAGGTTCGCGACGTGACGGTCAGCTACGGGGACAAGCCGGCCGTCGCGGGCGTCGACCTGAGCATCTACCGCAACCTGGTGACCGCGATCATCGGCCCGTCCGGCTGCGGCAAGAGCACGTTCCTGCGCTCGCTGAACCGGATGAACGACCTCGTGCCGAGCGCGAAGGTCGAGGGCGAGATCCTCTACCACGGCCAGGACATCTACGGCCCCGGCGTCGATCCTGTCGAGGTGCGGCGGCGGATCGGAATGGTTTTCCAGAAGCCGAACCCGTTCCCGAAGTCGATCTACGACAACGTCGCCTGGGGCCTGCGCGTGCTCGGGCTGAAGGACGACCTCGACGGCCGCGTCGAGCGCGCGCTGACGCAGGCGGCACTCTGGGACGAGGTCAAGGCCCGGCTGAAGAAGGGCGCGCTCGGGCTCTCCGGCGGCCAGCAGCAGCGCCTCTGCCTCGCGCGGGCGCTGGCCGTCGAGCCGGACGTGATCCTGCTCGACGAGCCGGCCTCGGCCCTCGACCCGATCGCGACCTCGAAGATCGAGGACCTGATGCACGACCTCAAGAACGAGTACACGCTCGTGATCGTGACGCACAACATGCAGCAGGCCGCCCGCGTTGCCGACATGACCGCGTTCTTCTCGCTCGAGCGAACCGAGACCGGGGGCCACGGCATCCTGGTCGAATACGACGAGACGCCGAAGATCTTCACGCAACCCTCCGACAAGCGGACTGAGGGATACGTGACGGGTCGCTTCGGGTAGAACGGGAACCGATGGCCGAGATGCGCATCACCTTCCAGGAGGAGCTGGAGCAGGTTGAAGCAGCACTCCAGGAGGAAGGCGACTACGTCCTCCGCGCGTTGCGCGCGGCAGTGAACGCGGTCGAGCAGGCCGACGCCGAGCTCGCCGACGAGGTGATCGCCTTTGACGACGAGGTGGACAAGCGCTACTTCGAGATCCAGGAAGGCATCCAGTCGCTGCTCGCGCGCCAGACGCCGGTCGCCGTCGACCTGCGGCTCGTGCTCGCGATGCTCCACGCGAACCTGCATCTCGAGCGGATGGGCGACTACTGCGTCACTATCGCCAAGCTGACCAAGCTCGTTGCGGGGATCCAACCGGACGAGAACCTCGTGCAGGCGTTCGAGGAGATGGGCCAGCGGGCGGAGGAGATGATCCGCGTCGCGCTCGATTCCTTCCAGCGCCGCGACGTCGAGGACGCGTCGTCGCTCGTCGAGCTCGACGAGCTGATCGACCGCGCGAACCGACGCGCAGTCGAGCGTGTGCTCGATCTCGGCGGCGACCCGACGATGCGCGAGTGGGGCCTGCGGATGCTGCTCGTTTCGCGTTGCCTCGAGCGGATCGGCGACCACGCCGTCGACATCGGCGAGCAGACGGCGTTCCTCGTCACGGGCGAGTTCCGCGAGTTCACGGACGCGTCGCACCCGGCCTGAGCCTTCGCTAGTCCCCTCGCGGCGCGCTCGTCTACCATCGGACGAGCCGGTGAACAGCAGGGTTTTCACCTCGACGTACCACGACACGCCGGACCGCCGCTTCGCCAGGGCCGGCATCGCGCTGCGTCGCCGGGTCGAGAACGGCCTCAGCCTCTGGGAGGTCGAGCTCCCGGCCGGTTCGGGCGAGACGGCGCTCTCGGAGCCCGGCGGCCCGGCCGACCCGCCGCCGATGGTCGCCGACCTGCTCTCGGCGCTGCTGCGCAACCGCACGCTGGTCGAGGTGACGACGGTGCGGACGCGGCGGACGGAGGACCATCCCGAGCACGACGCCCACGACGACGTGGCGGTGCTCGAGAACAACTGGGTCGTCGACGAGTTCGAGACGGACGCGGAGGACGCGGACCCGGGCGTCCACGTCGTCGAGCCTCCGAAGCCGAAGCGGCGCCCGAAGCTGCCGCGGGACGCCTCGTCGCTCGCGCACTTGACGGCGATGCTCAGGGCGCAGTACGAGGAGATCCTCGCGCACGACCCCGGCACGCGGCTCGGCACCGATCCCGCGCACGTGCACAAGTTCCGCGTCGCCGTTCGGCGCACGCGGAGCGTCCTGCGCGTCGCGCGGCCGATGCTCGACCGCCGCGCCGTAGACGATCTGCGCACGGAGCTGAAGTGGATCGCCGGCGAGCTCGGAGCGGTTCGCGATCTCGACGTGCTGATCCGCAACCTCTCGGCCGAGTCGCGCTCGCTCGCCGCCGCGGACGCGCCGGCGCTCGCGACGATCGTCGGCGCGCTCGAGCAGCAGCGCGACGAGGCGCGGGCCGAGCTCCGCACCTCGCTCTCGAGTGACCGCTACTACGCGCTGCTCAGCCGCGTCGAGCTCTACTCGGAGGCGCCGCCCTGGAACGGCGAGCGCGTCTCCCTGCCGAAGCTCGCCGCCAAGGAGTTCCGCAAGCTCGAGCGCGCCGTCGCATCGCTCGACGGCAAGGCGAGCGACGAGGCGCTGCACCGCACCCGCGTGCGTGCGAAGCGGGCGCGCTACACGGCGGAGCTCGCGGAGCGCGCAGCCGGCAAACGCGCGACGCGGTTCATCGAGCGCGCGAAGGACTTCCAGGACGTCGTCGGCGAGCACCAGGACGCGGTGGTCGCCGAGGAACGCCTGCGCACTCTCGCCGCAGACAAGCCGGAGCTCTCGTTCGCGGCCGGCGTCCTGGCCGAACGGCAGCGGCTCAACCGCAAGCAGGCGCGGAAGCAGACGCCTCGCGTCTGGAAGAAGCT
>JBPYFE010000089.1:0-14037 GCA_051986525.1 Gaiellaceae bacterium
CAGAGTGAGCCTCACCGCCCGTCAGGTTTTGATCGCGCCGGTCGTCTCCGAGAAGAGCTACAGCCTGATCGAGACGCGCAAGTACGCATTCCGCGTCCATCCCGATGCGCACAAGACGCAGATCCGCCAGGCGGTCGAGGAGCTCTTCGAGGTCAAGGTCACGGCCGTCAACGTCTCCAAGGTCAAGCCCAAGCCCAAGCGGCGCGGCCAGATCAAGGGGACGAAGCAGGGCTGGAAGAAGGCCATCGTCCAGGTCGCCGAGGGTCAGGAGATCCAGATCTTCGCGGGGGCGCAGGTCTAGTGGCTCTGAAGAAGTACAAACCCACCTCGCCGGGCCGCCGGTTCATGTCGGTCTCCTCGTTCGAGGAGATCACGAAGACCGAGCCCGAGAAGTCGCTCACCGCGCCGCTGAAGAAGACCGGCGGCCGGAACGTGAACGGTCGGGTCACGACCCGGCACCAGGGCGGCGGACACAAGCGCCGCTACCGGATCGTCGACTTCAAGCGCCGCAAGGACGGGATCCCGGCCAAGGTGGCCGCGATCGAGTACGACCCGAACCGGTCGGCGCGCATCGCGCTGCTGCACTACGCCGACGGCGAGAAGGCCTACATCCTCGCGCCGGCGCGGCTCGAGGTCGGCGCGACCGTCGAGTCGGGCCCGAACGCGGACATCCGGCCCGGGAACGCGCTCCCGCTCGACCACATCCCGACCGGCACGCTCGTCCACAACGTCGAGCTCAAGCCCGGCCGCGGCGGCCAGCTGGCACGCAGCGCCGGCTCGGGCGTCCAGTTGGTCGCGAAGGACGACGGCTACGGCGTCCTCCGCCTTCCCTCCGGCGAGATGCGCCGCGTCCCGCTCGAGTGCCGGGCGACCGTCGGCCAGGTCGGGAACCTCGACCACGAGAACCAGTCCGGCGGCAAGGCCGGCCGGAGTCGCTGGCGCGGCAAGCGGCCGGCGGTGCGCGGCTCGGCGATGAACCCGGTCGACCACCCGCACGGCGGGGGCGAGGGCAAGTCCAAGGGCGGCCGCCACCCGGTGACGCCGTGGGGCGTGCCGACGCTCGGCAAGCGCACGCGCCGCAAGCACAAGGAGTCCGACAAGCTCATCGTCCGCGCCCGCAGGCGCGGGAAGGAGAAGCGCTAAGTGAGTCGCAGCTCGAAGAAGGGGCCGTTCGTGGAGGAGCGGCTGATGAAGCGGATCGAGGAGATGAACGCCTCCGGGAACAAGCGGATGATCCGCACCTGGTCGCGGTCGTCGACGATCTTCCCGGAGATGGTCGGGCACACGATCGCAGTCCACGACGGACGCAAGCACGTGCCCGTGTTCGTCTCCGAGCAGATGGTCGGGCACAAGCTCGGCGAGTTCGCGCCGACGCGCCTGTTCCGCGGCCACTCCGGCGACCGCCAGACGCAGGTGAAGAAGGGCTAGATGGCCACCGCCGTCGACACGCCGACCGTGCGCGCCCACGCGAAGTGGGTGCGGACGTCCGCGCGCAAGGCGCGCGTCGTCGCGGAGCACATCCGCGGGCGCAGCGTGCCCGAGGCGCGCTCGGTGCTCGCCTTCACGCAGCGCGCCGCCGCGCGCGACATCGAGAAGGTGCTCGCCTCGGCGGTCGCGAACGCCGAGTCCCGGCCCGACCTGGGCTGGCACGGCGACGACCTCTACGTCTCGTCGATCACGGTAGACGAAGGGCCGACCCTGAAGCGCTGGCGCGCCCGCGCCCGCGGCCGCGTGGCCCGGATCAAGAAGCGCACCTGCCACATCACCGTCACGCTGGCCCAGGTCGAGGCCGTCGCCGCGCCGCCGAGGCCGGCGAAGAAGGACTCGGCAGAGCCGAAGAAGACCGAGGCGACGCCCGCTCAGCAGGCGGAGGCCGAGGCGACGGAGGAGAAGCCGAAGCGCGCGAGCCGCGCTGCCAAGCCCAAGGCCGCGCCGAAGCCGAGGACGCCTCGGCGGCGCGCCAAGAAGACCGAAAGCGAGGAGAGCTAGTGGGGCAGAAGGTTCATCCGGGCGGCCTCCGCGTCGGGGTCATCCACGACTGGAAGTCGAACTGGTACACGTCGAAGAAGGAGTTCAAGGACGCCCTGCTCGAGGACATCAAGATCCGCGAGCACATCAACCGCAAGCTCGGCCACGCCGGCCTGTCCGACATCCTGATCCGCAAGGACAAGCAGCGGATCACGATCGACATCTACACGGCGCGGCCCGGGATCGTGATCGGCAAGTCCGGCGTCGAGGTGGACGCGCTGCGGCGCGACGTGCACGCGATGACGCACAAGAACGTCCACATCAACATCAACGAGATCAAGCGGCCCGAGCTCGACGCGAAGCTCGTCGCCCAGTCGATCGCCGAGCAGCTCCAGAACCGCGTCAGCTTCCGGCGCGCGATGAAGCGCTCGCTCGCCTCGGCGATGCGCTCCGGCGCTCACGGCGTGAAGATCAAGTGCTCCGGCCGCCTCGGCGGCGGTGAGATGAGCCGAGTCGAGAGCTACTCCGAGGGCCGCGTCCCGCTGCACACGATCCGCGCGGACATCGACTACGGCGCGTGCGAGGCGAAGACGACCTTCGGCCGGATCGGCGTCAAGGTCTGGATCAACAAGGGCGAGATCATGCCCGAGGGCTACGAGGGCTTCACCCAGCGCGACTCGCGGCTCGGTGACCAGGACCAGGCCCGGCGGCGAGGCGGCGCCTCCGAGGGGCTGTCCGCCTCCCGCGAGAGCGGCCGTGGTCGGCAGGCCGACCGCGAGGGTCTCGGGCCGGTCCGCCGGCGTCGCGGGCCCGGCGGCGGTGGCCCGGGCGGCCCGCGCGGCGGACGTGGCCGGCGCGGGGGAGGCGGCGGCGCGCCACGCGAGGCGACGCCTCCGCGCACCGGCGAGACTCCGGCGGAGCCGCAGGTGACCGAGCCACAGGTCGAGACGCCTGAAACGCCGGCGACGCCTTCGGCTGAAACGCCCGAGACGCCCAGCACGCCGTCGGAGGAGACGACCGACTGATGCTCCTCCCCAAGAAGACCAAGTACCGCAAGCAGCAGCGCGGCCGCCGGGCCGGCACCTCGAAGGGCCAGACCCAGGTCGCCTTCGGGGACTACGGCCTCAAGTCCCTCGACGCCGGCTGGCTGACCAACCGGCAGATCGAGGCTGCCCGGATCGCGATGACGCGCAAGATCAAGCGCGGCGGCAAGGTCTGGATCAACATCTTCCCGGACAAGCCGGTGACCCAGAAGCCCGCCGAGACCCGTATGGGCTCCGGCAAGGGCTCGCCCGAGCACTGGGTGGCGGTCGTCAAGCCGGGCCGGGTGATGTTCGAGCTGGCCGGAGTCCCGGAGCCGCTCGCCCGCGAGGCGCTGCGCCTCGCCGGCACGAAGCTCTCCGTGCGGACGAAGGTCGTCAAGCGCGAAGGGAGCCTGTTCGAATGAGGGCGAGGCAGCTGCGCGACATGACCGACGTCGAGCTGGAGCGGCATCTGGAGGAGACCCGGCAGGAGCTCTTCAACCTGCGCTTCCAGTCGGCGACCGGAGCGCTGGAGAACTCCGCGCGGCTCCGGCTCGCAAAGCGCGAGATCGCACGCATCTTGACCATCCGCAACGAGCGCGAGGCAGATCTGGAGAGGACCACGTAGGCATGGCTGACGAGAAGAAGACAGAGAAGACGGACGAGACCGCGGAAGAGACGCCGGCGGCCGAGGAGAAGCCGAAGCGGACGCGCGCCAAGAAGGCGGAGCCGGAGGCGGCTGCGCCGGAGGCTGCCGAGAAGCCGAAGCGCTCGCGCAAGAAGGCCGAGGACGCCGCCGCCGAGCCGGAGGAGGCACCGGTGGTCGCGGAAGAGGTCGAGGCGGAGGCCGAGCAGGTCGAGGCCGAGCCGGAGCCCACTCCCGAGCCCGTTGCCGAAGAGGCCCCCACCGAGGAGCCCGCCGCGGAAGAGGCCCCGGCGGAGGAACCCGTCGCGGAAGAGGCGCCGGCGGAGGAGCCCATCGCGGAAGAAGCGCCCGCCGAGGAGACGGTCGCCGAAGCCGAGCCCGCGCCGGACGTCGAGGCGGAAGCGGCCGCAGCCGAAGAGCCCGTCGCCGCCGAGACCGGCGCAGACGAGGCAGTTGCAGACACCCCGGAGGGCGCCCAGCCGGCGGCGACCGACGAGGCTGCGACCGAGCAGCCGAGCCCAGAGAGAATGCGAGGCCCCAAGCCGAAGCGCAAGAGGCTTCCGCGAAGCCAGCGGCACAAGCACGTCAAGCCCAAGCGGGAGTCGACAGGCGAGCGCAAGCCGATCACTCGCCTCCCCAAGCCGGAGCCGGAGCGGGGCCGCGACCAGCAGCGGCGCGGCGTGGTCGTCTCTGCGGCGATGGACAAGACGATCGTCGTCCGGGTCGACTCGATCAAGGCGCACCCGAAGTACAAGAAGGTGATCCGCCGCTCGAAGAAGTTCCACGCCCATGACGAGCAGAATCAGGCGAAGGCCGGCGACGTCGTGCGCATCGTCGAGACGCGCCCGCTGTCGAAGACGAAGCGCTGGCGGCTCGCCGAGATCCTCGAGGTCGCAAAGTGATCCAGCAGGAGTCACGAGTCCGCGTGGCCGACAACACCGGCGCGCGGGAGCTGCTCTGCATCCGCGTGAAGGGCGGGTCGCACCGCCGCTACGCGCGGGTCGGCGACATCATCGTCGGCACGGTCAAGACCGCGACGCCGCAGGGCGCGATCAAGAAGGGCGAGGTCGTGCAGGCGGTGGTCGTCAGGACGAAGAAGCCGTTCGGCCGCGACGACGGCACCCAGATCGCGTTCGACGAGAACGCCGCGGTGATCATCGACGCACAGCGGAACCCGCGGGGGACGCGCATCTTCGGGCCGGTCGCGCGCGAGCTGCGCGAGAAGAACTTCATGAAGATCGTCAGCCTCGCACCGGAGGTGCTCTAGCGATGGCCGCAACGATGAAAGTGAGAAAGGGAGACCTGGTTCAGATCCTCTCCGGCAAGGACCGCGGCAAGCAGGGCCGTGTCATCGACGCGCGTCCTTCCGAGCGCCGTGTGATCGTCGAGAACCTGAACGTCGTCAAGCGGCACACCAAGCCGCGCCCGATGCGCGACGCCAACCGCATGGGCGGCACGACGATGATGCCGGGCGGCGTCATCGACAAGCCGGCGCCGCTCGCGGTCTCGAAGGTGATGGTCGTGTGCCCGTCGTGCAACCTGCCGACGCGCGTCGGCCACGCCTTCCGTGAGGTCAAGGGCAAGAAGGTCAAGATCCGCGTCTGCCGCCGCGAGGGCTGCGGAGGGGAGCTGGACAAGTGAGCGCGACCGCCACCGAGACGTACACGCCGCGGCTCAAGGAGCTCTACGAGAAGGAGCTGCGCGCGCGCCTGAAGGACGAGCTCGGCCTCTCCTCGGTGATGCAGGTACCGCGCGTGACGAAGATCACCCTGAACATGGGCGTCGGCGAGGCCAAGACCGAGGCGAAGGCGCTCGACGCCGCCATGGACGAGCTGTCGACCATCGCCGGCCAGCGCGCCCAGATGCGCCGGGCCCGCAAGTCGATCGCCGCGTTCAAGCTCCGCGAGGGCATGCCGATCGGCGCCCGGATCACGCTGCGCGGAGCCCGGATGTACGAGTTCCTCGACCGGCTCGTCTCGATCGCGCTGCCGCGCATCCGCGACTTCCGCGGCCTCGACCCGGGCTCGTTCGACGGACGCGGCAACTACTCGCTCGGAATCCGCGAGCAGATCATCTTCCCGGAGATCAACTACGACGACGTCGCCGCCGTGCGCGGCCTGGACATCGCCATCACGACGTCGGCGGCCGACGACGAGGGCGCGCGGGCGCTGCTCCGCGGCCTCGGGCTGCCGTTCGCCGACGACAGGAGGGAACAGGAGTAATGGCCAAGAAGTCGATGATCGCCAAGGCCGCACGCCCCCAGCGCTACAAGGTGCGCGCCTACACGCGCTGCAACCGCTGCGGCCGGCCGCGCGCGGTCTTCAAGAAGTTCGGGCTCTGCCGCATCTGCCTGCGGGAGCTCGCCCACGCGGGCGTGATCCCCGGGATGACCAAGAGCTCCTGGTAGGAGGAACCGCTGTGCTGACCGATCCGATCGCAGACATGCTCACACGCATCCGGAACGCGAACAAGGCGCTCCAGGAGACCGCCTCGATGCCGACCTCGCGCATGAAGGAGGACATCGCCCGCCTCCTCAAGGAGGAGGGCTACATCCGCGACTTCCGCATCGAGAAGGGCGAGGCGTTCGACACGCTCGTGGTCGAGCTCAAGTACGGCCGCAGCCGCGAGCGCGTGATCACCAACCTCAAACGCATCTCGAAGCCCGGCCGCCGTATCTACGCGCGCAAGGACCGCATGCCGCGCGTCCTCGGCGGCATGGGCACGGCTATCCTGTCCACCTCCAGTGGGGTGATGACCAGCCGCTCCGCGCAGGAGCGCGGTATCGGCGGCGAGGTCATCTGCTTCGTGTGGTGATGATGCTGAAAAGTCTGACGACTTTTCAGCAGTGGAGAAACCAATGAGTCGCATCGGAAGATCACCAATTGAGCTGCCGGCCGGAGTTTCGGTCTCGGTCAGCCCTGGGCGCGTCATGGTCAACGGCCCGCTCGGCGAGCTCTCCCAGGACGTCCCGCAGCGGATGACGATCGACCAGTCGGACGGCACGCTCACCGTGACCCGGCCGACCGATCGCGGCGAGGACCGCGCGCTCCACGGCCTGACGCGCACGCTCGTGGCGAACATGGTCGAGGGCGTGACCAAGGGCTTCGAGAAGCGGCTCGAGATCCAGGGCGTCGGCTACCGCGCCTCGATGCGCGGCACCGCGCTCGAGCTCAACGTCGGCTTCTCGCATCCCGTGGTGAAGGACGCCCCGGCCGGCATCACCTACGAGGTGCCGACCCAGACGGAGATCGTCGTCAAGGGCATCGACAAGCAGCAGGTCGGCCAGATCGCCGCCGAGATCCGCAAGGTGCGCCCGCCCGAGCCGTACAAGGGCAAGGGCATCCGCTACCAGGGCGAGTACGTCCGCCGGAAGGTCGGGAAACGAGCATGAGCGTCGCCACGTCGCGCCAGCTCCGCGAGCGTCGCCATCGCCGTATCCGCGGAAAGATCGCGGGCACGGCCGAGCGGCCGCGCCTCGCCGTGTTCCGGTCGAACCTGGGAATCTCCGCGCAGCTGATCGACGACCAGACCGGCAAGACGCTCGCCTCGGCGAGCTGGCACGGCCTGAGCAAGTTCAAGGGGTCGAAGACCGATCAGGCCAAGGAGGTCGGCAAGCTGCTCGCCGCCGGCGCGAAGCAGGCGGGCGTCGAGACCTGTGTCTTCGACCGCGGCGGCTACCTCTACCACGGACGCGTGAAGGCGCTCGCCGAGGGCGCCCGCGAGGGAGGATTGACGTTTTGACGAGTGTCGAGCGTGAGGTGTTCGCGCGCGAGGAGGCGCGCGAACTGAAGGAGCGGGTGGTCGAGATCAACCGCGTCGCCAAGGTGGTCAAGGGCGGCCGGCGGTTCTCGTTCACCGCGCTGGTGGTGATCGGCGACGAGGTCGACCGCGTCGGCGTCGGCTACGGGAAGGCCCGCGAGGTGCCGTTGGCGATCTCGAAGGCCGTCGACGACGCCAAGAAGAACCTGTTCACCGTGCCGAAGCACGGCACGACGATCACTCACGAGATCCTCGGCCGGTCGGACGCTGCGCGTGTCCTGCTACGGCCCGCCAGCGAGGGCACCGGCGTGATCGCCGGCGGCGGCGTGCGCGCCGTCCTCGAGCTGGCCGGGATCCGCGACATCCTCGCGAAGAGCCTCGGCACCACCAACCCGATCAACATGCTGAAGGCGACGGTCGACGGGCTGAAGAACCTCCGCCGCCCCGAGGACGTCGCGAGGATCCGGGGGCTGACGATCTCGCAGGTTCTGCCGCTGTCGGCTGCTCCCGCAGAGGCAGACGATCACGACGTGTCCGATCCCGGTGTGACGCTCGCGGCGGAGGAGGCCCCGGCCGAATGAGCAGGGTCCGCGTCACCCAGGTGAGGAGCCAGATCGGCCACAGCGAGAAGCACCGCGGCACGCTGCGCGCGCTCGGCCTGGGCAAGATCGGCCGCAGCGCCGAGCACGAGGAAGGCCCGGTGCTCGCCGGTATGCTCAGAAAGGTCAACCACCTGGTAAAGGTGGAGAAGTCCTAGATGGCCGGCGACCTGAACCTCTCGAGTCTCAAGCCGGCGCAGGCGCGGAAGGACCGCAAGCGGGTCGGCCGCGGCCTGGGCTCGGGCAAGGGGCGCTACTCCGGCCGCGGGATCAAGGGCCAGAAGTCGCGGTCGGGCTCCCACGCCATGCGCGCCGGCTTCGAGGGCGGCCAGATGCCCGCCTACATGCGCATGGGCAAGCAGCGCGGCTCGACCTCGAAGGACGCGATGCCGATCGGCCCGTTCCGGACGAGCGTCTGGTCGCTCAACGTCCGGGACCTGGCGCGGTTCGACGCCGGCACCGAGGTCACTCCCGAGCTGCTGAAGGAGTCCGGCCTCGTCCGCAACCTCAACCGCGACGTGAAGGTGCTCGGCCACGGCGACCTGGGCGTGAAGCTCTCGGTGTCCGCACACGCGTTCTCGAAGAGCGCGGTCGAGAAGATCGAGGCCGCCGGGGGCACGGTCACCTGGCTGAAGCCTCCGCACGAGCCGAAGAAGCGCAGGCACAAGAAGGGCCCGGCTCCCTCGGAGGCGCCCGCAGACGCGGTCGAGGCCGAGGCGCCCGTGGAGCCCGAGGGCGCCGCCGAGCCTGAGGCGTCCGAGGCTGCCGAGGAGCCCGCAGAGGGCGAGTAGTGCTCAGCTGGATTGCGAACGCATGGCGGGTGCCCGAGCTTCGACGCCGCCTCCTCTTCACAGCCTTCGTCCTCGCCCTGTACCGCCTCGGGAGCTTCATCCCCGCCCCGGGCGTCGACTCGGATCAGATCAAGACGTACTTCGGCAACCAGGGCGGCACGGTGCTCGGGCTGCTCAACCTGTTCTCCGGCAACGCGCTCTCGCGCTTCTCGATCTTCGCGCTCGGGATCATGCCGTACATCACGGCTTCGATCATCCTCCAGCTCGGCGCGGTGGTCGTCCCGACCCTCGCACAGCTCCAGAAGGAAGGCGAAGCCGGCTACGCCAAGATCAACCAGTACACCCGGTACCTGACGGTCGTCCTCGCCGCCGCCCAGGCGGTCGGCTACTCGTACCTGTTCCGCCGGCAGCACATCCTCAGCGCCAACACCGGGCGCCTCGTGCTGATCATCGTCACCCTCACCGCCGGTACGACGCTGCTGATGTGGTTTGGCGAGCAGATCACCAAGCGGGGCGTCGGCAACGGCATCTCCCTGCTGATCTTCGCCTCGATCATCGACCGCGCACCCCTTGCCGTGCGCGCGTGGATCGACGGCGGGCCGACCACGAAGCTCTTCTTCCCGCTGCTGGCGCTCGGCGTGATCGTCGCCGTCGTATTCATGCAGGAGGGCCAGCGCCGGATCCCGATCCAGTACGCGAAACGCCAGGTCGGGCGACGCATGACCGCGGGCGGGTCGACCTACTTGCCGTTGCGCGTGAACATGGCCGGGGTGATCCCGATCATCTTCGCCGCCGCGGTCATGGCGTTCCCGCCGACGATCGGACAGTTCTTCCCCCAGACGCAGCCCTGGATCAACCGCAACTTCACCCAGACCGACTGGCCTTATCTGACGATCGAGGCGATCCTGATCATCGTCTTCACCTACTTCTACACGGCGGTCCAGTTCAACCCGGTCGACCAGGCCGAGAACCTGCGGAAGTACGGCGGCTACATCCCCGGGATCAGGCCCGGTCCGCCGACCGCGCAGTACCTGGACCGGGTGCTCTCGCGGCTGACGCTGCCGGGGTCCCTCTATCTGGCGGTCGTCGCCGTACTGCCGACGTTCCTCATCCAGTTCTTCCACTTCTCGCAGTCGACCAGCACGTTCCTCGGCGGTACCTCGCTGCTGATCATCGTCGGCGTCGCCCTGGACACCATGCGCCAGATGGAGTCGCAGATGATGATGCGTTCGTACGAGGGCTTCCTTCGGTAGTGGGCCCCGCCGGCGGTAGGGCGTGAACATCCTTCTTCTCGGGCCCCAGGGATCCGGCAAGGGAACCCAGGCGAAGCTCATCTCGCGGACCTACGGGATCCCGCAGATCGCGACCGGCGACATGATCCGGGAGATCAAGGAGCTCGACACCGAGCTCGGGCGCCGGGTTCGCGAGATCTACGACCGGGGTGACCTGGTCGACGACGAGACCATCGTCGACCTGATCGAGTCGCGCCTCGACCGCGGCGACACGATCCCCGGCTTCATCCTCGACGGCTTTCCGCGCAACACGCCGCAGGCCGAGGCGCTCGACGCGCTCCTCTCGCGGCTGGACCGCAACCTCCACGTGGTCTTCGAGCTCCAGGTCGGCGAGCGCGAGGTGTTGCTCGAGCGTCTGGCGAAGCGCGCGGCCGACGAGGGACGGACCGACGACACGCCGGACGCGATCCGCAAGCGGCTCGAGATCTACGAGCGCGAGACCGCTCCGCTCGTCGAGTACTACCGTTCGACCCGGGGGAACGTCGTCGGCATCCACGCGGACCGTCCGGTCGACGACGTCTTCGCGGAGATCCGGGTTGCCCTCGACCAGGTGACCGCGTGATCATCCGCAAGTCGCCCGAGGAACTGGAGCGGATGGCCCGTGCGGGCCGCATCGTCGCCGACACGATCGCCCTGATCGGCGAGCACGCACGTGCCGGGGTGACCACCGCCGAGCTCGACGAGCTCGCCGACGAGTACATCACGGGCCAGGGCGGCTACCCGACGTTCAAGGGCTACCGCGGGTACCCGGCGGCGACGTGTCTCTCCCCGAACGCGATGATCGTCCACGGCATCCCCGGCCCGTACCGGCTCGGGGACGGCGACATCCTCTCCGTCGACGTCGGCGTCACCCTCGACGGCTTCGTCGCCGACTCCGCCTACACCTTCGCGATCGGCGAGGTCTCCGCCGATGCGGAGCGGCTGCTCGAGGTGGGGCAGACCGCGTTGAATGCCGGGATCGAGCAGTGTGCCGTGGGGAACCGCCTGTCCGACATCTCACACGCCGTGCAGAACGTGACCGAGGCGGCCGGGTTCTCGGTCGTCCGCACCCTCGTCGGCCACGGCGTCGGACGCTCGATGCACGAGGACCCGCAGATCCCCAACTACGGCCACCCCGGGCGTGGGCCGCTGCTCGCCGAGGGGATGACGTTCGCGATCGAGCCGATGATCAACATCGGCGGCCCGGACATCGTCGTGCACGACGACGAGTGGTCGATCTCGAGCGCCGACGGGTCGCTCTCGGCCCATTTCGAGCACACCGTGGCCGTGACGGCGGCCGGCCCGCGGATCCTGACTGCAGCACCCGTTTTGCTACGATGAGCCCTCACGGCGCAGCCGCCGCTGTGCCGTGGCCTATATCTATGACCCCGTGACTGGTCGCGAACGTCGGGCCGGTCGAACCGAGAAAAGGCACCGATGAAGGTCAGAGCGTCCGTCAAACCCATGTGTGAGCGCTGCCGGGTGATCAAGCGGCACGGCACGACCATGGTCATCTGTTCCAACCCGCGACACAAGCAGAGACAGGGATAGAGGAGACCCAGTGGCACGCATCGCCGGAGTGAACCTGCCGAACCAGAAGCGTCTCGAGATCGGCCTGACGTACATCTACGGGATCGGCCCCACGAGCGCGCGCAAGATCTGCGCCGCGCTCGAGCTGTCACCGGACGAGAAGATCAAGGACCTCACGGACGAGGAGGTCACAAAGCTCCAGCGCCACATCGACGACCAGTACCAGGTCGAGGGCGACCTGCGGCGCGAGCGCCAGCAGGCGATCAAGCGCCTCGTCGAGATCGGCGCCTACCGCGGCATCCGTCATCGGCGCGGCCTGCCCGTCAACGGCCAGCGGACGAAGACGAATGCCCGCACCCGCAAGGGCCCGAAGAAGACGGTCGGACGCGGCAAGAAGGCGGCGAAGTAAGTGGCGCCCCCGAGGAAGGCAGCGGGCCGCGGCCGCACGCGCCGCCGCGTCAAGAAGAACATCGCGATCGGCCAGGCCCACATCAAGACGTCGTTCAACAACACGATCGTCTCGCTGACGGACAAGGACGGCGCCGTGATCGTCTGGGAGTCGGCGGGCTCCGCCGGGTTCAAGGGCTCGCGCAAGTCGACGCCGTTCGCCGCGCAGGTGACTGCCGACGCGGCCGCCCGCAAGGGCATGGAGCACGGCCTCCAGAAGGTCGAGGTCTTCGTGAAGGGGCCGGGCTCCGGCCGTGAGACGGCGATCCGATCGCTCCAGGCCGCCGGCCTCGAGATCCTCGGCGTTCGCGACGTCACCCCGCAGGCCCACAACGGCGTGCGGCAGAAGAAGCGGAGGCGTGTCTGATGGCCCGCGACCGTTCGCCGAAGTGCAAGCAGTGCCGCCGCGAGGGGATGAAGCTCTTCCTCAAGGGCGAGCGCTGCCTGACCGAGAAGTGCGCGATCGAGCGGCGTAGCTACCCGCCGGGCGAGCACGGCCGTGGCAGGATCAAGCAGTCGGAGTACCTGCTCCAGCTGCGCGAGAAGCAGAAGGCGCGCCGCTACTACGGTCTGCTCGAGAAGCAGTTCCGGACGTACTACGAGAAGGCGAACCGGCTGAGCGGGATCACCGGCGAGAACCTGCTCCGGATGCTCGAGACGCGGCTCGACAACGTCGTCTATCGGCTCGGCTTCGCCGCGTCGCGCGCGCAGGCGCGCCAGCTCGTCCGCCACGGCCACTTCCAGGTCAACGGCAAGCGCGTGAACATTCCCAGCTACCAGGTCAAGCCGAACGACGTGATCACGATGCGGACCGGCTCGTCTGCCGAGCAGGCCGTCCGTGACGCGACGGACCTGACCGCCTCGGTCGCGCCGTGGCTCCAGGCCGATCACGACGGCTTGACCGGGAAGATCCTGAAGTGGCCCGACCGCGCGGAGATCGACACCCCGGTCCAGGAGTCGCTGATCGTCGAGCTCTATTCGAAGTAGGAGGTCGCCGGCCTACCCGCCGGCTTAGGAAAGGACTGCATTGGCAACTCGCATGATCGAATTCCAGGTTCCGAAGATCGTCCACGAAGAGGTCGAAGAGGACCGCGGTGTCTTCGTGATCGAGCCTCTCGATCGCGGCTTCGGCTACACGTTCGGCAACTCGCTGCGCCGCGTGCTGCTCTCCTCGCTGGAGGGCGCCGCCGTGACCTCGGTGAAGATCGAGGGCGTCGCGCACGAGTTCACGACGCTGCCGGGCGTCCGCGAGGACGTCACCGACATCATCCTCAACCTGAAGAACCTGATCTGCCGCCTCCACGGCGAATCGCCGGAGGTCGAGGTCCGGCTCCAGAAGAAGGGCCCGGGCCCGGTGAAGGCCTCGGACATCCAGGCGCCGGCCGAGCTCGAGATCCTCAACCCGGACCTCGAGATCGCCAACCTCGCCGACAAGGGCAAGCTGGAGGTGACGCTGACGATCGGCCGCGGCCGCGGCTACGTGCCGGGGGAGCTGAACCGCGGGCCCGAGCACACGATCGGCGTGATCCCGATCGACTCGATGTTCTCGCCGGTTCGCCGGGTCTCGTACGACGTCGAGGCCGCCCGCGTCGGGCAGCGCACCGACTACGACAAGCTGCGCCTCGATATCACCACCGACGGGTCGATCGACCCCCGCGAGGCGATCGGCCAGGCGGCCGAGATCCTGATCCGCCAGCTCGCGATCTTCACCGACATCGAGAAGATGGAGGGCTTCGGGGAGGCGGCGGCCGTCGTCGACGGCGGCGCAGCAGTCGAGCCGTCGCTCGCGCACGGGATGGAGAACTTCCCGATCGAGGAGCTCGAGCTCGGCGTCCGCTCCTACAACTGCCTCAAGCGGGTCGGCATCGAGACGATCGGCGACCTGGTGATGAAGTCGGAGAACGAGCTGGCGGCGATCCCGAACTTCGGCAAGAAGTCGATCGAGGAGGTCAAGGAGACGCTCGCCACCCACGGCCTGCGGCTCCGCGGCGACGACGGGAGCAA
>JBPYFE010000090.1:0-18057 GCA_051986525.1 Gaiellaceae bacterium
GGGTTGACGATCAGCACGAATCCCCACGCCGCCGGCGAGAGGCCGTGCGACTGCACGAGGGAGATCGGCAGGATCACCTCGTACGAGACGTAGACCGCCCACGCCAAGCAGGCCGAGGCGAGGAAGAGCAGGAACGGGCGGTCACGCAGGATGACGCCGAACGACTGCCGCTGCGGCGGCTCCTCGGCCGCGTAAAGGCCGCGCTCGGGCAGGTACTTCGCGGCGATCAGGAAGGTCGCGAACGAGATCACGGCGGAGCCGGCGAAGAGGGCGTGCCAGCTGCCGAGCGCGAGCAGGGCTCCTCCGAGCGGAGGCCCGATCGTGATGCCGAGGTTGTTGCCTACTCGCACGCTCGCGTACGCCGCCTCGCGCCGCTCCTCCGGGACGACGTCGGCGATCAGCGCCTGGTCGGCTGCGCGGCCGACCTGCCAGAAGAGGCCGCCGAGGCAGATGAGCCCGAGCCCGATCTTCTCGTTCGCACCCGCAGCGAGGAACGCGAGCACGAGGACCGTCTGGAGGATCCAGCTCAGCACGATCAGCGGCTTGCGGCCGATGTGGTCCGAGAAGTGGCCGCCGGCGTAGCCCGCGGCGATGCCGAGCAGGGCGCTGACGAGATAGGCGGCGCCGAGCGCGCCCTGGCCGGCCTGGAGCTTCTTGATCGCCCAGATCCCGATGAACGTCCAGGCCATGCCCCCGCCGAGCGAGCCGATCGTGTCGACGGCGAGCACCGGCCACAGGGCGCGGTCGACGTCGTCGCCCCAGATGAGGCGGAACACGCGGCGGAAAAGGCCCATCGCCTCAGACTGCCAGAGACGTCCGCCCATCCTTCGTTCGGGCTGCAGGAGCGCTGAGGCTCTGCCGATGAGCGGAGAGCCGCAGCATGTCGACTCGCCGCTTCGTCATCGCCGCTTTCGCCCTCGCCTGCGCACTGCCGGCGCACGCTTCGGCTGCGACGATCCTCGTCAGGTTCGCGCAGCCGGGCCGCGCGTCCGCGAAAGTCGCCGCGGCAGGCGATACGGCGGCCGGCCAGACCGCGAACCATGTCTCGATCGTCCACCTCGCGCCCGGCGAGTCCGTCGCAGCGCGGGTCGCCGCATACGACCGACGCTCGGACGTCGTCTACGCGGAGCCGAACTACGCCGTGCACTCGTTCGACCTGCCGGCCCCGAACGACCCGGGCTATTCGGCGGGCCAGTGGGGCCTGGCGCAGATCTCGGCGCCGGCGGCGTGGGCGGTCTACCCCGGCTCCTACGTCGCGACCGGGGGCGTGCCGATCGCGGTCGTCGACACGGGAGTCCAGGCGAACCACGAGGACCTGGCCGGGCGCGTCAGCACCGGTCTGGGCGCGAACTGCACGCTCGACCAGCCGTGCGTCTCGGATCCGGCCGCCGACGACTATGGCCACGGAACCCACGTTGCCGGGATCCTCGGCGCCGCCACGAACAACGGCCTCGGCGTCGCCGGCGTCGCCTTCTCGTCCCCGATCATCCCGGTGAAGGTCCTCGACAACACGGGTTCCGGCAGCTCGGTCGACGTCGCGAACGGGATCCTCTGGGCTGCGCAGCACGGCGGCAAGGTGATCAACCTCAGCCTCGGCGGCCCGTACAGCCAGACGGACTGCGACGCCGCCTACACGGCCGAGCACACCTACCACGCGCTCGTCGTCGCGGCGGCCGGGAACGACAACTCGTCGACCGTCGTCTCCCCGGCAGGCTGCCCGGGTGTCGTCGGCGTCGCGGCGACCGATGACATGGATGCGAAGGCGAGCTTCTCGAACTACGGCTACCCGAACGTGTTCGTCTCCGCTCCGGGCACCTCGATCCTCTCGACGGTCTGGCCGGACGACTACCAGGCCTGGGACGGGACCTCGATGGCGGCGCCGTTCGTCTCGGGCGTCGCGGCTCTGCGCTTCGGCGAGTACCCGTCGTCGACGCCGGCTGAGGTGCGCCGTGTGCTCGCCGCCAGCGCGGCCAAGGTCGGCGGGGTTACGTACGGAAGCGACCCGTACGGCACGTGCGACGGCTGCACGTGGCACTCCTGGTTCGGCTACGGCCGGTTGAACGCACTGGCGGCGCTGACGATCGCAACGCCGGCGGCGCCGGCGCCTCCCGCACCGCCTCCGCCTTCGCCACCACCGTCTCCTCCGCCGGCTCCGCCGCCTCCGCCGCCGGTGAACACCGGCACCCCGCCTACGGCGGACACGACCGCGCCGGTCGTGCGGACGTTCGCCGCCGCAGGACGCAGACGCCGCGCGATCAAGCTCCGCTACCGGGTCCAGGACGACCGCGGCGAGACGTCGGAGCGGATCCTCGTCTACCGCGGGCGGACGCTCGTCCGGCGGTTCTCACGGCCGCTTCGCCAGACCGAGGGCGGCATCGCCTACTGGGTCGCCTGGCGCGCGCCGAGGCGGGCGTTCCGCGGGCGGTTCTGCGTCGAGGCGAGCGACGCGGCCGGCAACAAAGCCATGAGCTGCGCCGGCCTGCGCGTGCGCTAGGCGCGCGTCCCGGCCGCGACCTCGGCCGCGAGCTCCGCGGCCTCGGTCGGCGTCGTCCCGACGCGAACGCCCTGGGCCTCGAGCGCTTCCTTCTTCGCCTCGGCCGTGCCCGACGAACCCGAGATGATCGCCCCCGCGTGGCCCATCGTCTTGCCCGGCGGGGCGCTGAAGCCCGCGATGTAGCCGACCACCGGCTTCGTCATCTCGTTGCCGATGAACGCGGCCGCCTTCTCCTCCTCGCTGCCGCCGATCTCGCCGACCATGACGACGACCTCGGTCTCGTCGTCGTCCTCGAACCGGCGTAGGACGTCGATGAACGACGAGCCCACGACGGGGTCGCCGCCGATGCCGACGATCGTCGAGTTGCCCAGTCCGCGCTGCGTCAGCTCGTGGCCGATCTGGTACGTGAGCGTCCCCGACCTGGAGACGAGCCCGATCGCGCCCGGCTGGAAGACCTCGGCGGGGATGATCCCGACGTTCGCCTTCCCGGGCGAGAGCGCGCCCGGACAGTTCGGGCCGAGCATCGTGATCCCGCGGGGGCGGATGTAGTTGTAGACGCGGAGCATCTCGTGGGCCGGGAGACCCTCGGCGATGCAGATCACGGTCTCGATCCCGGCGTCGACCGCCTCGTAGATCGCGTCGGCGGCGAAGCGCGCGGGGACGAAGACCATCGACGTGTTGGCGCCGGTCTCCGTGACCGCGTCGGCGACCGTGTCGAAGACCGGGATCCCTTCGAGCTCCTGGCCGCCCTTGCCCGGCGTCACGCCGGCGACGACGTTCGTCCCGTAGTCGCGGTTCCGTAGCGTGTGGAACGACCCCTCGCGGCCGGTCGCGCCCTGGACGACGAGCTTCGTGCTCTTGTCGACGATGATCGCCATCAGCGCTGGGACTTTCTCGCCTTGAGCACGATCTTCACGTCCGTCCAGGCGGTGCCGTCGTCGTTCATCCGGTCGGCGAGCAGCTCCTTCACGCGCTCGGCCTCCTCGCCCTCGCAACCGGTTCGCGCGAGCCAGTCCTCGAGCGGGTGCACCTTCTCGAAGAGCTGCCGCTGCTCGACCTCGAGGCCGGCGTCGGAGAGGAAGCCGACCCACTCGTCCTCGGTGTAGTTGCGCACGTGCGTCGGGTCGCGCAGCTTCTCCGCCTGCTCGTGGCGCTCGTCCGAGAAGAGCGTGTCTTCGATCACGACGACGTCGTTCGAGACGCGGGCCATCTCCTCGACGGCGCGGCGCACGTCGCCGAAGTGGTGCGGCGCGATCCGCGAGACGACGCAGTCGAAGGAGCCGTCGGCGAAGGGAAGGTCCTCCGCGCGGGAGACGACGTCGGGCTTCATCCCGGGCGAGGCGTCCGTGGTCACGACCTCGGCCCCTTCCTCGCGGAGCCGCCGGGCGACGTGCCCGCCGCCGGTCGCGACGTCGAGCACCTTCCGGCCGGGCCCGGGCGCGCACCACTCGACGACGCGATCGAGGTCGTCGCCCTCGGCATGCGTCTTCGAGTCGCGGTAGGCCTGCGCGCGCTCGTCCCAGAGAGTGCTCATCCCGCCAGCTCCACGGCGCGCTTCGCGCCCTGCAGCATCGTCGGCTCGACGTAGAGGTTCTCGGGGCCGGCGTCGGCGAGGATCGCGCGTCCCTCTTCGGCGTTCGTGCCGTCGAGGCGGACGACGATCGGATGCGCGATCTCCATCTGGCCGAGCGCCTGCAGGATCCCGCGCGCGACCTCGTCGGTGCGCGTGATCCCGCCGAAGATGTTGAAGAAGATCGAGCGAACCTGCGGATCCGCCGTGATCACCTCGAGCGCGTCCACCACGCCCTGCGCGTCGCCGCCGCCGCCGAGGTCGCAGAAGTTCGCCGCGCGCCCACCCGCGAGCGCGATCACGTCGAGCGTCGACATCACGAGCCCGGCGCCGTTGCCGAGGATCCCGACCTCGCCGTCGAGCTTGACGTAGGTGACGCCCTTCTCCCGCGCGGCGCGTTCCTCCGGCGGGATCGACTCCGGGTCGCTCATCTCGGCGATGTCCGGGTGCTTGTAGAGCGCGTTGTCGTCGACGGTGAACTTGGAGTCGAGCGCCCGAACCTCTCCGTCGGGCGTCACGATCAGCGGGTTGATCTCGCAGAGCATCGCGTCCGTCGAGACGAAGCAGTCGTAGAGCTTCCCGACGATGTCGAGGACCTGCTTCTGCTCGTTCGGGTCGTCGATCCCGGCGCCGTAGATGAGGCGGCGCGCCTGGTAGGGCTGGTAGCCCTCGAGCGGGTCGATGTGCAGGCGCGCGAGCTTCTCCGGCGTCTCCTCGGCGACCTGCTCGATCTCGACCCCGCCCTCCGTCGTCAGCATGAACAGCGGCTTCTTCTCCCCGCGGTCGAAGGTGACGGAGAGGTAGTACTCCTTGGCGATGTCCGAGGCGCGCTCGATCCAGAGCTTGCGCACGACATGGCCGTTGATGTCGAGCCCGAGGATGTCGTTCGCCTTCTGCTCGGCGTCGTCCGGGTTCTCAGCAAGCTTGACCCCACCGGCCTTGCCGCGCCCGCCGGTCAGCACCTGCGCCTTGACGACGACCTGGCCGGCGAGCTCCTCGGCAGCCGCCCGTGCCTCTGCCGGCGTCGCCGCGAGCCGCCCTTCCGACGTGGGGATTCCGAAGCGCCTGAAGAGCTCTTTGCCCTGGTACTCGTAAAGGTCCACCGGCGCGGGACTCTAGCGGCGCGTCAGCTTCCGTCGGCGATGACGCAGACGACCTGTCCGGCGCCGACGGCCGCGCCCGGCGCGACCGAGAGCTCCGTCACGGTCCCGTCGCGGTGTGCGGCGATCTCGTTCTCCATCTTCATCGCCTCGACGACGCAGATGACCTGGCCCGCCTGGACGGCGTCACCGTCTGCGACCTCGACGGCGAGGACGGTGCCCTGCATCGGCGTCACGACGGCGTCGCGCGCCGCCCCGTGCCCGCCGCCGCCGCTCGCGCGCTCGCGCCGCCGCCTCGCGAGCTCCGCGTACGGAGGCTCCGGGACGAGCGCCTTCACTGCGTAGCGCCGACCGTCGAGCTCGACGGTCGTCACGCGCTCGCGGAGCTTGCCGTCCGCCGCTGCGGCTACCGTTGTTTGCGAATGAGACAACTGCTCCGCCGCCTCCGCCAGCTCTGCCGACTCGACGACGTTGCGGCACGTCTCGGCCGCCTTGAAGCACGAGTGCTCGAGCAGCGCGCGGTGGAATCCGATCAGGGTCGTGATCCCGCCGATCTCGTATTCGCCGAGCGCGCGGAGCATCCGGCGCCGAGCATGCTCGCGGTCGACGCCGTGGACGACGAGCTTCGCGACGAGCGGGTCGTACAGGCCGACGACCTCGCTCCCCGCGGTCACGCCGGAATCGACGCGGACACCCGGGCCCGCGGGCTCCCGGTAGCTCGTGATCCTCCCGGGCGCGGGCAAGAAGCCGTTGGACGGATCTTCGGCATTGATCCGGCACTCGATCGCGTGCCCGTTCAGCCGGACGTCCTCCTGGCGCAGCGATAGCGGCTCTCCCGCCGCGATGAGAACCTGCTCGCGCACGAGATCGAGGCCGGTGACGAGCTCGGTGACGGTGTGCTCGACCTGGATCCGCGTGTTCATCTCCAGGAAGAAGTAGTTGCCGTCGCGGTCGAGGAGCCCCTCGATCGTGCCCGCGCTCCGATAGCCGACGGCCCGGGCGGCCTCGACGCCGATCGCGCCGATCCGCTTCCGGAGCTCGTCGTCGACCGCCGCCGACGGCGTCTCCTCGACGAGCTTCTGGTGCCGCCGCTGAATCGAGCACTCGCGCTCGCCGAGGTGGACGACGTTGCCGTGGGAATCGGCCAGCACCTGCACCTCGACATGGCGTGGGTCCTCGAGGTAGCGCTCGACGTAGACGGCCGCGTCTCCGAAGTAGGCCTCGCCCTCCCGGCGCGCCGACTCGAACGCGCGCTCGGCCTCGTCCAGTCCGGGGACGACCTTGAGCCCCTTGCCGCCTCCCCCTGACGACGCCTTGATCGCGATCGGCCAGCCGATCTCGTCGCCGAGCCGGACGACGTCGGCCGCGGAGTCGATCGGGGCCGTGGTACCGGGAACGATCGGCACGCCGGCGCGCTCCATCGTCTCGCGCGCGCGCGTCTTCGACCCCATCGCCTCGATCGCCTCCGGCGGCGGCCCGATCCAGACGAGACCGGCCTCGGCGCAGGCGCGCGCGAAGCCGGCGTTCTCGGCGAGAAAGCCGTAGCCGGGATGTACCGCCTCGGCCCCCGCGCGGCGGGCGACGTCGAGCAGCCGTTCCTGGTTCAGGTAGCTCTCCGACGCCGGCCCGGGGCCGACGACGTACGCCTCGTCGGCGACGGCGACGTGGAGCGAGCCGCGGTCGGGCTCCGAGTAGACCGCGACCGTGCCGATTCCGAGCTCGCGCAGCGTGCGGAACACACGGACGGCGATCTCGCCGCGGTTGGCGACCAGGACCTTCGAGAAAACGGCCATGCGCGCGTATTCTCTCGACGAATGGGACTCGCCGACCAGCTGACGGTCGCGCGTGCCGCGGCCGTGCCCGTCGTCGCGCTTCTCTTCGTCTGGGATTTCCCGGCCCACTACTACTGGGCGACCGGGCTCTTCTGCCTCGCGATGAGCACGGACTGGCTCGACGGACGGGTCGCGCGCTCGCGCGGCGGCACGTCCGAGCTCGGCTCGCTGCTCGACCCGGTGGCGGACAAGCTGCTCGTCCTGACGGTGCTGATCGTCCTGATCGGGAGCGACGTCTTTCCCGCCTGGATGGTCGCCGCGATCGTCGCCCGCGAGCTGCTCGTCTCGGGCCTGCGGCTCGCCGCGCTCGAGCGTGGCGTCGTCATCCACGCGCGGGATCTCGGGAAGCTGAAGACGTGGTCGCAGGCCGTCGCCGCCGCCGTCGGCGGGCTCGCCGCGGCTGGTGCATGGAGCACGTCTGTCGCGTGGTGGGCGCTGATGGTCGCCCTGGTGCTGACGTGGATCTCGGGCCTCGATTACGCCCGCGTGGCGCCGGGGCTGCTCCGCGGTCGGGCCGTCGCGTAGCGACTAGTCCGCGGAGACGTTCTCGGCGATCCCGGCCTGCCGCCAGGCGCTGAGGTACGCGGGCGGGAGAGCCGCGTCCGCGAGCAGCCGCTCGAGGGCGGCCTCGATCGCCTCGCGCTGATCCGGATCGGCCTCGGGCGTGATCTCGAGCTCCATCGCGCCGCAGACTAAAGGCTCCTCCACCCGCTGCCGATGCGAAGCGCGGGATGAGCCGCATCCTTTTCATCTGTGCGTTCGTCGCCGTGCTCGCAGCGCCCGCCGCCGCCCAGTCGGGCGCCGGGCTCGCGTACAGCCCCGCCGCTCCCGACTGGGCGAAGCGCGAGATCAAGATCGTCGTCTCGCACGGCCTGATGGCGAAGTCGGTTCAGAACTTCAAGCCGAACAGCGTGCTCACCCGCGGCGCGCTCGCGAACCTCGAGGCCGGGCTCGACACGACCGACGCCTCTCCGGCGCAGCCACCCGCGACGCCGGCCGTGCCGGTGACCATGGCCGGGCTCGACGCCGGCCTCGTCGGCGGCCTCGGCCTACGTGACACGGCTGCCGAGTTCACCGCTGCCGCGCGCAGCGCCGGGCTGAAGACGCCGAGCCGGTTCGGCACCGAGGTCGTCGCGCGGCTGCTCGGCCTGCGGACGAACCATCCGGCGCAGCTCGACTCGCTCGAGCTGCTGCCGTCGCAGCCGGCGACCCGCGCCGAAGCGGCGTACTCAGCCGCTCAGATTCTCGACTTCCGCGGCTGGGAGACCGACGCCGTCACCAGCGCCGCGGACGCCTTCCAGCTCCCGGCGTACACGCCCTGGCAGAAGCGGATCCTCAGCACCGCCGTCCAGTTCATCGGCTACCCCTACGTCTGGGGCGGTACGAGCGAGAACGCGGAGTCGCCGTTCGGAATCGCGGCGCCCGGCGGGTTCGACTGCTCGGGCTTCGTCTGGCGCGTCTACAAGCTGCAGACGTACGCGGGAGCCGTCGGCCTGTCGTCGACGCTGAAGGGACGGACGACGTTCCAGATGAGCGGCGAGGTCCCGGCTGCGAAGCGGATCCCGTTCGCGAAGCTGAAGCCGGCCGACGTCCTCTTCTGGGGCGCCAACGGTCCGCGCTCGAAGCCGAGCGAGGTCGACCACACCGGGATCTATCTCGGCAACGGTTGGTTCATCCACTCGTCCGGCTATGGCGTCGCCCTCGCGCAGCTGTCCGGCTGGTACAAGCAGCGCTTCGCCTGGGCCCGGCGCCCGCTCGCCGAAGCCGGTCTCTCCTAGCGGAGCCGAATCACCCTTCCGGGTGATGGCTTCGCACTCCTAGCAGGCAAAAATCGCTGCTGTCCGCTTGGAGGGAGGTCCGCTTTGCTGCAGTGGAAGCCGCTTATCCGCGTCGCACTGCTGATCGCAGTCGTCGTCGCGCTTGGTCTGCTCTTCGGCTGGGCGTCGTTCCTCGAGTGGTAGCGGGATGACCGCCTCCACTCGGGCCCGCCGCCGCCTGTACCCGGTCGTGATCCCGGTCTGTGTCGCCGGGTTCGTGACCGTGGTCGCGGCTGCCGTGAGCTTCGCCCGGACGCCGCACAGCGCGACCGAGCTCGCCGGGCTCGCGGCGTTCCTCGGCGCATCGCTGCTGGCCGACCGCTTCCCCGTTCCCGTCGACGACCTCGACGCGAGCGGCGTCTCCCTCGCCTTCGTCTTCGGCCTCTCCGCGATCGTGCTCTTCGGATGGGCCGCCGGCGTCCTCGTCGTCTTCGCGACCCCGGCGATCATGCAGCTCCTCGACCGCCGGCCGCCGATCCGCATCGCCTACAACTCGTTCGCGTTCGCGTTGACAGCCGCGAGCGCGGGGCTCGTGATCGCGCCGATCGACGGCACGCACCCGGCCGCGACCGCGGCGCGCGTCGTCGTCGCGACGTACGTCTGCTACGCCGTGAACCTGCTGCTGATCACCGCCGTGGTCGCGCGCGGGAACAACACGTCGTGGCCGCGGCTGATCCGCTCGAGCGTCACGAAGACCGTCCTGCCGTTCACGCTCATGGGCTCGGCTGTGCTGACCCTCGTCGTCCTCTGGGAGCGCTCTCCGCTCCTCTCGGTCGCGCTCGTCGGCCCACTGCTCGCGATCCAGCTCTACCAGCGGGCGCTGCTGCGCGCGTTGCGCGCGGTGCGGCTCGCGCTGACCGACCCGTTGACCGGGCTCGGCAACCACCGCCACTTCCACGAGCGGCTGGCGCGCGAGCTCGAGCACGCGCTGCGCTACGGCCGGCCGCTGTCGATCTGCCTCGTCGACGTCGACGACTTCAAGCGGATCAACGACCGCTTCGGCCATCCGGCCGGCGACCGCGTCCTCTCGCTGGTGGCGACGAGGCTCAGGCAGACCGGCGAGGCGTTCCGGCTCGGCGGCGACGAGTTCGCCGTGCTGCTGCCCGGCTACGAGGAGTCCGACGCGCTGACCGCCGCCGAGTCGATCATCGACCGCATCTCGGCGATCGACCTCGAGCACATGGGCTCGATCACCGTCAGCGCCGGAATCGCCGTCGCGCCCGACCACGCGCGTGCTCGCGACGAGCTGCTGCGGCTCGTCGACAGCGCCCTCTACTGGGCGAAGGAGTACGGAAAGAACCAGGCCCGCAGCTACCGGTCCGACGCCGTCGAGCTCGCCGAGCTGAAGCGGCTTGCGACCGGCGGTGACCGCGCCGCCCGACTTCGCGCGGCCGCAAGTCTCGCGCGCGCCGTCGACGCGCGCGACGTCTACACCGGCTTCCATTCCCAGCGCGTCGCCCAGCTCGCCGTCCGGATCGCAACGCGCCTCGGCCTCGACCGCGAGCAGACGGAGCTGACGCGGCTCGCCGCCAGCCTGCACGACCTCGGCAAGCTGGCCCTTCCCGAGGAGCTGCTCCGGAAGCCGGGCCCGCTGACCGATCCGGAGCGGCTCGTGCTCGAGCGCCACCCGCAGATCGGCTACCGGATGCTCGACAGCCTCGGCGTCGATCCGGTCGCCGACTGGGTTCTCCACCATCACGAACGTTGGGACGGCGCCGGCTACCCCGACCGGCTCGAGGGCGAGGCGATTCCGCTCGGGGCGCGGATCATCTTCGTCGCCGACGCGTACGACGCGATGACGTCGGACCGGCTCTATCGCGGCCGACGGTCGCCCGAGGCCGCGCTGGCCGAGCTGCGCGCATGCGCCGGCAGCCAGTTCGACCCCGCCGTCGTCGCCGCGCTCGAGGACGAGCTCGCGCCGGAGGTCACGGCCGAGCCGCGTCGCCACCTGGCGGCGGTCTAGCCGCCGCAAAGCTAGCGCGTTTTCGGCCCGGTTTCGGCGCGTTTGCGGCACGGACACGTGCGCGGAACGCCGATACGCTGACCGCGGGTGGCGGGTGGTCCTTCGCTCCCCACCCTTGGGAGGGGCGCGCCGCTCAGAGCGGAATGTTGCCGTGCTTGCGCGGCGGGCGCCGTTCCCGTTTGGTCAGCGATGTCTCGAGCGCGTCGATCAGCACGGGACGGGTGCGGCGGGGCTCGATCACGTCGTCGACGTAGCCCCGCTCGGCCGCCGCGTACGGGTTGGCGAACTGGCGGCGATAGTCGGCGATCAGCTCGGCGCGCCTCGCCTCCGGGTCGGCCGCGGTCTCCAGCTCCTTGCGGAAGACGATGTTGACCGCGCCCTCGGGCCCCATCACCGCCACCTCCGCCGTGGGCCAGGCGAAGTTGAAGTCGGCGCGGATGTGCTTCGAGCTCATGACGTCGTAGGCGCCGCCGTATGCCTTCCGCGTGATCACCGCCAGCTTCGGCACCGTCGCCTCGCAGTAGGCGTAGAGCAGCTTGGCGCCGTGGCGGATGATCCCGCCCCACTCCTGCGCGGTGCCGGGCAGGAACCCGGGGACGTCGACGAACGTGACCAGCGGGATGTTGAACGCGTCGCAGGTGCGGACGAACCGCGCCGCCTTGTTCGAGGAGTCGATGTCGAGCACGCCGGCGAGCGCCCGCGGCTGGTTGCCGACGACGCCGACCGGGTGCCCGTTCAGCCGCGCGAAGCCGCAGACGATGTTCTCCGCCCAGCGCTCGTGCACCTCGAGGAACTCGCCCTCGTCGACCACGCGGGCGATCACGTCCTTCATGTCGTACGGCTTGGCCGGGTCGTCCGGGATCAGCGTGTCGAGGTCGGGATCCTCACGGCCGGCCGGATCCGACGGCTCGGCGTACGGCGGCGGGTCGACGTTGTTCTGCGGCAGGAACGAGAGCAGGTAGCGCGCGTCGTCGAGCGCCGCCTCCTCGTCGGGCGAGATGAAGTGCGCGACGCCGCTCTTCGCGGCGTGCGTGGCCGCGCCGCCGAGCTCCTCGAACGTCACCTCCTCGCCCGTGACCGTCTTCACCACGTCTGGACCGGTGATGAACATGTAGGACGAGCCCTCGACCATCAGGATGAAGTCCGTCATCGCCGGCGAGTACACGGCGCCTCCGGCAGAGGGTCCCATGATCAGGCTGATCTGCGGGATCACCCCCGAGCACTGGACGTTCCGCCAGAAGATCTCGGCGTAGCCGGCGAGCGAGACGACGCCCTCCTGGATCCGCGCGCCGCCGGAGTCGTTGATCCCGATCACGGGGCAGCCGAACTTGGCGGCCATGTCCATGACCTTGCAGATCTTGTCGGCGAACACCTCGGAGAGAGAGCCGCCGAAGACGGTGAAGTCCTGCGAGAAGACGAAGACCTTGCGGCCGAAGATCGTTCCGTAGCCGGTGACGACCGCGTCGCCGTAGGGCCTGCGTTCGAGCATCCCGAAGTTCGACTCGCGGTGGCGCACGTACCGGTCGAGCTCGACGAACGAGCCGGGGTCGAGCAGCCGCACCGCCCGCTCGCGCGCGAGCAGCTTTCCCTGCTCGCGATGGCGGGCGACGGCGCGGTCGCTGCCGGCGTGAAGCGCCTCGCCGCGGAGCGCTTCGAGCTCGCTCAGCTTCTCCGCCGTGGTCTCGGCGGTCTTGGCTCCTTCGTCGGTCGCGGCCATCGCCGGAGCCTAACCGGAAGCCGCCCGGGCCCTCACCCGTTCGAGTGGTCTTCGGATCCCCTTTCCGGGGGGCACCTGCGGTCGGGCGCTCCCTACGCTGAGAGGGCGGAGGCGTTTCCGCGCGCGGAAAAGGAGTTTCATGCGGCGTTCCTACATCGATTTGCCGAAACGGCTGCCCGGGACGAAGCGGTCCCTGCGCTCGCGCGCGCGCATGCTCCCGATCCTCGTGGCGGTGCCGCTCGTCGTCGTCCTCTGGCTGACGATCGGCCTGCCGGTGCTCGCAGTTCTCTCGCGCGCGGACAGCGGCACCAGGAGCGCACGCCAGGTCTTCTTCGGGACCTCCGCGCACGTGACGCGCGGAAAGCAGCCGCCGGCCGGAGCAACGACCGAGCTGACGACCGTCGGCAAGTCGAGCGTCTTCCCGCAGGTCGGCGACACGTGGGAGCTGACCCAGTCGCTCCCGCAGAAGTCGCAGGCGCCAACGCCGGCGCCGGCGCCGCTTTCGCTCCTGATCTCGCACCCGCTGCCCGACTCGGGCGGATCGTCCCAGCAGATCCTCGGCGCCGGCGACGCGGCGCCGCCTCCGCCGGCGCCACAGGCGCCGGTAGCGGTCGAGCCGTCCTCGCCTCCGCCTCCGCCTCCGGCACCGCTCCCGGTCGTGACCCCGCCCGCGCCGCCGCCGGCCCCCGCGCCTCCACCCGCTTCCCCGCCGCCCCCGCCGGCGCCGCCTGCGCCTGCGCCTCCCCCACCTCCTCCGCCGGCGCCTCCGGCACCGCCTACGCCTCCGCCTCCGCCTCCTCCGCCTCCGGCGCCTCCTGCGCCGCCCCCTCCGCCCCCTCCGGCACCCCCGACGCCTCCCCCGCCTCCTCCCCCGGCACCGCCGGCACCCCCGCCACCGCCTCCGCCGGCACCCCCGGCTCCTCCGCCACCGCCTCCTCCGGCGCCTCCGCCTCCGCCACCCCCACCGCCTCCTCCGGCGCCGCCTCCGCCTGCGCCACCGCCACCTCCGCCTCCGCCACCTCCACCGGCGCCGCCGCCCCCACCCCCACCGCCCCCGACGGTCATGCCGGCTCCCGCCGACGTCCAGACGGCGAACGGCGGCTCGACGGCCGGTCGCGCCGAGACGGGTGACTCGATCGCGCTCAAGTTCGCGAGCACGGTCAATCCGGACCTCGTCCTGAGCGGCTGGGACGGCTCGGCGACTCCGGTCACCGTCGTGCTGTCGCACTTCTCCGGCGGCGACGTCCTGACGGTCGAGACTCCGGGCGGCTCGATGCTGTGGGCGCTCGGCGGGGTCGACCTCCAGGGCCACTACACGGACGGAGTCTCGTTCACGGGCTCGACGATGACGCTCGCGAACGACACCGTCACGGTGGTGCTCGGCACGCGGGGCGCCGGGACGATGTACACAGTCGTCGCGCCGGGGACGATGGCCTGGCTGGCGCCGACCGGATTCACGACCGAGTCCGGGCTACTCGACACCGAATTCTGATCGGATGCCGTTCTAAAGCGGCAAACCGCACAGGTCGATAAGCGTGTCATGGCGCCTGCGGCGGCATCCGTGGCGACGCCGGTCGAAGCGACCGGCGGACGGCCGCGCCGACCTCACTTGAACGCGACCAGACGGTCCGCGCTCTACCTGGTCGGCGGACTGCTCCTGCTCGCGGCGATCCCGGTCGTCGCGACGGTGCGGATCCTCGATCAGAGCGCGCTGCGCAACGCGCGGGCGCGCGCCGACGCGAACCTGCGCCTCGAGCTCGAGTCCGCGACCCGCCGCGTCGGGCAGCTGAGCGACGACACGGCCGGTTCCGCGGACGACTTCGTCCGCTCGCCCAAGATCGCCGAGGCGTTCATCCGCCGCGACGTGCCCGCGATTCGCAGGCTCGCCCGCTCGCAGCCGAACCTCGTCTTCAGGCTCGAGGGCCGCACGATCGCCGGCCACATGCCGCCGATCGCGATGACGCGGACGGTCTGGCTGACGGTCAACGGGCGACGAATCGGCAGCATCACCGGCGCGCTCCCGCTCGACCAGCAGCTCGCGGGCCGGCTCCTCGGCGCCGCGCCGCACGACGCCGCCGACCGGATCTACGTCGTCCGCGGGAATCGCGTCGTCGGCACGCGCCGGCGCTACCGCCTCGACAACGCGACCGTGGTGATCGGACACACCCGCTACCGGGCGCTGCTGACGCCGATCCAGAACGGGCACGGCGCGCAGCTGCTGGCGCTTCGAGCCGTGTCTGCGATCGACGCCGCCGTCTGGCCGTACCGGCAGCGGATCCGCTTCGCCGCGCTCGGCTCGTTCGCGCTGCTCGCGCTGCTAAGCCTCCTCTTCGCGCGGCCGATCCTGCGGACGCTGAGCGACTTCCGCCGCGTCGCCTCCCAGGCGACGACCGACTCGCTGACGAGCCTCGCGAACCGCCGGAGCTTCGACGAGGAGCTGACGCTCGAGTGGCGGCGCTCCGAGCGGACCGGCGGAACGCTCGCGCTGATCCTGGTCGACATCGACGACTTCAAGCAGGTGAACGACACGCACGGCCACCAGGTCGGCGACGCCGTGCTGAGGAAGGTCGGCGAGGTTCTCGGCGGCCGCGTCAGGCAGCTCGACGTCGCCGCCCGCTACGGCGGCGAGGAGTTCGCCGTTCTGCTTCCGGAGACCGATCTCGCCGGCGCGCGGACGCTCGCACAGCGCCTGCGCAAGGACGTCGCCGGCGCCGGCGTCCCGCTGCCGAGCGGCGAGGACCTGGCCGTCACGGCGAGCTTCGGCGTCGCAGACAAGAACGGCTACGACCGCGCCGAGGACATGATCGCGGCCGCCGACCGGGCGCTCTACGACGCGAAGAACCGCGGCAAGAACCGGGTCGCCTCGGCCCGTGCGCGGGCGACGGCGGCTGCGTAGACCTCGCAGCGGGCGCGCGGCTACATTCAGCACGTGAGGGTCTCGGCGAAGGTCGACTACGCGCTGCGCGCGTGCGCGGAGCTCGCCGCGTCGGACGGCGGGCCGATCAAGGGCGAGCGGCTCGCGCAGGCCCAGGAGATCCCGCTCAAGTTCCTCGAGAACATCCTGCTCGACCTCAAGCACGCGGGCCTGGTTCAGAGCCAGCGCGGCGCCGAGGGTGGCTACTGGCTCGCGCAGCCGGCGGAGGAGATCGCGCTCGCCGACGTGATCCGGGCCGTCGAGGGCCCGATCGCGAACGTGCGCGGGATGCGGCCCGAGCAGGTCGCGTACAACGGGCCCGCGACCCAGCTGCGGGACGTCTGGATCGCGATGCGCGCGAATCTACGTTCGGTTCTGGAGACCGTCACGCTTGCCGACCTGGTTGCCGGTCGGCTGCCCGACCAGGTCGCGTCCATCGCCGCCGACCCGGACGCCTGGCTGCCGCACTGACTCCTCGTCGTCGGCGCGGTGCGACCACGGCGGCAGCTCGATCGCGAGCAGGTCGGCGAGCGCCTGCGCGTTCGGCTCGTATTCCTCGCGGAACCGCTTCAGGTGCCGCCGCGCCTTCTCGCGCTCCACGCTCTCGACCCCCGAGCGCTCGACGACGTCGAAGAGCTCGTCGAACTCCTCGTCCGAGAGCCGGTCGACGGACTCGACCTCGACCGCGAACTGGAGCGCCAGGTCGGCGAGCGCGTGGCGGCCGATCCGGTAGGTGATGTCGGCGGCCTCGATCTCGCCGTGCGGCGCGGCGGCCTTGACGAACGCCGCGACGTCGACCATCGCCGTCAGCGCCGCGAGCCAGTTCTGGTTCACGTGCTGCGAGCGGTACCAGGCGAGCGGCGGGTAGGAGAGGTGCGTCTCCATCAGCTCGGCCGCCCACTCCTCCCAGGCCCGGAGGTCGCGCTCGAACTCGCGCCAGTGCTCAGCGCCAGCGGCGCGGTGGAGAAGCACCGCGGCGGCCGGCGGCGAGCCCGCGCGCGTCGCCAGCTGCGAGACCGCCGTCTCGCGCCGCGAGAACGCGCTGTACACGGACGGCATGTAGCCGATCACGATGAAGAGGACGGCGACGCCGGTCGCGGCCTCGAAGAGCTCGACCACGCGGAGCGCGACGGAGCCCTCGGGAGAGCCGGCGCTCAGGAAGAGGCCGGAGCTCGTGACGAAGCCGTCCCAGAACGGGCCGCCGACGACCGCCCACTCCAGCAGGCCGAAGCCGATCACCAGCCCGACGGCCCAGGTGACGAGCTCGATCAGGATCGCGAGCGGCCCGTAGATCCCGAGCATCGTGTCCGCGCTCGCGGCCGGCAGACGGCGCGCCACCCCGCGCCAGGGAACCCAGAGCAGGCGCAGGAACCGGCGGGCGACGCGCGGGTCGCGCTTGACGCGCCGCGGCAGCATGAAGGCGACGAAGAACTCGCTCAGCATGAGCGCGACGAGCGCCACGCCCGCTATCCCGGCCACGACTCGCATCGCCGGAGAGCCTACGCCTCGGTCAGGGCTTGAAGACCGTCTCGCGGCTCGGGCGGACGTAGACGATCGTCCCGCGCTCGAGCTCCAGCGACTGAGCTTCCTCCTGCGTCAGCTGCGCGAGCAGGTGCTGGCCGTCGTCGCGGACGAGCTCGACGCGCACCTCGAAGCCGAGGTGGACGACGCGCTCGACCATCGCCTCCGTCGAGTCGCCGTCTGGCTCGAGGCCGATCGTCAGGTCGCGCGGGCGCACGTACGTGTCGCCGATGCGGTTGACCGGGCCGACGAAGCTCATCACGAACTCGTTCGCCGGCGCGTCGTAGAGCTCGCGCGGCGTCCCGACCTGCTCGACGCGCCCCTGGTTGACGACGACGATCTGGTTGGCGACCTCCATCGCCTCCTCCTGATCGTGCGTGACGATGATCGTGGTCACGTGCACCTCGTCGTGCAGGCGGCGCAGCCAGGCGCGCAGCTCCTTCCGCACCCGCGCGTCGAGGGCGCCGAACGGCTCGTCCAGGAGCAGGACCTGCGGCTCGACCGCGAGCGCGCGGGCGAGCGCCATCCGCTGGCGCTGGCCGCCGGAGAGCTGAGCCGGATAGCGGTCGGCGAGGCCCTCGAGCTGGACGAGCTCGAGCAGCTCGTGGACGCGCTGCTCGATCTCGGCCCGCGGACGCTTGCGAATCTGGAGCCCGAAGGCGACGTTGTTCCAGACGGTCATGTGCTTGAAGGCCGCGTAGTGCTGGAACACCATCCCCACGCCGCGGGCCCGCGCCGGGCGCTGCGTGACGTCTTCCTCGCCGAGCAGGACCTGGCCGCTGTCGGGCTCCTCGAGCCCGGCAATCACCCGCAGGAGCGTCGACTTGCCGCTGCCGCTCGGGCCGAGCAGCGCGGTCAGCGACCCTTCGGGGATCGCGACCGAGACGTCGTCGAGGGCCACGAACTCGCCGAACTTCTTCGTCACCTCCACCACCGTGATGCCCATTTAGCGCGTCTCCTCCTTCGGCCTGAACAGGCGCATCGCCAGCACCGTCGCCACCGCGATCATCGCCAGGACGACCGAGGCGGCGAAGGCGCCCGTCGTGTTGAAGCCCTCGAACTGCGACTGGACGTACAGCGGGAGCGTCTCCGTCTTGCCCTCGATCCGGCCGGAGACGATGCTGACGGC
>JBPYFE010000091.1:0-18618 GCA_051986525.1 Gaiellaceae bacterium
TCGCAGATCGCGCAGGCGCTCTACGAACGGCTCGGCGGCGAGGCCCGCTCGGCCGGATCGCGGCCCGAGGCGGAGCTCCATCAGGCCGTCGTCGAGGCGCTCGAGGAGATCGACGTCGACGTCTCCCGCCTGCGGCCGAAGCCGATCACCCTCGAGGATGCCGAATGGGCGGACGTCGTCGTCACGATGGGCTGCGGCGACGCCTGTCCGGTGATTCCCGGCAAGGAGTACGTCGAGTGGAGCCTCGTCGACCCGGCCGGGCTCTGTCTCGAGGAGGTGCGCGAGCTGCGCGCCGACATCCAGCGGCGGGTCACCGAGCTCGCGAAGCTGTAGATAGGCCGACCGGCCTATTGCCTTTTGCATCCGCAAAGCCGAAGCTGGCACCGTGGAACGGACGACCGCACTCGTTTGGATCGGTGTCCTGATCGTCCTCGAGGTCAACCACCTGAAGTGGATCTGGTGGACGTACTGGGACTGCAGGCGCTGCGGACGGAAGAACAACGAGTGCGGGGCGTGTGGCCGCAGCTGGGTGATGCTGCTCTAGCCCGCTCGCCGAGCTAGCCCGCCGAGACGAGCACGATCCCCGCCAGCGCGAGCACGATCCCGACCTCCTGCGAGCGGTCCACGCGCTCGTGCAAGACCGCCCGGGCGAGCAGAACGGTCACGATCGGGTAAAGCGACGCGAGCACCGAGACGACGCTGACGAGCCCATGCTGCGACGCCGCGGCGAAGAGGACGTTTCCGCCGGTGTCGAGGATGCCGACCGCGGCCAGCGCAGGCAGGTCGGAGCGGCGGGCGGGCCCGGGCCGGACGACGAGCCAGATGAGCGCGAGCAGCGCCACCGACGTGACGCGGAAGACGAACGCGGGCCACAGATAGTCGTGCGCGCTCGCCGCGTGCATCGGCACGTAGTAGCCGCCGAACGCGACCATCGCGACCACGGCCCAACCGGCCCCCGCGGCGAGCCGCGTGCTCTGCGGCCGGCGCTCGAGCGACGCGAGCACGACCCCGACGAGCGCCGCGGCGAAGCCGATCTCCTGCCACCTGCTCGGGTGGTCGCCGGTCGCGAGGCCCCAAACGACCGGGATCACGGCGCCCGCGCCGGCGATCGGAACCACGACGCTGAGCGCTCCGGTCGCCATCCCGCGGAAGAACGCGATCAGCCCGAGCGTGCCGAGCACGGCCGAGATGCAGGCCCAGAGCACCTCCGGCCCGGGCGGCCCTTCGCCGCGCACCGCGACCCAGATCGCGAGCAGCCCGAGCCCGATCGGCTCGGCGACGATCAGCACCGTGATCACGTCGAGGCTGCGGCTCTTGACGCCGCCGATGAAGTCCCCGAAGCCCCAGGCGACCGAGGCCGCCAGGGCGAAGCCGGCTGCGAGCACCTAGCCGACCGGGCGAGTCGCGGCGACCGCGTCGAGCTGATTCGCGTGGTAGAGCACGGCCGCTTCCGCGGTTCGCGCGGCGCGGGCGTCGTGATGCACGGCGATCGCGTGCAGGAGCTCGGCGCGAACGTCCGCCTCGAGCGCAGCAGCTCGTTCCTCGACCAGGCGTAAGCCGAGGTGCACGTGGCCGAGGAGGCGCCCTTCGCCGGTCTGGCGGAAGCTTGGCCCCGGGACGAGCTCACGCGTGCGGCCGACGTCGTGCAGCAGCGCCGCCGCGAGCAGCAGGTCGCCGCGCAGGCGCGGATGCAGCTGCGCGGTCTCGCGGCAGAGCGTCGCCACGCCGACTGTGTGCTCGAGCAGGCCGCCCGCGTAGCCGTGGTGACCGTCGGGCGCGGCCGGGAGCGCGCGAAGCGAGGCGCGCAGGGCGTCGTCGGCGAGGAAGCGGCCGAGCGTCGCCTTCAGGCCGGGGTGTGCGATCTCGCCGGCGAGGAACTCGAGGAAGCCGTCGAGCTCGTCCGCGTCGCGGCGTAGCGCCGGGGCGAGCGAGGCCGGGTCGGCGTCGGCGGCCTCGAGCGAGCGGACCTCCAGCTGGAGCCGATCTCGGAACTTCTCGACCCGGCCGAGGACGCGAACGGCGTCGCCCTCGCCGAAGCGCGCGTCGAGCAGGTCGACGTCGTTCCAGACGCGCGCGTCGATCCGGCCGCTCGGATCCACGAGCTCGAGCGCGAGGTAGGACGAGCCGTTCCGGGTGCGCAGGCGCTGTTTCCGCGCGACCGCGTAGACGCCGTCGACGATGCGTTCCTCGGCCAGCTCCGCAATCGCGCTCACGGCTGGAGTCTAGGTCCGAAGGCGGCTGTTAGTTTGCGGCCGTGGCCGACGTGAAGCCGTTCCGTGCGCTCCGCTACGACACCGGCGTCGCGGGCCCGCTCGAGCGGCTCGTCGCGCCGCCGTACGACGTGATCTCGACCGAGGAACGGGAGCGCTACCTCGCCGAGGACCGGCACAACATCGTCCATCTGACGCTGCCGGACTCGGAGGAGCAGGCGGCGCGAGACCTCGCCGCGTGGCGAGACGAGGGCGTGCTCGAGCTCGAGGAGCCGGCCGTCTGGGCGTTGTCGCAGACGTATTTCGGGCCGGACGGCGTCGAGCGGACGCGCAACGGCCTCGTCGTCGCGCTACGGCTGGAGCCGTACGAGAGCGGAGTCGTGCTCCCGCACGAGCGGACTCATGCAGGCCCGAAAGAGGGCCGGCTGCGGCTTCTGCGGGCGACGCGGACGCAGCTCGAGCCGATCTTCCTCCTGCACGACGGGGAGCCGGTCGTGCTCCCGGATCGCGAGCCGGACGTCTCGGCCGGCGGCGACCGCCTCTGGCGACTCGACGCCGATCCTCGCGCCGCGTTCGCCGGCGAGGAGCTGCTGATCGCCGACGGCCATCACCGCTACGAGACCGCGCTCGCGTTCCACGAGGAGGACGGGACGGAGGCGAGCGCGTGGATGATGGTCGTGCTCGTCTCGACGAGCGAGAAGGGCCTGACCATCTTCCCGACCCACCGGCTGGTGCAGTCGCTGAACGGCGTCGGCGGGACGCCGATCGACGAGCCGGGCGCGGAGCTCCCGGGCGTCGTCCTCTACCGCGACGGCCGCTACGAGCTCGTCGAGGGAGACGGCCTCGACGTCGAGGTGGTCGACGCGCTCGCGCCGCAGGGCGTCACGTACACGCCGCAGCGCGCCGAGGCCGTCGCCGCCGTGGATCGCGGCGAGGCCGAGGCTGCGTTCCTGCTTCGCCCGACGCGGATCGAGGACGTGTTCACGCGCGCGCGCGAGGGCCGCGTGATGCCGCAGAAGACGACCTACTTCTATCCGAAGCTCACTTCCGGCCTCCTGCTGCAGCCTCTTGACGACTGACTGGGTCGCGACGTGCCGCGCCGCGGTCGAGGACGTTCGCGTCGTGCTCGCGGAGATGCCGACGCGGGTCGAGCGCGAGCCAGTCGTCGGCGCCGGGGAGGGCGGTGACGACACGGTCGCGATCGACGCTGCCTCCGAGGCTGCGATCGTGCGGCGGCTCGAGTCGACGGGCGCGAGCTTCACGCTCGTCTCCGAGGAGCTCGGCGAGAAGACGGTCGGCGACGGCGGCTCGACCAGGATCGTCGTCGACCCGATCGACGGCTCGCTGAACGCGAAGCGCGGGATCCCGTTCTTCGCCCTCTCGGTGGCCGTCGCGGACGGGCCGACGATGGACGACGTCTACTTCGGCTACGTCTACGACTTCGGCACGCGCGAGGAGTGGACCGCGCTGCGCGGCGAGGGCGCGTTCCTCGACGGCCACGGCCTCGGCGGTGTGAAGCCGAAGGACGAGGTCGAGATCCTCTCCTTCGAGGCGACGCTCACCTCGTCCGTCGCCGAGAAGGCGGCCGCGATGGTCGGCTTCGCCTACCGGCTGCGCGTGATGGGCTCGCTCGCGCTGTCGCTCTGCCACCTCGCGGCCGGCCGGGTCGACGCCGTCTGCTCGCTCAAGGGCGCGCGGTCGGTCGACATCGCCGCCGCGCAGCTGCTCGTGCGCGAGTGCGGCCTCGCGATCGACCTGCCCGAGGCGCCGCCGTTCGGCCGCGCGCCGCTCGACACCGAGGGACGTTCGCGCGTCGTCGCAGCGGGAACGCCTGAGCTGTGCCGGGAGCTGTTCGCGAGACTGAGCGCCTGATCCGGATCGGCTGTTCCGGCTGGAACTACGACCACTGGCGCAACGGCGTCTTCTATCCGCCGCGGATGGCGCCGCGCGAGTGGCTCGACTTCTACTCGCGGCACTTCGACACCGTGGAGGTGAACGCGACCTTCTACCGGCTCCCCCGGCGCGAGGTGGTCGCGAACTGGGTCAAGGGCAGCCCGGCCGGCTTCCTGTTCTCGATCAAGATGAGCCGCTACATCACGCACATCAAGCGGCTGCTCGACCTCGACGGCGGCGTGCGGACGTTCTACGACCGGATCGAGCCGCTCGTGCGTTCGCCGAAGCTCGGCCCCGTGCTCTGGCAGCTGCCGGCAACCTTTCGGCGCGACGACGAGCGGCTCGCGAGCGCGCTCGCTCGGCTGCCGCCCGGGCGGCACTGTTTCGAGTTTCGCCACGAGAGCTGGTTCGTCCCCGAGGTGACGGCGATGCTGCGCGAGCACGGCGTCGCACTCGTGATCGGAGACGACCCGCGGCGGCCGTTCCAGACGCACGAGCTGACGGCGGACTGGACGTTCATCCGCTTCCACGGCGGCTCCCGGGGACAGCGCGGCAACTACTCGGAGTCGGAGCTCGAGGAGTGGGCGGAACGGATCGGGGACTGGCGGCGCGAGGCCGACGTCTACGCCTACTTCAACAACGACTGGGAGGGGTTCGCGATCAGGAACGCGCTGCGGCTGAAGGAGCGTCTCGGCGTCTGACCGCACGCAGGTACCCTCCGCGGCGATGGAGCCGTCGCGCGACCAGATCCACAAGGCGCTCGAGCATGTGATCGACCCCGAGCTGCGGCGCAGTGTCGTCGAGCTCGACATGGTCCGGGAGATCGCGATCGACGGCGGGGACGTCACGGTGACGATCGCGCTCACCGTCGCGGGCTGTCCGCTCCGTTCGAGCTTCGAGGAGCAGGTCGCACGAGCGCTCCAGCCCGTGGCCGGCGTCGAGCGCGTGCGGCTCGAGTTCGACGTCATGTCGCCGGAGGAGAAGGCGGCGCTGAGCGCGCGCCTGCGCGGGAACGTGACCGAACGGACCGAGGGGATCTCCCTCGACCGCTCCACCCGCGTGATCGCGATCGCGAGCGGCAAGGGCGGCGTCGGCAAGTCGTCCCTGACCGTCAACCTCGCCGCGGCGTTCGCCGCGCAGGGACAGCGCGTCGGGATCCTCGACGCCGACGTCTACGGCCACTCGATCCCGCACCTGCTGGGGATCCGCCAGCGGCCTGTGGTCGTCGACCGCATGATCGTGCCGCCCGTCCGCAACGGGATGAAGCTGATGTCGATCGGGTTCTTCCTCGAGGACAACTCCCCGGTCATGTGGCGCGGGCCGATGCTCCACCGTGCGCTCGAGCAGTTTCTCTCCGACGTCCACTGGGGCGAGCTGGACACGCTCGTCGTCGACATGCCGCCCGGGACCGGAGACGTCTCGATCTCGCTCGGGCAGCTGCTCCCGCGCGCCGAGGCCGTGGTCGTGACGACGCCGCAGCCGCTCGCACAGGAGGTCGCCGCCCGCGCCGCGCTGATGGCGCAGAAGACGAACATGCGCCTCATCGGCGTGATCGAGAACATGAGCGGCGAGATCTTCGGCAGCGGCGGCGGCCAGGCGCTCGCCGACGAGCTGCACGTCTCGTTCCTGGGCTCGGTGCCGCTCGACCCGGCCCTCCGGGCCGCGGGCGACGACGGCGAGCCGCTCGTCGTCTCGAATCCGGACGCCGAGGCCGGCCGCGCGATCACTGAGCTCGCCGAGACGATCGTCGAGACGCGACGCGAGCAGGGCGTCGGCTTCGTCAAGGCGCTGCCGGTCCTCTCCTGAGCGACGTTCCCGCGAAGCTCCGGGCCCTCGGGTTCTCCGAGGCCGACGCGGCGACGCTCGCCGACCATTTCCTCGACGCGGAGCGGCGCGGGCGGACGGGCCACGGGCTCTCGCGCGTGGACTGGCTCGGGACGCTGCCCGATCTCGATCCGTCCGCGGAGCCCAGGATCGCCGTCGCAGAAGGTGGGTACGAGCGCTGGGAAGGGCGAGGCACGCTCGGCTACCTCGTCCTGGCGAAGATCGTCGAGGCGCAGCTCGCGGATCCGCCCGACCGGGCGCGCGTGATCGTCGCGGCGGACACGTTCCCGACCGGGATGCTCGGCTACTGGGTGCGGAAGCTCGCCGACGGCGGCCTCGTCGCGGCGCTCACGGCGACCTCGCCCGCGAGGCTCGGTTCTCCGGCGGGCGGCCCCAAGCTCGCCGGCACGAACCCGCTCGCGATCGCGATCCCGAGCTCGGTCGGGTCGCCGCTCGTCGCCGACGTTTCGATGGGAGCCGTCACCTACGGCGACGTCCTGACCGGCGCGGCAACGCCCGAGCAGCTCGTCCCCTTCGGAGGCGAGCTCGCGCACAAGGGGTTCGCGCTCGCGCTCGGCTTGCAGCTGCTCGTCGACGCGCTCGCCGGCGACGGGAACTACGGCGCGGTTCTCCTCGTCGCGCGGCCGGAAGCCGACCCGGTTCCGGCGCTACGAGCCCGCGCCGCCGGCGTCCGGCTTCCCGGCGATCGCTGAGGCGAAGGCCGGGTCGTCCCGGAGCGGCGCGAGATCCGGATCGTCGCGGGCGGGCTCGGCCAGCCGGCCGTCACCCTCGATCGCCTGCTCCAGGAGCGCGAGCGCACGTTCCTTCTCGCCGGCGCGCGCCTCGATACACGCGAGCTCGTAGAGGAGGTGCGGGTGGTTCGGGTGGCGCTCGAGCCCGTCGCCGACCGCCTCCCGCGCTTCTGCGAAGCGTCCCAGGTGCGCGAGGCCCGAGCCGCGGAAGGCGTACTCCCAGCGCGACGGCTCGAACCGTTTAGCCTCGGCGCCGATCGCGACGACGACCGTGTCGTCCTCCGACGCGTGCGCGACCCGTCTCTCGCCGGGCTCGAGCAGGACGAAAGTACCGACCGGCGCGTCCAGCTCCTCCCCCGCCGCCTGGAACCGCGCGCGGCCACGGATGACGAGGTAGAGCTCCTGGTGCTCGTCGGCGTGCTCCTCGACGACGAGCTCGCCGGTGTTAGCCGTGTACGCGTTGATCCCGAAGGCGTCGACGCCGAGCGTGAACCGGACGGGCTTCCAGCGGAGCTCGTCGTTGACGACGGGTAGAGCTTCGATCTCGTCGACGTGGACTCGCTTCAGGAGGTCATCTCCCGCAGCTCCTCGAGCACGACGGGGTCGATCTCGTCGATGCCGTCGATTCGCTCCTCGAGGTTCCAGTTCCCGGCCCAGCGGTCGAAGGCGGTCGCGAGGTCGCCGTCGTACCCGGCCTTCGCCAGCCGCTCGCGGAGCTCGGCGGCGAGCGCGTCGTCGACCTCGAGCCACTGGTCGCGCGGCGTCTTCCCGAAGATCGCCTGGTGGAGCCCGTACAGGCGGCGCAGCTCCTCGAGCGGCCGCTCGTGGTCCTCGACCCGGAGGTCGACGACGAGGTCGGAGAGCTTCGCGTAGCCGCCGTCCTGCTCGACGACGAGGATCGCCGCCGACTGCTGGCCGCGGCGGTCGCCGCCCGCCGCCTGCGCAGCGTCGAGGCAGTCGAGCAGCCGCTCCGCGAGGGACCCGGTCGAGGCCTCGAACGTCTCGGCGATCGCGTCGACCGTGCCGGCCGAGACGAGGATGTTCCCCTGCGCCGCGTAGCACGGCCCCGTCCTGCCGCCGGCCCAGTCCAGGCATTCCTTGCCGGTGTACGTCGCCGAGCGTCCCTCGGCGTCGACGACCCCGAGCTGGCGGTGATCGCGCCCCTCGTCCGCGGCGGTGAGCCGTCCGACGACCTCCTCGGCCGGCACGCCTTCGCGCAGCAGCGCGAGCCCCTCGGAGCCGTAGCGCGGGTTCGCGTAGGCCTGCGTCGCGATCGCCCCGACGTGCGGCGCCGCCCAGGGAACGACGGAGCCGACCGCGAGGAACTTCGACTGCGTGGCGACGCCCCACTGCTGCGCCTCGAGGTCGCACGCGGCGATCGAGTACGTGGCGACTCGCCTAGCCATAGGTCAGCTCGCGGAGGTCGAGCTCGAGCAACTCGCGCTTCGACTCCGGCACCACCACGGATGCGACCTCGGGCCGCTTCAGCGCCGCGAGGATCCGCTCCTGCGAGTCGGCGCGGACGACGACCGGCGTCCCCTCGTCGTGCGCGGCCTTCAGCCGCGCGTCGTCCGAGACGTCCTCGAGGACGAGCGCACCGTCGAGCGGGACGAGAGGGTCGCCCTCGACCGCGAGCTCGGGCACGCGCCTGCCCGTCGCGCCGAACCAGCGCTGCCTCAAACCGTGGTCGTCTCCCCCGGCTGGAGCTCGATGATCTCGACCCCCTGCGCCTCCTGGCGCAGCTGCTCCGGCGTGCCCGTCAGCAGCGGGAACGTGCCGTAGTGATAGGGGATGCACCGCTTCGTGCCGAGCAGCTCCAGCGCCACGCCCGCCTCACGCGGGTCCATGGTGAAGTGGCCGCCGATCGGGAGCACGGCGACGTCCGGGCTGTAAAGGCGCCCGATCAGCTGCATGTCGCCGAAGACGCACGTGTCGCCGGCGAAGTAGAGCTTCGTGCCGTTCTCGAACTCGATCACGAACCCGGCAGCCTCGCCGCCGTAGCCGCCGTCCGGAGTGCCGCCGGAATGGAAGGCGTTCACGACGGTGAACTTGATCCCGTCGATCTCGACCGTGCCGCCCTTGTTCGCGCCCGGCACCTCGCCGACGTCGACGCCCTGGTTGCCGATCCATTCCTTCAGCTCGACCAGCGCGACGATCTCCGGGTTGAACTTCTTGCCGATGTCCACGACGCTGCCGACGTGGTCGCCGTGGCCGTGCGTGACGGCGATGACGTCGCAGCGCTCCGGCTCCTTCTCGTTCTCGGGGCACTTCGGATTCTCGAGCCAGGGATCCACGTAGATCCGCTTGCCGTTCGGACTGTCGATTCGGTGGCTCGCGTGTCCGAGCCACGTGACGGAAACGTCGGGCAATTCAGCCTCCTCGTCGGTGAGGGCCGCAGGGTAACGAAGGAGAGCCGCGCGGCTCGCCGAACCCTGCGCCATGGCTCGCTTCGTGACGGTCGGACTCGTCCTTGCGGCCGCGCTCGCGGATCGGTCCGGCTCGCACGCGCTCGCCTTCGACGCGCTTCTCGTCGCCGTTCCGGTGACGGTGTACGTCGGCCTGCAGGAGCTCGGCCGGCGTGCCGCGTACCTCTGGGGCATCGTCCTAGGCCTGCTGCTGCTCGCGACCGCCGCGCGCGCCCCGGCTCTCGGCGACGCGTCCGTCCCGCCGCTGGCCCGCACGGCCCTGCTGGCCTGCATCGTCGTCTTCTGCCTGCAGGCCCTGGTCGCGCTGGCCGAAGAGCTGCGCTCGCCGAAGAGCTAGTAACAGACTGTTACTAAGAACAGGAGGGGCCAGCGCGATCCTTACCGTCAGGCGGTTCCTGCGAGCGCGGAGTCGTCCCGAAGGGCTAAGCGTTTTCCTTGTAACAGACTGTTACGAGGTCTTAGAAAGGCAGCGAAGCCGCCGCGTGCTTCGCAACCTCGATCAGCGGCTGCACGGCGAAGAACGAGCCGATCGTGACGGCAAGGGCCAACACGACCGACGCCTGCAGCGCGGTCTCGCGCGGCGGCGCGCCGCCTGCGACCGCCGCCGGCCGCAGCTCGAGCTCTGACGCGGGTCGCATGTACATCGCGCGGATGACGGCGAGGTAGTAGTAGAGGCTGACCATCGTGGCCACGACTCCGACGATCACGAGCCAGGTCCAGCCGTGCTCGTACGCGGCCGAGAAGACGTAGAACTTGCCCACGAAGCCGCCCGTCGGCGGTAGCCCGGCGAAGCCGAACATGAACGTCGCCATCGCGATCCCGAGCAGCGGCCGCTCCCAGCCGAGGCCGGCGAGGTTGTCGAGCGTGACCGGCGCCGCGAGCTCTCGCTCCCGCGCCGCGACGACGGCGAAGGAGCCGATCGACATCGCCGCGTACGGGATCAGGTAGTACAGGACCGCCCGCGTCCCGAGCGGCGTGCCGACGCAGACGCCGATCAGGATGAAGCCCGCGTGCGAGATCGACGAGTACGCGAGCAGCCGCTTCACGCTCCGCTGCACGAGCGCCGCGAGGTTGCCGATCGCGAGCGAGGTGACCGCGACCGCCGCCAGCGCGACCGTCCACAGGTGCGCCTCCGCCGGGAACGCGGTGATCAGGACGCGCAGCATCAGCGCGAAGGCGGCGACCTTCGTCGCGGCCGACATGAACGCCGTCACCGGGGTGGGGGCGCCCTCGTAGACGTCCGGCGTCCACTGGTGGAACGGCGCCGCCGACGCCTTGAAGCCGAGCCCGACGATGATCATCGCCAGCCCGGTGACGACGAGCGCGTCGCTCGTCAGGTTCTGCGCCGAGATCTGCTGCGCGATCTGGCCGAAGGCGAGCCGGCCGGTCGCGCCGTAGACGAGGGCGGAGCCGAAGAGCAGGACGGCGGAGCCGAAGCTGCCGATGATCAGGTACTTGAGGCCGGCCTCGAGCGAGCCCTCGAGCCGGCGGTCGATCGCACAGAGGATGTAGAGCGAGATCGAGAACCACTCGAGCCCGAGAAAGAGCGTCATCAGGTTGTTCGCCGTAACGAGGAAGCACATGCCCGCGCCGGCGGCGGCGAGCAGCGAGTAGTACTCGGCGATGTGCTCGTCGCGCATCCGCTGCGCGTAGGAGACGCCGACGGCGAGCAGGCCGGAGCCGGCGATGATCATCTGAGCGAGCGAGCCGAAGCGGTCGACGCGGATCGCGTTCGCGACCGCCCCGTGCGGGTCCGGGTTGTGCACGTAGAGGACGACGGCGTAGGCGAACGCGCCTGCGAACCCGAGCGCGGCGAAGAGCGCGCCGAAGTCGCGGCGGTTCTCGCGCGGGATCAGGACGGCGCCGAGGAGCGCGATGCCCGTCGCGCCGAGCAGCATCAGCTCCGGCGCGAGCGCGGACCACTCGACGTGCGGCGTCTGGATCACCGCAGCTGGCTCGAGATCGCGTGGCCGGGACGGTCGTTCGTGAAGGAGCGTTCCGTGATCGCCGCCGGCCAGACCGACAGCGCGAGCAGACAGGCGACGAGCGGGACGATCGCGCCGAGCTCGGCCGGGCGCAGGTCGAGCGCCTCGGGGACGACGGACGGGCCCGCCCGCTCGTGCAGCACGGCCGAGATCAGGCGCAGCATGTACATCGCGGCGAGGACGATCGCGACCGCGCCGACGACCGAGTAGCCCCAGCCGACCTTGAAGACGCCGGCGAGGATCGCGAACTCGCCGGCGAACGCCGTCGAGCCCGGGACCGCGAGCGCGATCACGCCCGTCGTCATCAGGACGGTCGCGAGGACCGGCCGTCCGCGCGCGAAGCCGCCGAGCCGTGCGAACTCGCCCGTCGTCGCGCGACGTTCGATCGCGCCGGCGAGCAGGAAGAGCGAGGCGGAGATAAGGCCGTGGTTGACCATCTGGAGGACGGCGCCGTCGAGGCCGAGGTCGTTGACCGCGAAGACGCCGAACGTGATCAGCCCGATCTGGGCGAGCGACGAGTAGGCGACGACGCCGCGGAAGTCCGGCGCGCGGAACGCGAGCAGGGACCCGTAGACGAGCCCGATCGCCGCGAGCACGAGGATCACGGTCCGGAAGTCCTTCGTCGGCTCCGGGAACTTCGTGATCGCGATCCGGATGAAGCCGTAGATCGCGGCCTTCGAGACGACGCCGCTCAGGACCGAGGCCACCTCCGGCGGCGACTCCCGGTACGCGTCGGGCAGCCAGCCGTGGAACGGGAACAGCGGCGCCTTGACCGCGAACGCGGCCGCGAAGCCGAGAAAGAGCCAGTCGCTCGAGCTCTGCCAGGCCGCGGTCAGGTCGAACGTCCCCTGCGAGAGCCCGAGGACGACGATCGCGGCCAGCATCAGGAGCGAGCCCGCCATCGTGTAGATGACGAACTTGATCGTCGCCCCGAGCCGCCCGGGCCCGCCCCAGACGCCGATCAGCACGTAGAGCGGGATCAGCATCGCCTCCCAGAAGACGTAGAAGAGGAGCAGGTCCTGGGCGGTGAAGACGCCGACGATCGCTCCCGTGAGCAGGAGCATGAGGCCGAAGTACGCACGCGCGCCGCTGCGGCCGGCCCAGAACGCGTACGCGATCGTGGCCGCCATGACGACGACGGTCAGGCCGACGAGCCAGAGCGAGAACCCGTACAGGCCGACGTGGTAGGAGACGTTCAGGTCGCTGAACCAGCTCGTCTGCTGGTCGAGCTGCAGGCCGCCCTTGCCGAAGTCGTAGCGGATCAGGCATTCGATCCAGAGCCCGACCTCGCCGAGCGCCACGAGCAGCGCGATCGCTCCCGCGGTGAACGCGTCCCAGGGAAGGACCCACACGAGCAGCGCGCCGCCGATCGGGACGAGGATCAGCGCGGTCGTCAGCCAACCCACGTCAGCGCACCGCCACGAAGACGATCGTGATCACGGCCAGGCTCGCGGCGATCGCGAGCGCGTACGTGCGGACGAGCCCCGTCTGCAGGCGCCGCGTCCCGAGCCCGGCGTCGCGGAAGCCCTCCGCGATCCCGCGGATCGAGCCGAGGATGATCGGCTCCTCGATCGCCCGGCGCAGGAACCGGGCGGTGCCGACCGCGGGGCGGAAGAACGCGTAGTCGTAGAGCTCGTCGAAATAGAACTTGTGCTCCAGTACCCGCTGCCCGAAGGCGAAGCGCGGCACCTCGAAGCGGCGCGCGGAGTAGATCGCCCAGGCGAGCAGCAGGCCGGCGCCGCCGAGCAGGACTCCCAGCACCGAGGCGACCGCCTCCTGCGTGTTCGACGGGACGACGAGCGGCGGCGCGACCGGATCGAGCCAGTTCGAGACGAGGTGCCAGAAGGGCGCGAACTGGATCCAGCCGCCGACGATCGACAGAAACGCGAGCACGGAGACCGGAAGCAGCATCGAGCGCGGCCCTTCCCCGTGGTGCGAGTGGACGTCGTGGCCGTGCGGCCGCGAGGCGTCGTCCTCGCCGTGTGCGCCTTCCATGCCGACCGCGTGGGTGTCGCGCATCAGGTGCTCGCGCACGAACGCGGACGGCTCGCCCGGGAAGACGATGAAGAAGAGCCGGAAGGTGTAGAGCCCGGTCAGGAACGTCCCGATCAGCGCGGCGACGAAGAGGATGTCGCCCCACCAGCCGCCGCCCATCGTCGCGGCGATGATCGAGTCCTTCGAGAAGAAGCCCGCGAACGGCGGGATCCCGACCAGCGCCAGCGAGCCGATCAGGAAGGTCGTCCGCGTCCACGGCATCAGTCGCCCGACGCCGCCCATCTTGCGGATGTCCTGCTCCCCCGCCAGGGCGTGGATGACGACGCCGGCGGCCAGGAAGAGCAGCGCCTTGAAGAAGGCGTGCGTCAGCAGGTGGAACTCCGCGTTCGCGTACGCGCCGACGCCGGCGGCCACGAACATGTAGCCGATCTGCGACATCGTCGAGTAGGCGATCACGCGCTTGATGTCGACCTGGACGAGCGCGATCAGGCCGGCGACGAGCAGCGTCAGGGCGCCGAGCCCGGCCGCGAGCTCCTGCACGTGCGGCGCCGCCTCGAAGACGCCGTGACAGCGGACGATCAGGTAGACGCCGGCCGTCACCATCGTCGCCGCGTGGATGAGCGCGCTGACCGGCGTCGGGCCCTCCATCGCGTCGGGCAACCAGGTCTGGAGCGGGATCTGCGCCGACTTCGCGACCGCGCCGCCGAGCAGCCCGAGCGCGACGAGGTTCGCGAACCAGCCGCCGTGAGGCAGGTTGAACGCCTGCGTGAAGTTGAGCGTGTGGTGCTTCGAGATCAGCAGGAAGAACGCGAGCGCCATCGTCGCGTCGCCGACCGCGTTCATGACGAACGCCTTCTTCGCCGCGGCGACGGCGGTCGGGCGTTCGTGCCAGAAACCGATCAGCAGGTAGGAGCTGAGCCCGACGAGCCCCCAGCCGACCAGCAGCATCACGAAGTTGCCGCCCTCGACGAGGAGCAGCATCGAGAAGACGAACAGCGCCATGTAGGCGAAGTAGCGGCGCTCCTCGTCGTCGCCGTCCATGTAGCCGATCGAGTAGGCGACGATCAGGAAGCCGACGCCGGTGACGATCAGCATCATGAAGACGCTGAGCGGATCGACGAGGATCCGCAGGCCGGTCTCGAAGGTGCCGCCGGTGAGCCAGGTCCACAGCGTCGAAGGGTGTGAGCGGTCGGCCGGCGACTCGCCGAGCAGGCCGGCGAACGAGACGAGCGCGGCGACGAAGCCCGCGAGCACGGACGCGGTCGAGATGTAGGCGGCGACCCGGCGCGAGATCGAGGTCCCGAGCAGCGTGATCGCCAGCGCGCCCGCGAGCGGCGCGCCGAGGCAGATCCAGGCTGCGACGACGATCGTCATCTACCCGCGCAGGAAGCTCAGCTTGTCGACGTCCAGGTCGAGCCGGCGGCGCGCGATCGCGACGATCAGGCCGAGGCCGACGACGACCTCCGAGGCGGCGACCGCCATCACGGCGAGCGCGAAGATCTGCCCGCTCTCCTGCCCGTGCAGGCGCGAGAACGCGATCAGGGCCAGGTTCGCGCCGTTCAGCATGATCTCGAGCGAGAGCAGCACGATCAGCGGGCTGCGCCGGAGCAGCACCCCGAGCGCGCCGGTCGCGAACAGGAAGGCCGCGACGGCGAGGTACCAGGTGACGTCAGGCCCGTGCATCGTCCTCCGGAGTCGCGCGCGAGTGCGCGCCCAGGATGACGCCGCCGACCGCGGCGACGAGCAGCACGACCGAGGTGATCTCGAACGCGAGCAGGTGGTCGGTCAGGAAGAGCTCGCCGATCCGCGAGGGCGAGCCGAAGTTCGACGGGATCGAGGCCGCGTGCGACAGGTGTCCGCCGGCCTTGAGCCCGATCACGACGATCACCTCGACGAGGATCGCGCCCGCGGCGAGGACGGCCCCGATCTGCTGCCAGCCCGGACCGCCGGCCCACGGCGCGTCGGCTCTGCCGCCGAGGTAGGCGGTGACGAAGAGGAACATGACCATCACGGCGCCGGCGTAGACGAGCACCTGCGCCGCGGCGACGAACTCCGCCGAGACGAGCAGGTACAGCACGGCGAGCGAGGCGAGGTTCCCGATCAGCGCGAGCGCCGAGTAGAACGGGTTCGCGAACGAGACGACGGCGATCCCGGAGGCGATGCAGGCGAAGGCGGCGAAGAACCAGACGATCCAGACCAGGACGTTGGCGGCGTCGACTGCCAGCAGCACTACGAGTGCTCCTTGTAGTACGGGATCGGTGTGTCGTAGAGCGACGCGTCGGCGACCGGCACCTGCTTGATCGGCTCGGCGAGGAGCATGTCCTTCGTGTAGATCTGGTCGTCGCGCGAGTACTCGGAGAGCTCGAACTCGTTCCCGAGCGTGATCGCGTCGAAGGGGCAGGCGATCTCGCAGTAGCCGCAGAAGATGCAGCGGCTCATGTTGATCTCGTAGATGCGCGCGTAGCGCTCGCCCGCGGAGACGCGGTTCTCCTCCGTGTTCTCGGCGGCGACGACGCGGATGCAGTCCGCCGGGCAGGCAGCGGCGCAGAGGGAGCAGCCGACGCACTTCTCGAGCCCGTTCTCGTGCACGTGGAGGCGGTGGCGGCCGCGGAAGCGCGGATAGACCGGGCGCTTGTACTCGGGGTACTGCTGCGTGATCGGCTTCTTGAAGATCTGCTCGAAGGTGACCCCGAAGCCCTTGATCGTGTCGACCGGCTGCGGCATCAGTTGGCCCAGACCACGACGAGGGCGGTCACGAGCGCGTTGAGCGTCGCGACCGGGAGCAGGATCTTCCAGCCGAAGCTCATCAGCTGGTCGTAGCGGAGCCGCGGCAGCGTCGTCCGCAGCCAGATGAAGAGGAAGAGCAGGATCGCCAGCTTGAGCACGAACCAGAGCGGGCCGAGGAAGTCGAGCCCGTGCAGGAACGGGAAGTGCCAGCCGCCGAGGAAGAGCGTGATCGCGAGGCCGCTCAGCGTGATCATGTTCACGTACTCGGCCATCTGGAACAGGCCCCAGCGCATCCCCGAGTACTCGGTGTGGTAGCCGGCGACGAGCTCCTGCTCGGCCTCCGGCAGGTCGAACGGCGCCCGGCTCGTCTCGGCGACGCCGCCGATGAAGAAGATCAGGAAGCCGACGAGCTGCGGGACGACGTACCAGACGGAACGCGACTGGTTCTCGACGATGTGCGTGAGCGAGAGCGTCCCCGCTGTGATCACGACCCCGAGCACGGAGAGCGCCAGCGAGACCTCGTACGAGACCAGCTGGGCGCAGGTGCGCATCGAGCCGAGCAGCGAGTACTTCGACTCCGAGGCCCAGCCGCCGACGATGAAGCCGTAGATCCCGATCGCGCCGAGTGCGAAGACCAGGATCAGGCCGATCGGGACGTTCGCGACGACGCCCGGGATGTGCCAGCCGTTGACGGTCCAGCCCTCGCCGAACGGGATCACGGCGAACGCGGCCAGCGCGGTGAACGCCGAGACGACCGGCGCGATGATGTACGGGGCGTCGATCGCGGCCGTCGGGAAGAAGCTCTCCTTCCGGATCAGCTTCACGAGGTCGGCGATCGGCTGCAAGAGGCCGAACGGCCCCGCGCGGTTGGGGCCGTAGCGCAGCTGCATCCGCGCCATCGCCTTGCGCTCGACCAGCGTCGTGTACGCGAAGGTGACGAGGACGAGGTTGATGATCACGAACGCCTCGATCGCGCTGATCCACCACTCGGTCTTCACAGGCGCGTCACCTCCACGGTCGGGTGGAGGTCGCCTGCGTGGTCCTCGGCCACACGCGCGACGCCGGGCTTCAGCCGCCGGTTCAGCGCGGCGCGGAGCTCGACGGACGTCCCGTTCGAGCGGACGTTGACCGGGTCGCCGCGGTTGACGCCGAGCCGCTGCGCGTCCTCGGGCGAGAGCTCGATCTCCTGCGGCGGCCGCTGGAACTGCAGCTCCGGCACGCGCTCGACCGCGGCGCCGGAGAAGAGCGGCCGATAGCGGAGCAGCTGGAGGCCGCCGCCGCTCGCCGACGGAACCGGCGCGTCGTCGGTGGTCTCGTCCGGCTGCGCGTGCGGCATCCGTCCCGGTAGGCGCGCCTGCTCGCCGAGGTCCTCGTAGCCGACGCCGTCGAAGGCGCGGTCGGATAGCTCCGAGAAGACGAGCGACGGGTACGGCGAGACGTCGACGCCGAACCGCTCCGCCAGCGCCGCGAGGAACGCGAGCTCGTCGGGCCCGGGCGGGATCGCCGCCCGGCGAAGCCGCTGGATCCGGCCTTCGAGGTTGACGTACGTCCCCTCGCGCTCGAGATAGCTCGTCCCCGGGATCACGAGGTCGGCCCAACCCGCGGCCAGGCCGTGGAACATGGCGAGGACGATCACGCGCTCGGCCGTCTCGGCGAGCGCGCGGACGTTCGGGTTCGCGGCGGCCTCGTCGCCGGAGACGATCAGCAGGCCGAGCGGCTCGGGCTCCTCGCCTTCGGCGTCGGAGGCGGCGGCCCACGCTTCGGCGACGCCGCGGCCGTTTGCGGTCTCGGGCAGGAAGAAGGCGCCGCAGCCGGGCTTGTCGGCGAAGCCGAGATCGCCCGCGAGCGCGGCGAGGTGCGAGCCGCCGCCCGCGCCGCCGCCGGACCAGACCAGGATCGCGCGCTCGCTCGAGCGCAGGCGCTCTCCGAGCTCGCTCCCGCGCAGGTCGCGCGCGGCCTGCGCGGTCGTTCCGGGCGCGGCCTGGATGTCTCCGGCGGCGCCGATCGTCACGATCTCCGCGCCGTTGCGCCGCGCCTTGCGGATCCAGAGGTCGACGATCGGCGCGCGCTCGACGACCGGATCGTCCCCGAGCACGACGACGAGCTCCGCGTCCCGGATCGCGGACAGCGGCGCCCGGAACGCGTCCAGCGCGCCGCCGATCTCCTCCGGGAGCACGGCGGTGTGCGAGTCGAGCCCGCCGCGGACGAGCCGCGCGAGCGCGAAGGCCTGCTCGTTCGTCTCCGAGCCTGAGAGCGCGACCGCGATCCGGCCGCGCGCCTCGCGCAGGAGCCGCTCCGCCTCGTCGACCGCGTCGTCCCAGGAGATCTCCTCCAGCCCACGCTGCCGCACGCGGCGTAGCGGGTCGCCGATCCGGTCCTCCGCGTAGAGGTGCGTGAACGCGAAGCGGCCCTTGTCGCAGAGCCAGCCCTCGTCGATCTCGGGGTGGTTGCGCGAGAGGACGCGCTTGACGCGGCCCTCGCGCTGGTCGACGTCGATGTTGCAGCCGACCGGGCAGAGCCCGCAGACGGTCGGAACGGACTGGCGCTCCCAGGGCCGGATCTCGAACCGCGGCTGCGTCGGCAGCAGCGCCCCGACCGGGCAGAGCTCGGTCACGTTGCCGCTGAACGCGCCGGTGTACGGCTCGTCCTCGAAGGTCGCGATCATCGTCTGCGCGCCGCGATTGACGGCGACGAGCTGGTAGTCCTCGGAGACGGACTCGCTGAAGCGGGTGCAGCGGTAGCAGAGGATGCAGCGCTCGCGGTCGATCGAGATCGTCGGCGAGATCGGGATCGGCTTCTCGAACGT
>JBPYFE010000092.1:0-23195 GCA_051986525.1 Gaiellaceae bacterium
GATCGCCCGGCGCGTCCCGGCGGCCCGGATCGCGCCGAACGACGAGCCGTACTCGACGAGCCGGCGTTCTTCCCGGTTCCACCAGACGAGGTGCGGGATCCGGTGGACGTCCGGATGGGCGCCGGTCGCGATCGAAGAGAGGCAGACCGGCGTCAGCGACGGAAACGTCGACGCCCCGACGCCGTACTCGCCGTTGGCGGCGAGGAAGCGGAGCGCGGGCGTCCGGTCGCCTGAGACCGCGCGCTCGAACGCGGCCGGCGTCAGACCGTCGATCACGACCAGGATCAGCTTCTTCGTCACCTAGTCACGTGCGAGCGTGCGAAGCCCGGCGTACCGCTCGGGCGCGCTGCGGCGGAGCCGCGCGGCGTAGAGCGGCAGCCCGATCGCCTCGAGGTAGCCCACGACCGGGACGAACGCCAGCGCGGCCAGGCCGATCGCGGCGGCGCCGACGAGGATCCCGGTCCCGCCCCTCGTCCCCCCGCGGCGCAGGGCGCCGCGAACGATCTGGACGGAGCCGGCGGTGCCGAGCAGGGCGCCGATCGCGCCGCTGAGCGCCTCGCTCCAGTCGTCGAGCAGGAAGCCCGCGCCGACGCCGATCCCGACGCCGAGCACGGCCGTCGCCACCAGGCCGAAGCGCGTCCCCGCGAGCCAGCCGGCCACGAACAACGCGGCCGCGGCGCCGATCCCCGCTGCGACGCCGATCCGGTACCACTCCCACACGCGGCCAGTGTAGTCGCGGTTTGGCGGCCTCCCGCGGCGGGAATTCCGAGTCGACGTGAGCGGACGAGAAAAGCCGCTGCTCCTCTTCTTCACCTGCGGCCGCTCCGGCCCGTGCCGCCGGATGGAGAGCGTCGTCGCGCAGGTCGCGCGCAAGGAGCGGCGCCGCGTCGACGTGCTGCGGATCGACGTCGACGAGCAGGCCGAGCTCGCGAGCCGCCTCTGCGTCGTGGCCGCGCCGGCGATCGTCCTGGTCGCCGAAAACCGTGTCGTGGCGCGGCTCGCGGGCCGCTCGAGCGCGACGAAGATCGAGGCCTTCCTCGACTCCCAGCTCGGCTCGCTCGTCGCGGCCTGAAAACCGAACGGCGCTCCCGCGCGAACTACGCGCAGTAACCGAACCATGGAGGGTCGTCAATGAGAACACGCTTGCTCGCCGCCGTCTTCGTCGGAGCCCTGCTCCTGGCCGGGGCCGCCTTCGCCAGGGGCGGCAACCACCTGACGGCGCAGCTACGAGGGCCGAACGAGGTTCCGGCGGCGCCGGCTTCGAACAAGGGCCGCGTCGAGATCACGCTGCAGCCGTCTGCCGGAAAGGTCTGCTGGCAGTTCTCCATCTCGCACATCGACGGCAAGGGCAACGCCGCGCACATCCACAAGGGCGCTCCGGGGAAGTCCGGGCCGGTCTTCATCCCGCTCGGGACGACGTTCAAGCGCGAGGGGTGCACGTCCGCGCCGAAGTCGCAGATCGCCGCCGTCGCGAAGAACCCGGGAGCGTTCTACGTGAACGTCCACAACACGAAGCATCCGGCCGGCGCGATGCGCGGCCAGCTCCACAAGGACGCGTAGAGCTTCTCCACAGAGCCCGGCGGCGTCTGCGGGCCGCCGGGCTCCTCCTATTCCTCCAGGCGGCGGATGACCGCGAGCCCGAACTCGGCCGCGCGGGCGCCGTCGACGACACGGTGGTCGAAGGTGACGGCGATCGTCCCGACGGGCCGGACGACGATCTCGCCGTTGCGAACGACCGGGCGGTCGGCGATCCGGCCGAGACTGAGGATCCCGACCTCGGGGTGGTTGACGAGCGGCGTCGTCAGCAGGCCGCCGAGCTTGCCTGCGCTCGTGACCGTGAAGGTCGAGCCGCGGAGGTCGTGGGCGTCGAGCGTGCCGGCGCGTGCCGCTTCCGCCAGGCGCGTCACGTCCTCGGCGAGCTCGTCGACGGACCGGGAGTCGCAGCCGCGGACGACGGGGACGACGAGCCCTTGCTCCGTCTGAACTGCGACGCCGAGGTCATAGCGGTCGAGGTAGACGATCTCGTCGCCGTCGAGCCGCGCGTTCAGCTCCGGGACTTCCTGCAGCGCCTCGGCGACCGCCTTCAGCGTCGTCGGCACGATCAGCTTCAGGTCGACCGCGCCGAAGTCGCACTCCTCCACCCATGTGACGGGCGGCACCTCGGAGTGCGCCCGCGCCATGTGCTCGGCGATCAGCCTGCGGACGCCGCGAAGCTTCTCGCGCCGGCCCTCGACCGGCACGCCGCCTGACGCGGCTGCGCGGACGTCGTCTTCGGTGATTCGCCCCTGCGGGCCCGTGCCGGCGACGCTCTCGAGCTCGACCGCGAGCTCCTGCGCGAGCCGGCGGACGAGCGGGGTGGCCCGGACCTTCGCCTTTTCGACGGGCTGCCGCGAGCTCGCCTCCTGCGCCGGCGCCGGTTCGGCGTGCGGCTGCTCCTCGTCCGCCGGCGCCGCGCCGTCGTCGCCGATCACGACCAGGACGGTGCCCACTGGAACCGTGTCGCCTTCGGGGACGAGGATGCGCGCGATCTTCCCGGCCGCGGGCGAGGGGATCTCGACGGTCGTCTTGTCCGTCTGGATCTCGACCAGCGGCGCGTCCTCGGCGACCTCGTCGCCCTCGGACACGAGCCAGCGGGCGATCTCGCCTTCGGTCAGGCCCTCGCCGAGGTCCGGCAGCTTGAACTCGTACACGGGCGCGGAATCTAGCGCGGCGTCCCGACCCAGGCGTCGGCGGGGACGAGCAGCACCCGCAGGCCGCCTTCGACGCGCCAGAGCGAGACGGCCTGCTCGTCGCCGGCGAGCTCGGCCGCGACCTCGCGCGGCACGTAGCCGGCCTGGAGCGTGCGCTCTTCGTTCCAGATCGCGACCGCGTTCGGGTCGTGCTCGTTCTCGGGCTCCGGCACGAGTGCCAGCCGTCGGCCGGGGTCGAACGAGGCGTCGTCGACGTTCCCCGGCCGAAACGTCACCCCGGCGACCGGGACGACGCGCAGTCGCGGATCCTCCCAGCGCACCGGCTCGCCGGTGGCGGCGTCGCGCAGGTGGAAGCCGTCGCGGCCGCGCTCGAGCCAGAGCCGCAGCCGCTCGCTCAGAAGGCGAGCGTCTTCCGCACCGCCGCGCTGACGCGCTCGACCGACGGCATGTACGCGTCCTCGATCTGCCAGTACGGGTACGGAACGTCGTAGCCGGTGACGCGGATCACCGGCGCCTGCAGGTCGAGGATCGCCTTCTCGGCCAGGATCGCCGCGAGCTCCGCGCCGTAGCCGGCGGTTCTGGGCGCCTCCTGCACGATCACGACCCGCCCGGTCTTGGCCGCCGAGGCGAGCAGCGCCTCCTCGTCGAGCGGCTTCAGCGTTCGGATGTCGAGCACTTCGACCGATGCCTCGTCCGCGAGCGCGTCCGCGGCCGCCTCGGCGACGACGACCATCGAGCCGTAGGCGACGATCGTGACGTCGTCGCCCTCGCGCGCGAGCCGCGCCCGGCCGAGCGGCACCACGTGCTCGCCTTCCGGCACCTCGCCGCGCATCGTCCGGTAATGCAGCTTCGGCTCGAGCACGATCACCGGATCCGGGTCGCGAATCGCCGCCGAGAGCAATCCCTTCGCGTCCGCGGGCGTCGACGGGATCGCGACCTTCACGCCGGGCGTGTGCACGTAGTACGCCTCCGGCGAGTCGTCGTGGAGCTCCGGCGCGCGAACGCCGCCGCCGTAGGGCATCCGGACGACGAGCGGGAACTCCATCGCGCCGTGCGTCCGCCAGCGGTACCGGCCGACATGCGTGATCAGCTGGTCCAGGCACGGGTACGAGAACGCGTCGTACTGCATCTCGCAGACCGGCCGCCAGCCGGCCATGCAGAGCCCGACCGCAGCGCCGAGGATCCCCGCTTCCGCGAGCGGCGTGTCGACGCAGCGATCCGGCCCGAACTGGTCGCGCAGGCCGGCCGTCGCGCGGAAGACGCCGCCAGCTCGACCGACGTCCTCGCCCATGACCATCACGTTCGGGTCGCGTCCGAGCTCGACGTGGAAGGCGTCGTTGATCGCCTCGACGAGCGTCAGCTCGCTCATTCGCCCAGCACCTCGCGCAGCTCCGCGAGCTCCGTCGCGAACGATGACGGCGGCGCCGCGTACGCGTGCTCGAAGAGCAGCCCGATGTCGGCCGGCGGCTCGGCCTCCGCGGCCTTGATCCCCTCGCGCAGCGCGTTCGCCGCCTCCTCGCGCGTCGACTCGGCGAGCTCGTCGTTCAGCACGCCCTGCCGGCGGAGGTACGCCTCGTAGCGGCCGAGGCACTCCCGCTGCTTCTCCTCCTCCACGCGCTCGAGGTCGATGTAGGCGCGCGGGTCGTCGGCCGTCGCGTGCGGAGCGGTGCGGTACGACACCGCCTCGATGAAGGTCGGCCCTTCGCCGGCCCGCGCGCGCGAGACCGCATCGCGCGTGGCCTCGAAGACGGCGAGGACGTCGGTGCCGTCGACGCGGACGCCCGGCACGCCGTAGCCGACCGCCTTGTCCGCGAGCGTCTCCGCGGCGGTCTGCGCCGAGAGCGGCGTCGAGATCGCCCACTGGTTGTTGTTGCAGAAGAGAACGAGCGGCGCCTTCGTCACGGCAGCGAAGTTCGCGCCCTCGTGGAACGCCCCCTCGGAGGTCGCGCCGTCGCCGAAGAACGCGATCGCGCACGTCGTCTCCCCGCGCAGCTTCTTCCCCCACGCGAGCCCGGCGGCGTGCGGGACGTGGGTGCCGATCGGGACGCAGATCGAGGCGACGTTGAACTCGGACGGGTTCCACCATCCGGCGGGGTGGCCGCGCCACCAGGAGAGCACCGTCGAGACCGGCATCCCGCGCAGGAGCCCGATCGCCGACTCCCGGTAGCTGGGGAAGATCCAATCGTCGCGCTCGAGCGCGTAGACGGCGCCGGCCTGCATCGCCTCGTGGTTCCAGAAGATCGCGTAGGTGCCGATCCGGCCCTGCCGGTGGAAGACGACGGAGCGCTCGTCGTACGTCCGCAGGAGCACCATCGAGCGGTAGAGCTCGAGCAGGTCGCGTTCCTCGAGCCCCTCGACCTCGCCGTCGGGGACCGACTCCCCGTCGCCGATCACACGCCGGAGGTCGCCCTCGGCCGGAAGCACCGCCATCGCGCGGGAAATCTACCCGCCGACGAGGAACTCGACGGCGCCTCGCTCGGCCTCGAAGACCGCTTCCTCGACGTCGCCGAGGTCTTCGCCGTCCACCTGGAGCGGCACGGGGCGGTCGCTGCGGACGACGATCCGGTCGAGGTCGTGACCGTAGAGGACGTCATCGGCGTCCTGCTGGCCGACGCCGCGGAACGTGTACGAGAAGAGGCGCGGGAGCGTCAGCGCGTTCACCCGCTTCGGCGCGACGAGATCGAGCCCGAGCTCGAACTGCGCCTCCGGCGCGATCGGCAGCGGGTGGCCGGCGACGTACGAGTACGGATTCGTGTTCGCGACCAGCGCGAAGGCCGCGCGGCCGAAGCCCTCGATCTCGATCGCGGGCTCGTAGCGCGCGCGCCGGCCGCCGACCATCTTCAGCGCCTCCCACGCGAACGCCACGTCGCCGGGACGGCGGCCGTCCTCCCGTCGCCCGCGCTCGTCGACGCGGCGGACGAGCTCGGCGTCGAAGCCGATGCCCGCCGAGAACACGAACCGCCTGCCGTTGACCGTGCCGAGCGAGACGCGGCGCGTCCGCCCGCTCTGCAGCGCCCCGGCGGCCTCGACGGGATCCGTCGGGAGGCCGAGGGCCCGCACGACGACGTTCGTCCGCCCGCCCGGGACTACGCCGACCGGAACCGAGCCGTCGGCACCGTTCAGTGCCTCGTTCAGCAGGCCGTCGCCGCCGTAGACGAGCAGCGCGTCGACGTCGCCGACCGCGCGCGCAAGCTCAGTCGCGTGGCGCGGCCGCTCCGTCAGCAACACCCGCAGGTCCAGCTCGGCGAGGGCGTCGGTGACCGCGGCCAGCCGGTCCTCGGTGACCGCGCTCGCGAAGGGATTGACGATCAGCGCCGCCCGCCTCATCGCGCGCAGGATAGGAGCGGACCCTGACCCGCGAGCCGAAGCGTCAATCAATCCCGCGTCGCATATCCGCGCATGCCGTCGACGAGCAGCGAGTAGAAGCGGTCGGCCAGCTCGTCGGTGTCGCGCCCGGCCTGGAGCCAGGTGTACGCCCAGTTCGCAGCGCTGAGGACGAGCAGCGCCGCGGTCGCGTCGTCGAGGTCGGTCCGCAGCTCGCCGAGATCGCGGCCCTCGCGGAAGTACGCGCGGATCCGGTCCTCGTACCGGCGCCGCTCGGCGACGATCTCGTCCCGGCGCTCCCCTTCGAGGTAGCGCCACTCCTGCACGAAGACGGTGGCCACGTCGAGCTGCTCGGCCACGACGCGCAGATGCGAGCGCAGCGCGAGGCGGATCTTCTCCGTCGCCGGCAGCGCGTCGTCGATCGCGTCGAGGCCGGCGTGGAAGGCGCGGGCGCCCTCGGCCATCGTCTCGTAGAGGAGATCCTGCTTCGACTCGATGTGCGCGTAGAGCGAGCCCTTCTGGACGCCCATCGCCTCGGCGAGGTCGCCGATCGAGGTGCCGTGGTAGCCCTTCTGCGCGAAGAGCCGGGCCGCCTGGCGGGTCAGCTCCGAACGGCGTGTGGCCATTGGCTCTCCCGAAAGACGTCGGCGGCCGCGCGGTGGAAGCCGGCCGGCAGGCCGACCGACGCGAACGCGTCCGCGATCTCCTCCATCTCGCCGATCCAGCGCCACCCTTTCGCCTGTGCGGACGCGGCCGCTCGATCCGACCGCGGCCCGAGCTCGGGAATCGAGAGCTCCCACTCGTCCAGCAGCACGTGCTCGACGCCTTCGGCGCGGGCGAACTCCAGGACCGCGAGCAGCATCGCCGCCGACCCCTTCGTCCAGGCGGCATAGGCGACCTTGACCGCGGAGGCGATGCCGGGCTCCGGCGAGACGACCCGTGCGTCGAGAGCCGAGCCCGCGAACAGGTCGGCGACCTCGGCCGCGCGCTCGCCGGAGAGGTAGAGCCGTGTCGTCCCCGCCTCGCGCGGCGGCGGCCCGACGATGCCGCCGTCCACGAACGCGGCGCCGCCGGCCTCGACGATCCCGCCGACCTCGCGGGCGCTCGCCGGCGCGATCGCGTTGGCGTCGACGTAGAGGCCGTCGAGACCGACGACCGATTCCGCCACCGCGCGGGCCGCGTGCGGCGGACAGACGGCGAAGACGATCTCGGCGGCGCCGACGAGCTCCGCGATCGAGCCGACGTCCTCGAGCCCGGCTTCGCCGGCGCGCCGTCGCGTCTCCCCGCTCCGCGCGTCGGAGGCCCAGACCACCCGGTGGCCGGCGCCGGCGAGAACAGCGCCGACGGCCGCTCCCATCTCGCCGGGATGCAGGAGGCCGATCGTCCGTGGAGCCACTACACTGCCACCCTAACGATCGTTCGGTTATGGATCAGCGCGAACAGCAATTCCTCGAGTACGTCCAGTCCGGCGGCCAGGTCGAGACCGACGACTGGATGCCGGACGAGTACCGCGCGCGGCTGATCAAGTTCATCGAGATGCACGGCAACTCCGAGCTGATGGGCGTCCTGCCCGAGCGGGAGTGGATCCTGCGCGCGCCGACGCTGCAGCGGAAGCTGGCGCTGACGGCCAAGGTGCAGGACGAGGTCGGCCACTCGCAGCTGATCTACCGCGTGGTCGACGACCTCGGCAAGCCGCGCGAGCAGTGCCTCGACGACCTGATCTCGGGCAAGTCGAAGTTCCACAACGTCTTCCATTACCCGACGAAGACCTGGGGCGATGTCGGCGTGATCGCCTGGCTGGTCGACGCCGCCGCGATCATCAGCCAGAAGGCGCTGCTCAAGTGCTCGTACGCGCCGTACGCGCGGATCATGAAGAAGATCTGCTGGGAGGAGTCGTTCCACATCCTCCACGGCCGCGACGTCGTGCTGACGATGATGCTCGGCACCGACGAGCAGCGCGAGCTCGTGCAGGAGGCGCTGAACCGCTGGTGGGGGCCGCTGATGCAGTTCCACGGCAACCCGATCCCGAAGGAAGACGACCCGATGTTCGTCTGGCGGATCAAGTCGCAGGGAAACGAGGAGGCGCGCCAGCAGTTCCTCGACGGCTACGTGCCGCAGATCCGGGAGCTCGGGCTCACCGTTCCCGACCCGAAGCTGCGCAAGCGCGACGACGGCGTCTGGGAGTACACCGAGCCGGACTGGGCCGAGCTGAAGCACGTCGTCACCGGCCACGGCCCGCAGACGGCCGAGCGGCTCGAGCTGCGGCGGACGACGCGCGACGAGACCGAGTGGGTTCGCCGCACCGTCCTCGCGGCCGCGGCGTGATCTGGGAAGTCTTCCGCCAGGAGCGAAAGGGGCAGCCGTTCGCCCACGCCGGCTCGGTCGAGGCGCCCGACCTCGCCTTCGCAGACGAGTACGCGCGCGAGCAATTCGGCCGCCGCGGGGAGTCGGTGGCGCTCTGGGTGGTCCCGCGCGAGTCCGTGCACACGATCGAGGACTTCGTCGACGAGCTGCAGAAGAACTACCACCGCGTCGACGGCTATCCGCTGAAGGAGAAGCTGGGCCGCGCCCGTGAACGCGCAGGAACTGCTTGAGCTCGCCGACGACGAGCTGATCCTCGGCTGGCGCAACTCCGAGTGGACGGGGATCGCGCCCCTGCTGGAGGAGGACGTCGCCTTCTCCTCGATCGCGCAGAACGAGATCGGCCACGCACGCGCGCTCTACGAGCTCGCGGCGCGGGAGCTCGGCACGACGGCGGACGAGCTCGCCTTCGACCGCCCGCCGGACGAGTACCGCTGCTCGCGGCTCGTCGAGCTGCGGCTCGTGCCCGACTGGGCCGCCACGATCGCGCGCCAGGTCCTGTACGAGGATTCGGACGAGCGGCGGCTCGCCGCGCTCAAGGACTCGGGCGACGCCGAGCTCGCCGGGCTCGCGGCGAAGATCGACCGCGAGGAGGCCTACCACCGCATGCACGCGCAGATGTGGCGCGAGCGGCTCGCCGGCGACGAGCGCTTCGAGGCCGCGCTCGAGGAGCTCCGGCCGCAGCTGGACGTGCGCGGCGAGCACGTGCCGGAGTTCGAGCGGCTCTGGGAAGAGATGACGGAGGTGCGGCGTTCGATCGCAGGAGCGACGTGGTAACGGAGGCTCAGGTGTGGGACGCGCTCGCCGAGATCCCGGATCCGGAGATCCCGGTGATCTCGCTCGTCGATCTCGGCGTCGTCCGCTCCGTCGACGTCGAAGGCACGCACGTGCGGGTCGAGTTCACGCCGACGTTCCTCGGCTGCCCGGCGCTCGAGGTGATGCGCGACGCGATGAGCGAGCGGATCGCGGCGCTCGGCGCGGAGCCGGACGTGGCGGTGATCACGGACGACTCCTGGTCGACCGACCGGATCACGCCGGCGGGACGCGAGAAGCTGCGTGAGTCCGGCTTCGCGCCGCCCACTCCGAGGCAGCCCGGCGGGCCGCAGCTCGTCCAGCTCCAGTCGAACGGCTTCCGCTGTCCCTACTGCGGCTCGCGCGACACGGCGCTCGAGAACATCTTCGGCCCGACGCCGTGTCGCTCCGTGCGCTACTGCCGTAGCTGCCGCCAGCCGTTCGAGCAGTTCAAGACGATCTGAGCGACGGCTACCGCAGCGGCGTCCGCCGGGCGGTCCCGCTCGCGATCGCCGTCGGCGCCTTCGGGATCTCGTTCGGCGTCCTCTGGCGCGCGGCCGGTTTCGGCGGCTGGGCGGCGATCGTCTTCTCGGCGGTCACGTTCGGGGGGTCGGCGCAGTTCGCCGTGCTCTCCGTGCTGAACGCCGACGGAGGCGTCGCGGCAGCGGTCACGGCGGGGATCCTGCTCAACGTCCGCTACGTGCCGATCGGGATCTCGATCGCGCGCGGCTTCGCCGGCGGGCCGGTGCGGCGGCTCGTCCAGTCTCAGCTCGTCGTCGACGAGTCGTGGGCGCTCTCGATCGCGGGCGGGCGCTTCAGCCGCCGCGTCCTGCTCGGCGCCGGCTTCCTGATCTACCTCGCCTGGGTCGTGGGAACCGCGATCGGAGTCGCGGGCGGCGGCTCGCTCGGGAATCCGGCGCGGTTCGGGCTCGACGCCGCCTTTCCGGCCCTGTTCCTAGCGTTGCTCGCGCCGCGGCTGTCCGATCGCCGCGGCCTCGCGGCGGCGTTGGTCGGCGGGACGCTCGCCGCGGCGCTGATCCCCTTCGCGCGGCCGGGCATCCCGATCGTCGCCGCGGGCCTCGGCTGCCTCGTGGGGCTGCGGCGATGAGCGACGTCTGGGTCGCGGTCGCGGCGGTCTCGGCCGGAACGGTCGTCCTGAAGGCGGCCGGGCCGCTGCTGCTGGCCGGGCGCTCGCTGCCCGCCCGCCTGTCGGGCGTCGTCGAGATGCTCGCGCCCGCGCTGCTCGCCGGCCTCGTCGTCACCCAGGCGATCGGCGGCGACCGCCGCTACGTCTTCGACGCGCGGCTGCTCGGGCTCGCCGCGGCCGCGGTCGCGATCCGGCTGCGCGCGCCGCTGCTCGCTGTCGTCGTCATCGCCGCCGCGGTGACGGCGCTCGCGCGAGCCCTCTAGCTACTCGGAGACCGAGATGTTGAAGCTCGGATAGCGCTGCGTCAGCAGGCCGATGTACGCGCCCGTCTGCTGCTCGTAGCGCAGAGCGAAGGCGGCGAAGTTCCGCAACCCTTCCGGCACCCGGCCCATGATCAGCGCCACGACCCAGCTGAAAAGTGCGAGCAGGCGGTTCAGGTAGCTCATGATCCCGGCGATGAGGATCGCGGGGATCGCGAGGATGAGACGGAAGAAGACGGTCACGCGGCTCTGGTCCTCCGGCGGGGCGATCTCGAGGTCGATCGGGTAGCCAGGCTTGCCGCCGAACCCCGGGAACGGATCGGCGATCAGGAGGATGTACGCGTAGACGTGCGTCTGGTAGCGCGCGTACGTCGCGAGGAAGGTGTGCAGCCCGTCCGGCGCGCGGCCCATGAAGAGCGTCGCGAACCACATCGCGATCCAGACGAGGAACGTGACGACGCCCCAGAGCGCGAGCCAGATGATGTGCGGGATCGCCAGGAGCAGGCGGAAGAACACGGTCAGCCGGTTGCGCCGGAGGTCGTCGTTGACGACGAGCCGGATCGGATGGTGCTGCTGCGTCTGCTGCGGTGGGGGTAGGGCCTGCCCCTCTTCCACGGCCTCGTCCTTTCGTTAGCGGCCTTCGAAGTTCGGGTCCCGTTTCTCCAGGAAGGCGGCGACCCCTTCCCGGAAGTCGGCCGTCTGGGTCGCGGCCGTCTGGAGCTGGGCCTCCCAATCGAGCTGGTCGGCGAGCGTCGCCGTCGGCGCCCGGTCGAGCAGCCGCTTCGTCATCCCGATCGCGCGCGTCGGCAGCTTTGCGAGCTCCCCGGCGATTTCTGCGGCCCGCCTCTGCAGCTCGTCGGCGCCGACGACCTCTGAGACGACGCCCCACGCGTGAGCCTCGGCGGCGGTGAGCCGGCGGCCCGACGCGAGCCACTCGAAGGCGCGGGCCTGGCCGACGAGGCGGGTGACGAAGAAGGTGGCACCGGAGTCGGGGACGAGGCCGATGTTGACGAAGGCGGGCACGAAGCTCGCCTGGTCGGAGGCGATCCGGAGGTCGCACGCGCACGCGAAGGAGAGGCCCGCGCCCGCGGCGGGACCGTTCACCGCGGCGATCACCGGCTTCTCGAGCGAACGGACCCCGGTGATGGTCGGGTGGTAGTTCCCGCGGAGCCGGCTGCCGATGTCGCCGGCGTCGTCCTTGAACTCGCTCAGGTCCTGGCCGACGCAGAAGCCGCGGCCGGCGCCGGTGATCACGACCGCGCGGACGTCGTCGCCGCGCGCTTCCTTGAACGCGGCGGCGAGCGCCTTGTGCATGGCTGCGTTGAAGGCGTTCAGGACGTCGGGCCGGTTGAGCGTGATCGTCAGGACCGCGCCGTCGCGCGCCGTCTCCACCTCGGCCATGGCCGCGACCCTAGCGACGTTCCCACGCCTCTGCGAGCCACGGCGCCGTTGCTAGCTTGGCCCGCATCGCCGAGCTGACCTTCATCGACGGCGCGTCCGACGCCCGCGGCAACGGCCGAGGGCATCCGGAGCCGCCGTCCGAAGCGGAGGCGCTCGATGCCTACTCCCGGGCCGTGATCTCGGTGGCGGAACGGCTGACGCCGTCCGTGGCGAACCTGCGCGTCTCCCGGCGCGTCCGCGGCGGCCGCCGCGCGACCGGCGGCGGGAGCGCCGTCGTGATCACGGCGGACGGCTTCATGGTCACGTCCGCGCACGTCGTCGCGAACACCGCCGGCAGGGGCCGCGCCTCCTTCGTCGACGGACGCGAGCTCGGCTTCGAGGTGATCGGCTCCGACCCGCTCTCGGACCTCGCCGTCCTCCGCGCGGAGGCGCGCGACCTGCCCGCGGCCGAGCTCGGCGACGCCGAGCACCTGCGCGTCGGGCAGCTCGTCGTCGCGATCGGGAACCCGAACGGCTTCGCCGGCTCGGTCACCGCCGGCGTGGTCTCCGCGCTCGGCCGCTCGCTGCCGACCGCGCAGGGCCGGGTCGTCGACAACGTGATTCAGACCGACGCGGCGCTGAACCCGGGCAATTCCGGCGGCGCTCTCGCCGACGGCCGCGGCCGCGTGATCGGCGTCGCCACCGCCGTCGCGGGAGTCGGTCTCGGCCTCGCCGTGCCCATCAACGCCGCGACCCGCACGATCGTCGGCGCGCTGATGACGGACGGCCGCTTTCGCCGCGCCTACCTCGGGATCGCGGGCGGAACGCGTCCGGTCCCGCCCAGGCTCGCCTCGCAGCTCGGTCGGCGGAGCGGCGTCGAGGTCGTCGAGGTCGTCGAAGGAAGCCCGGCCGCCGAGGCAGGCCTCCTCCCGGAGGACCTGATCGTCGAGCTGGACGGCGCTCCCGTCGAGGCCGTCGACGACGTCCAGCGGCTGATGGTCGCCGACCTGATCGGCAAGCGCGTCCACGCGAGGATCGTGCGCAACGGCGCCGAGCGCGAGCTCGAGATGGTGCCGGCAGAGCTCACCGGCTAGCGCCGCACGGACGCGCGCGCTACTTTGCCGCGTAACAATTGGGTCGAGGGGCTGGTAGGAGATGAAACGGCGGATATTCGTCATCGCGCTCGCGACGATCGTTTTCGCGCTCGTCGCCGGCACGGGAGCGCTGTACGCGTACGACTCGTCGCGGTCCGACGTGATCGCGGACGGCGTGACCGCGGGCGGCGTCAACGTCGGCGGCCTCAGCACGACGCAGGCCCGCGACGTGCTCGAGCGGAGCCTGAGCGCGAAGGTCGGCCGCGAGATCGTCGTCGAGTGGAAGGACAAGCGCTGGACGCTCAGCGCCGCCGCGATCGGCGCGCGCCTGAACGCCGGCCGGATGGTCCGCGAGGCGCTCGCCAAGAGCCGCGGCGGCGACTTCGTCCACCGCGCGTTCCGAGACCTGCGCGGCGAGAAGGTTCAGGCGCAGATCCCGCTTCGCGTCGGCTTCGCGCCGGTCAAGCTGCGCCGGTTCATCCAGTCCGTCGCGCAGCAGGTCAATCAGAAGCCGTCCGACGCCGCCGTCGTCCCGAGCGCCTCGTCGCTGACCGTGACGCCGTCGCAAACCGGCGTCGCCGTGCAGAAGACCGTCCTCAAGTTCCGGATCCTGAAGGAGCTCCTGAACCCGGAGTCGCTGCACGTGGCGCTCGTGCCGACGCGGACGCTGCAGCCGCACACGAGCCTCCAACAGCTGGCGGCGAAGTACTCGACGTTCATCACGATCGACCGCTCGAACTTCACGCTGCGGCTCTGGAAGAACCTCAAGCTCGCGCGCTCGTACCCGATCGCCGTCGGCCGCCAGGGCCTCGAGACCCCGGCCGGCGAGTACACGATCGACGACAAGCAGGTGAACCCGTCCTGGCACGTCCCGAACAGCTCGTGGGCGGGCGCGCTCGCCGGCAAGGTGATCCCGCCGGGGCCGCAGGATCCGATCAAGGCGCGCTGGATGGGCTTCTACAACGGCGCCGGGATCCACGGCACCGACGAGATCTCGTCGATCGGCACTGCCGCCTCGCACGGCTGCATCCGGATGCGAATCCCGGACGTGATCGCGCTGTACCCGCTCGTCCCGCTGAACACGCCGATCTACATCGGTTGACCCGACCAAGTCCGGCTTCGGCTGCGCCGAGGCCATGACGCTTCGTCGGGACGAGCGCAGGCTCGCGAGTTGGTGGTCCCGACGGGAGAAGCCCGGCGCTTCGAGAGCTTGTAACAGTCTGTTACTTGCCCGGTTGGCATGGCGAAATCGCGTTGACCAAGCGAGAGGTTCGCGACAAGACCCGCCCTTCCAGCCCCGTCCTTCGGCTTGTAACAGTCTGTTACTTGACCTTCAGCGGCCGCGGAACTCGGGCTCGCGCTTCTCGGTGAACGCCGTCAGGCCCTCCCTTGCGTCTTCGGACGCGAAGGCGAGGTAGAGCGCGCGGCGCTCGGCTTCGATGCCGGCTTGGAGGCTCGTCTCGTAGGCGCGGTTGACCGACTCCTTCGCGAGCCGCGTCGCAATCGGAGCCTTCGCCGCGATCTCCACCGCGACCCGCTTCGCCTCCTCGAGCCACGCCTCGCGGGCGACGACGCGCGAGACGAGGCCGGCCGCCAGCGCTTCGGTCGCGGACAGCCGCCGGCCGCTGAGGATCACGTCCATGGCCAGCGCCTTCCCGACCGCCCGCGTCAGCCGCTGCGTCCCGCCGGCGCCGGGGATGATCCCGACCGACGTCTCCGGCTGGCCGAACAGCGCGGTCTCCGAGGCGACGATCAGGTCGCACGCCATCGCCAGCTCGCAGCCGCCGCCGAGGCAGTAGCCGGAGACCGCCGCGACGAGCGGCGTCCAGAGAGCGCGGATCGAGTCCCAGCGCTCGACGCGGCGCTGGTAGTAGAGCTCGATCGCCGACGAGCGCGCGAGCTCGCCGATGTCGGCGCCGGCCGCGAAGGCCCGCTCGTTCCCGGCGAGGACGATGCAGCGGACGCCCTCGTCGCGGTCGAGCTCGCCGAGCCGTGCCACGAGCTCGTCCATCAGCTCGTCCGAGAGCGCGTTCAGCGCCTCGGGCCGGTTGAGCAGGACGACCGCGACCGGATCGTCGCGCTCGACGACTACGAGCGTTTGTTCAGGAATTCGGTGATCGCCTCCTTCGCCTCGTCGCCGAGCATCGAGAGCGAGAGCCAGTCGCGCGCGTGGCCGACCGTCTCGTGCCACGAGATGTCGCGCCACCAGTTCAGCTGCTGCTTCGTGTATCGGAGCGTCTGCGGCAGCTTCACCGCGAGCCGCTCGACGTAGTAGTCGACGGCCGCGTCGAGCTCCGCTTCCGGCACGGCGCGGTTGACGAGGCCCCATTCCTCGGCCCGCTTCGCCGGGATCTGGTCGCAGAGGAGCAGGATCTCCCGCGCGCGGCGGTCGCCGACGAAGATCGGCAGCCACTGGGTCGCGCCGCCGGCCGGAACGGAGCCGTGCTCGGGCCCGACGTGGCGGATGAAGGCGCTGTCGACCATGACCGCGAGGTCGCACGCCATCTGCAGCTCGTTGCCGCCGCCGACCGCGATGCCCTGGATCCGTGCGACCGTCGGCTTGCCGATCTCGCGCAGCCGGTCGTGCATGTCCTTGAAGGCGCCGAACCACTTCCAGTACTCGCGCGGGTTGTCGAGCAGGTCGGCGCCCCACGACTTCAGGTCGGCGCCGACGCAGAACGCCCGGCCGGTACCCGTGACGACGACGACGCGGATCGCGTCGTCCCAGGACGCGTCCTCGCACGCGCGCGCCAGCTCGCGGAGCATCCGGAAGTCGAACGCGTTCAGGACCTCGGGCCGGTTGAGCCTGATCGTCGCGCGCGGCGGCGTCTTCTCGTAGACGATCCGCTCGAAGCCGAGCTCCTCCGGCGGCAGCGGGCGAGGTGCGTCTGGCTCGGGCACGGGCGCGAGGTTAACCGAGGCGCCGACTACGATCGGGCGCCATGTCGGGAGGGAACGCGCTCGCGGTCACGTTGAGCCTCGTCGCCGGCGTCGCGGGGACGGTGCAGATCGCGGTGATGGGCCGGCTCGGCGACCGGATCGGGGTCGTGCCGGCGCTCGCCTTCGCCGCCGCCGTCGCGGCCGGCGTCGGCTTCCTCGCGCTGCTCGTCGCCCGCCGCTCGGTCGTCGGCTTCGCGGACGCCGTGCACCAGCCCTGGTGGATGTGGCTCGGCGGCGTCATGGGAGCGTTCGTCGTCTTCACGATCACCTACGCGGGGCCGCGGATCGGCACGACCGCAACCGTCGCGGTCTTCCTCGTCGGGCAGTTCGTGGCCGCCGCGTTCGTCGACCGCTACGGCCTGTTCGGGCTCGACCGGATCCCCGTCAGCACGGCCAGGATCGCCGGCCTCGTGCTCCTCGGCGTCGGGGCGGCGCTGACTCTGAAGCGCTAGTCCTCGAGCTCGGCGAAATAGACGCGGAACGGGACGCCGAGCCCCTGGGCGTCCTCGCCGGCCTTCATCAGCCCGTTCTGTGCCTGCTTCCACGTCTCGCGGTCCGGGAACTCGTACTCGAAGTAGTAGGCGACGTCGGATTCGCCGCTCGCCGACCCGAGCACGCGCCCGTGCCTGATCGTCGCGCCGGGAACCTCACGCTCGTTCACGGCGACGTGCTCGGCGTAGCGCTCCGGGTCGGGCGCTTCCGAGTAGAGGACGAAGACGCGGATCACGACGCGGAGCCTAGCGGGACGAAAGCGTGGGTAAGGCGCGTTGTGATGAGGGTGAGCCGGACGGCAAAGACCTGGATCGCGCTCTCGGTCGTCTACGTCGTCTGGGGCTCGACGTACCTCGGGATCGAGCTGGTCGGCGAGACGATGCCGCCGACCTTCGGCGCCGGCGTGCGCTTCACGATCGCCGGCTCGCTGATGGCCGGCTTCATCGCCTGGCGGAAGGGCTTCGGCCGCATGCGCGTCACGCGCTCCGAGCTCGCCTCCGCCGCGCTCGTCGGTCTGCTGCTCCCCGGCGCGAACTCGCTCCTCTTCATCACGGAGCAGCAGGTTCCGATCGGGCTCGCGTCGCTGATCATCGCCTCGATCCCGCTCTGGGTGCTGCTGATGCGCTTCGCGGTGGGCGAGAAGCCGGACACGCTCTCGACGCTCGGCCTTCTGGTCGGCTTCGCCGGGATCGCGATCCTCGTCAGGCCCGGCGGGGGATCGGGCTCGCTCGGCTACCTGCTCCTGACCGTGCTCGCGGCCGTCCTGTGGGCGATCGGCTCGTTCATCTCGCCGCGCCTCCGGCTCCCGCGCGACGCATTCGTCGCGACGGCGTACCAGATGCTGATCGGCGGCGTCGTCCTGCTCGTTATCGGCGCCGCGGTCGCAAGCCCGCACGAGCTGAACCCGGCCACGTACTCGGCCCGGTCGTGGTTCGGGCTCGTCTACCTGATCCTGTTCGGCTCGATCCTCGGCTACAGCGCCTACGTCTGGCTGCTGGCGAGCGCGCCGATCGGACTGGTCTCGACCTATGCCTACGTCAACCCGGTGATCGCGATCGCGCTCGGCGTCGTCGTCCTCGGCGAGGACATCACCTGGCGAATCGTCGCCGGCGCGGTGCTCGTCCTCGCGGCCGTCGCGCTGGTGATCCGGCGCGAGGCCGAGCCGGGGACGGCGATCGAGGGCGAGGGCTACGCCGGAGCCGCGGTGCCTGTCTCGCAGGCGGACGGCGCTACAGCCCGACGAGGTCGTCAGGTCGAACCGGCACGCGAGTGAGCGGGCGGCCGGTCGCGTCGCGCAGCGCGGAGACGATCGCCGCGGTCGAGACGACGGTCGGCGGCTCGCCGACGCCCTTGGCGCCGAACGGCGCCTCCGGCTCCGGAACCTCTACGAGCTCCGCGTCCACCGGCGGCATGTCGAGCGTCGTCGGGATCAGGTAGTCCGTGAAGCTCGCGTTCGTGATCAGGCCGTCTCGCGTCTGGATCTCCTCCATCAGCGCGAGGCCGAGGCCCTGCGCGGTGCCTCCTTCGATCTGACCGCGGACGGCCTGCGGGTTGACCGCCTTGCCAACGTCCTGCGCCGTCCCGATCCAGACGACGCGGGTGAGGCCGAGCTCGACGTCGACCTCGACGACGACCCGCATCGCCGCGCAGACGTAGGCGACGTGGGCGCCGCTCTCGCCGGTGATCTGGCCGGTCTCGGGATCGAGCGGAACGGTGGGCCGGTGGTGGTACGTGCGCTCGACGTCCACGGAGCCGCCGGGCTCGAGGCCGCCGCGTCGCTCGACCTCCTCCTTCGCCGCGCGGCACGCGAGCTGGACCGCCCCCGCAGCCATCCAGGTCATCCGCGAGGCCGACGCCGAGCCGGCCGAGCCGACGGTTCCCGTCGTCGCCGGGCCGAGGACGACGTCGTCGAGCTCGAGCTCGGTCCGCGCGGTCTGGAGGATGACGCCGCCGACACCCTGGCCGACCTCCGCGGCGGCGCAGTCGACCTCGGCCGACAGGTTGCCCTCCGCGTCGGCGGAGAGCTTCACCCGCGCGGCGGTCGAGTCGTCGAAGCCCTCGGAGTAGCAGATGTTCTTGAAGCCGACCGCGAAGCCGACACCGCGGCGGACGCCCTCGCCGCGGGTTGTGTTCCCGGTCCCGCCCGGAAGGCGGAGGACGTCGCGGGGCAGTTCCTCCGGCTCCGGCAGCGGCAGCTCGGCGCAGCGCCGGATGACCTCCGCGACCGGTAGCGAGCCCGTGATCTTCTGTCCGGTCGGCAGCACGTCACCGGGGGCAAGCGCGTTGCGCAGCCGGAGCTCGACCGGGTCGACGCCGAGCTCGGCCGCGAGCTTGTCCATCTGCGCCTCGTGCGCGAAGCAGCTCTGGACGGCGCCGAAGCCGCGCATCGCACCGCACGGCGGGTTGTTCGTGTAGACGCAGGTGCACTCGACCAGCGCGTTCTCGACGGCGTACGGCCCGCAGGCGAAGGAGGCCGCGTTCGCGACCACGGCTGCGGAGCTCGAGGCGTAGGCGCCGCCGTCGAGCAGGATCCGGGCCCGGACGCCGGCGAGCTTGCCGTCCCGGCTCGCGCGGTGCTCCAGCCAGAGCTTCGCCGGGTGGCGGTGGATATGGCCGACGAAGGATTCCTCGCGGTTGTAGACCATCTTCACCGGGCGGTTCGTGTGCAGCGCGAGCATCGAGGCGTGGATCTGCATGGAGAGGTCCTCGCGGCCGCCGAAGGCGCCGCCGACGCCGGCGAGGTGGATCCGCACCTGCTCGGGCTCGAGCGCCAGGCACGGCGCGACCTGGTCGCGGTCGACGTGGAGCCACTGCGTCGCGACGTAGACGTCGACGCCGCCCTCGCCGTCCGGAATCGCGAGCCCGGACTCCGGCCCGAGAAAGGCCTGGTCCTGGATCCCGAGCTCGTAGACGCCGGAGACGACTACGTCCGCCTCCTCGTCGGGATCGCCGTGGCGGATCACGAGCGTGCGCACGACGTTCGGGCGAGGGTCGTCGCGGAAGCCGTGACCGGCCGTCGGCCGCCCCTCGTGCAGCGGCGGCTGCTCGGTCGCACGCTCGGGATCGACCACCGGCTCGAGCGGCTCGTACTCGACGCGGATCCGCTCGGCGGCACGCCGCGCCTGCTCCGGGTGCTCGGCCGCGACCACGGCGACGGGCTCGCCGAAGTAGCGGACGCGGTCGCCGGCGAGGACGGGCTGGTCGGCGAACTCGAGCCCGTACGTCTTCGCGCCGGGCACGTCGTCGTGCGTGAGCACGGCGTGAACGCCGGCCATCGAGACGGCCTCCGAGAAGTCGACGGAGACGATCCGGGCATGCGCGTGCGGGCTCCGCAACGTGTGGCCCCAGAGCATCCCGGCCGCGAACAGGTCGCTCGAATACGCGAACTCGCCCGTCACCTTCGGGACGGCGTCCGTCCGCCTGACGCTCTCGCCGACCCGCCCGAGCTCGAGCGTCCGCGCCGGCGCGCTCATTCGGCGGCCAGCCTGACGGCGTCGAAGATCTTCGCGTAGCCCGTGCAGCGGCAGAGGTTGCCCGAGAGCGCCTCGCGGATCTCGTCGTCGGACGGGGACGGGTTCCGCGCGAGCAGGTCGGCCGTCGCGACGACGAACCCCGGCGTGCAGAAGCCGCACTGGACGGCGCCGGTCTCGGCGAACGCCTCCTGGACGCGGTGGAGCCGGCCGTCGTCCGCGAGCCCTTCGACGGTGACGATCTCGTGGCCCTCGGCCTGCGCGGCGAGGACGAGGCAGGCGCAGACGAGCTTGCCGTCGAGCAGCACGGAGCACGACCCGCACTCGCCCTGTTCGCACGCGTTCTTCGAGCCCGGCAGCCCGAGCCGCTCCCGCAGCACGTAGAGCAGGCTCTCGCCCGCCCATGCGTCCGTCTCGTGGCGCTCGCCGTTGACCGTCAGCTCGAGCCTCATACGAGGCAGCGCTCCAGCGCTCTCGTCGCCAGCACCCGCAGCGCGTGCCGGCGGTACGCGGCCGACCCGCGCACGTCGTCGATCGGGCTCGCCGCCTCGGCGACGCGCTCCGGGAACGCGGCCGTCTCGTCGAGCGCTCCGGTGACGAGGCCGGTCACCGGCCCGGCCGAGCCGAACGCTGCGCGGAGCTCGCCCGCCTCGCGGTCGACGGCGAGCGCGAGCGAGACGACCGAGATCACCATCGCGTTCCGCGGCCCGACCTTCATGAACGTCTCCGTCCCGTCGACCGGCCGCGCGTGGACGGCGACGATCAGCTCGTCCGCGGCCAGCGCGTTCCGCCTCGGGCCGGTCAGGAACTCCACCAGCGGCAGCCGTCGGATGCCGCCTGCGCTCGCGAGCTCGACCTCGCTGCGCGCGACGAGCAGCGGCGGCAGCGCGTCGCCCGCCGGCGAGGCCGTGCCGAGGTTGCCGCCGATCGTGCCGCGGTTGCGGATCTGCGGGCCGCCGACGGTCCGCGCCGCCTCGGCGAGCGCGGGCAGCACCGCGCCGAGCTCCGCCTCCATCGCCTCCGTGTAGCTGAGCGCGGCGCCGAGCCGCACCGTCCCGTTCTCGCGCGACCAGCCGCGGAGCTCCGGCACCTCGTTCAGGTTCAGCAGCACCGCCGGCCGGGCGCGGTCGAAGTTGAGCTCGACCATCACGTCGGTGCCGCCCTGGATGGCGACGGCGTCGGGCCGCTCCGCCTTGACGCGGAGAGCCTCGTCGAGGGAGCGGGGGGTCAGCACCTCCACGTGCGCCAAGCGTATTGGCTCGTTCGGAATGCTGAAAGCCCCGCATCGGGCCGGTATCGTCGGCCGATGCCGGACCTCTCGCGCCGCCTCGCCGTCGCCCGCGGCGACGACCCCGCCGACCTCGTCATCCGCGGCGGCCGCGTCCTCTCGGTGTTCACGCGCGAGTGGCTCGAGACCGACGTCGCGATCGCCGACGGCCACGTCGCAGGGCTCGGCGAGTACGAAGGCGTCGAGGAGCTGGACGCCTCCGGCCGCTTCCTGGTCCCGGGCTTCATCGACGCGCACATGCATCTCGAGTCGCCGAAGCTGCTCCCGGACGAGTTCGCGCGGCTGGTGCTCCCGCTCGGGACGACGACCGTCGTCGCCGACCCGCACGAGCTGGCGAACGTCCTGGGCACCGACGGGGTCCACTGGCTGCTCGAGTTCTGCGCCGGGCTGCCGCTCGAGGTCTACTTCATGGCCTCGTCGTCCGTGCCCGCGTCGCGGTTCGAGTCGCCGCGGCGTCCGCTCTCGGGCGGTGACCTCGAAGGGCTGCTGCGGCGCCGTCGCGTGCTCGGGCTTGCGGAGATGATGAACTTCCGCGGCATCATCGACGGCGACGAGGAGGAGCTCGCGAAGCTGGCTCTCGGCGGCGCGCGGCACGTCGACGGCCATGCTCCCGGCGTCGCCGGCAAGGACCTGAACGCGTACGCGGCCGCCGGGATCCGCTCCGACCACGAGGCCCTGACCGTCGACGAGGGGCGCGAGCGGCTGCGCGCCGGCATGTGGCTGCTGATCCGCGAGGCCTCGCCCGCGCGGAACCTGCGCGCGCTCCTCCCGCTCGCGCGCGAGTATCGCTTCGGCCGCATCGCCTTCTGCACCGACGACAAGGACCCCGACGACGTCGCCGAGAACGGCCACGTCAACGGCATGGTCCGCGACGCCGTTGCCGGCGGCGTCGCGCCCGAGGACGCGGTCGTCTTCGCCTCGTTCAACGCGGCGCTCTGGCACGGGCTCGAGCGCCACGGCGCGCTCGCTCCCGGCTACCAGGCCGACGTCCTCGTCCTGCCCGACCTCGTCTCGTTCGAGCCCGAGCTGGTGCTGAAGGCCGGCCGGCCCGTCGGCGAGATCGCTCGCTCCGAGGTTCCCGAGTGGGTCAAGCACACCGTCCGCATCGGCGCGGTCGGCCCCGGCGACTTCCGGATCCCGTGGACGGAGGGGCGCAAGGCGCGCGTGATCGGACTCGTGCCGGACCAGATCGTCACCGACGCGCGGGTCGAGGCGCCCGCGACGCGGGACGGCGAGGCGCTCGCGGACCCCGAGCGCGACCTGGCGAAGATCGCGGTCGTCGAGCGCCATCTCGGCACCGGCCGGATCGGCCTCGGCTTCGTGCAGGGATTCGGCCTCGAGCGCGGCGCGCTCGCCTCGACGGTCGCGCACGACGCGCACAACGTCGTCGTCGTCGGCATGTCGGACGAGGACATGGCGGCTGCGGTCGGGCGCGTGGCGGAGCTCGGCGGCGGGATCGTCGCATTGGCCGACGGCGAAGTGCTGGCCGAACTGCCGCTTCCGGTCGGCGGCCTGCTCTCGGACGCGCCGCTCGCCGAGGTCGTCGAGCGGAGCCGCGCGTGCACCGAGGCAGCCGAGCGGCTCGGCTGCACCGGCTCGACGCCCTTCCTGACGATGTCGTTTCTCGCCCTGTCCGTGATCCCGAGCCTCAAGCTGACCGACCAGGGCCTCGTCGACGTCGAGCGCTCCGAGCTCGTCCCGCTCGAAGCGGGATGAGCCCGGTCCTGACCAATGCGTGCGTCGTGACGATGGACGACGCCCGCACGGAGTTCACGCGCGGCTGGATCCGCTTCGACGACGGCTTCGTGACCGCTGTCGGCGAGGGCGAGTCGCCCGAGCGCGGCGAAGACCTGGGCGGAGCGGTGGTGACGCCGGCGCTCGTCAACACACACCATCACCTCTTCCAGACGCTCACCCGCGCCCGCGCGCAGGAGGCCGACCTGTTCACGTGGCTGAA
>JBPYFE010000093.1:0-34902 GCA_051986525.1 Gaiellaceae bacterium
CCGCTGAACTGCCAGAAGCCGTACTCGACCCCGGTCGCCTTGTCGAGGAAGACGATCTGGCCGTCGCTGCCGGAGCCCGCGACCGCACCGGTCGGGATCGGGATCCCGCTCACCGACCACGGCGAGCCGTGCCCGACCCTCGAGCTGTCGCCGGAGTCGTACGTCGAGTAGTAGCCGGTTCCCTGAACGGTCGCCGTCGGCGTCGAGGAATCGACGTTGTAGACGGGGATCGTGTACTGGTCGGTGTCCGCCGTCAGGGCGCCGTACTGGGCGATGTCCGCCATCCAGGCCGCCGAGTTCGGGCTCACGGTCGGGCTGGCGCCGATCGGCGTGTTCCACGGTGACGCAGCGTCGTACGGAGTCGGCGCCGTCGCCGGCGTGGGCGGTGGAGGCGACGGAGGCGGCGGGGGTGGCGGAGGCGTCGGGGGCGGAGGCGGCGGTGGAGGCGGAGGTGCCGGCGGCGGGGGCGGAGGAGGCGGAGGCGTCGGCGTCGGAGCTGCAGCCTTCCGCAGCGCCACGAGCTGGCCGATCGTGCTGCTGCTCCCGCCGCCGGACGTCGACGCGGTCTTCGTACCGGTCGCGCCTGCGGCTCCCTGCACCGACGCCGCTCCCTCGGCGCTGTCGCTCGAGCGGATGTCGAACTCCTCGGTCATCCCGCTCGGCGGCGAGAACGTCTTCCTGCCGCTGACGCCGAAGAAGCCGACGACGACGTCGCCCGGGGACGAGGTCGTGATCGAAGGGGCCTTGACCGACCTCGTCGACGGAGTGTAGGCGCCGCCATGGGCGTCCACCGGCGACGTCGTGTCGATCCCGGTGAAGTCGACGATCGCGCCGGTCGTGGTCGTCGACGATCCGAGCGACCACGTGTAGCTCGCAGGCTCGGACGAGCCGGCGACCTTGTAGTAGACCGCCTGCGAGAGCGATGCGTAGCCGGGCGTGTTGCCGTCGCGGCGGATCAGGACCCAACCCGCCGGAGCGGTGATCGGGGCGGTCGCCGAGGCGCCCGCGTCGACGGATGCGACGAGCACGTCGCCGGCGGAGACCGTCGTCGGCCTGCTCATGGTCAGGCTCGAGCCGGAGCTCGTCGTGCCTGTGACGGCGCTTGCCGTCGGTAACGCACTGACCGCGCGGACCGAGCCCGACGTCGTCGCCGCGAGCGCGGCGGCAAGCGCCACCAGGGCGATCCAGCGATACGAGCGGGCGCTGCCGTCGGAACTCCGGGAACGCGATCGAGCAGCGCCGCTTGCTGCGAGCAGCTTTCTCATTTCCCCTCCTCTTGGCGGCGCCGACTCGGCCAGCCGCAAACTCGAGGAGTGCCTGCGTCCGGTGGCCAAAACCGGACTGTTCTCCCTGGCGGCCGACGCCTTCTGGGCTGTAAGGGCGTCTTCTTACACGAACAGTCGGCCGTTACACCTCGCTCCTTGAGCGTTTATGGCGCAAAGAGCGGAAAGATCGGGTCGGCTGCATTCCGAGGCTGGTGCAACACTGGTCGCCATCGATTTCGAACCGATCAGCCCCGAGCTCGCTCTCGTCGACCCGGAGCTCGCGGAGCGTGCGCGACGGCTCCTGCCCGACCCTCCGGACGCCTTGCGGCCGCGGCCGAGGCCGGTTCTCGCGGTCGTGCCGCCGCCCGTCGAGGAGGCGTCCCCACCTCCGCCGGAGGTCGAGCCGCGGCGCCGCCGCTGGGTTCCCGCCCTGGCCGTCGGCTTCGTGCTCGGCGCCTTTTTCGGCGGCTTGATCGGCGCGAGGAGCGACGCGCCCGGCCCGAACTTCGCCGCGGCGCCGCTGACGACGACAGAGGCTCCGACCCCGACCGAGCCTGCCGCGACCACCGGTCACGCGACCGCTCGGGCCCGCGCCCGCGCCCGAAGCCCGCGGCGCCGGGCCGGCGTCTCCGCGGCGCGGCATGCAGTGCGGCGGCGCCCGACCGCAGCGAACGTCCTCGGAGTCCAGGCGACCGTCGCCGGGCGCGTCGTGACGCTCGCCTGGCTCGCACCAGCCGGCTCGCGCGACGTGGTCGTGCTCCGCGCCCGCGGCGCCGGCGGCCGGAGCGCGGTCGTCTACCGGGGCCGAGGCAAGCGGTTCCGCGACGCCGCGGCGCGCCGCTGCACCGCCTACCGCTACACGATCGTCAACTACGACCGCCGCGGCCACGCCTCGACGGGTGTGCCGACGTCGGTCGTGACCGGCTGCGGCTAGCGCCGATGCGGCTCTTCCACTACCACCTCGTGACCAGCAAGGCACGGGACGTCGAGGCGCGCTACATCGCGAAGCTCGGCTTCCGGCTCGTCGCGCGTTACGGGCGGATCGGGGACGAGCAGACGCACTACGAGGCCGGGGTGCCGTGGGAGGAGCTCGATCGGCTCGGGTTCCGAATGCGCCTCTCCGAGCTCGAGTGCGGGTCGGTCAACGTCGTCGTCCAACCGGGCCAATGGGAGCTGCCGCGGCTCGACCACATCGGGCTCGCGCTCGACGAGGAGGAGTTCGAGGAGGCGATGGAGCGCGCGCGGCTGCTCGAGCTCCGCGTGCAGGAGTACCCCGGCCGGCGCACGTTCATCGCCACCGGCGCGGGGTACCGCGTCGAGGTGCATCCGCCGCGCGAGTGGATCGACGAGCTGCTCACGGAGTCGGAGACGATGCGGCTCGCCGGACTGCGCGTGAAGTCGGAGGACCCGCACGCCCAGGCCTCCGCCCTCGCGCAGCTGTTCGACCTGATCATGGACGAGACGAGCGTCCAGGTCGGCGATTCGTTCGTCCGCTTCGTCCCGGGCGGCCCACCGGGCCGGCCGCAGCTCGACGGCGAGCTCTTCGCCTAACCGGCGCCGGGCTTAGAGTTCGGCCGTGGGTGAGGGACGGACGTACGAGGACGCGGGGGTCTCGCTCGCGGCGGCCGACGCCGTCGTCGAGCGGCTCCGCGCGGCGGTGGAATCGACAGGCGCGACGGGCTTCGGCGCCTTCGCCGGGCTGCATCCGCTCGACGAGCGCCGGCTGCTCGCGGCCTCCACCGACGGCGTCGGCACGAAGCTGATCCTGCTCCGCGAGGCCGGTCGCCTTCGCGACGGCGGCCGCGACCTCGCCGCGCACTGCATCAACGACGTCGCGACCACCGGCGCCGAGCCGCTCTTCCTGCTCGACTACGTCGCGGCGAACGCGATCGAGCTCGACGAGGTCGCCGAGCTCGTCGAGGGCGCGGCCGATGTCTGTCGCGAGGCCGGCTGCGCGCTGCTCGGCGGCGAGACGGCCGAGCTCCCCGGCATCTACCGCGAGGACGAGCTCGACTTCGCCGGCACCTGCGTCGGCGTCGTCGACCGGGACGCGCTCGTCGACGGATCCGACGTGAGGGCCGGCGACGCCGTCGTCGGCTTCGCCTCCGCCGGCCTGCACGCGAACGGTTTCACGCTCGTCCGCCGCCTGCTCGAGGAGGACGAGTACGACGGAGCCGACCTGCTCGCCCCGACGCGGCTCTATCTCGAAGACGTCCGCCGATTGGGGAAGCGAGCCAAGGCCTTCGCGCACGTAACGGGCGGCGGCATCCTCGGGAACCTGACGCGCGTGCTCCCGGAAGGAACGCGAGCGGAGATCGACTGGGAGGGGTGGGAGCGGCCGCCCGTCTTCGACTGGCTCGCGCGCCACGTGGACGAGGTCGAGCTGCGACGCGTCTTCAATCTCGGAATCGGCTACTGCGCGATCGTCGAGGCGGCGGAGGCGGGCGAGCTCGTGATCGGAGCCGTCGCGTGATCGGCGTCCTCGCCTCGGGCACCGGCACGAACCTGCAGGCGCTCCTCGACGCCGGCCTGCCGGTCGTCGCCGTCGGCTCGAACAACACGAGGGCGCGGGCGCTCGACCGGGCCGCCGCGGCTGGGATCGAGGCCGGCGCGTTTCCCGCTGTCGAGTTCGAGAGCCGCGAGCACCGTGACGCCGAGCTGGCCGAGTGGCTGCTCGAACGCGGCGTCGAGCTCGTCGTGCTTGCGGGCTACATGCAGATCCTGACGCCGACCTTCCTCGACCGGTTCGAAGGGCGAATCCTGAACGTCCACCCGTCGCTGTTGCCCGCCTTCCCCGGCGCGCACGCGGTCGAGGACGCGCTCGCTCACGGCGTCAAGGTGACCGGTGCGACCGTCCACTTCGTCGACGAAGGTGTCGACACGGGCCCCATCGTGCTCCAGGAAGCCGTGCCCGTCGAGGAGGACGACACCGCCGAGACCCTGCACGCACGAATCCAGGAGGTCGAGCACGGGCTCCTCCCCCAGGCCGTCCGCCTCTTCCTCGACGGCAAGCTGACCCCGCCGGTGCGCGCGTGATCTCGCGCGCGCTGATCTCGGTCTACGACAAGTCCGGTTTGGACGAGTTCGCGCGCGGGCTCGCCGACCTCGGCGTCGAGATCGTCTCCAGCGGCGGCACGAGCGCGTACCTCGAGGAGATGGACATCGCCGTGACGCGGATCGAGGACATCACGCAGGTGCCGGAGATGCTCGGCGGACGGGTCAAGACCCTCCACCCACGCATCCACGCCGCGATCCTCGCGCGGCGCGATCAGCCGGGGGACGTGTCCTCGCTGGAGGAGCAGGAGATCAGCCCGTTCGACCTCGTCTGCGTCAACCTCTACCCGTTCCGCGAGACCGTGGCCCGGCGGGGCGTGACGGAGCAGGACGCCGTCGAAGTGATCGACATCGGCGGCCCGGCGATGATCCGCGCCGCCGCCAAGAACTTCGCCCACGTCGCACCGGTCAGCCGCACGACCCAGTACGAGCGCGTGCTGGAGGAGCTGCAGCGCGACGGGGAGCTCTCGCTCGAGACGCGCCGTGAGCTCGCCGCCGAGGCATTCTCGGTGACCGCGGCGTACGAGGCGTCGATCGCGGCCTGGTTCGCCGACCGCGACACCTTTCCGGAGCGGCTGATCCCGGCGTTCGAGAAGGTGCTCGACCTCTCCTACGGCGAGAACCCGCACCAGCGGGCCGCCTACTACGCGGAGATCGGCGCGCGGCGCCATCTGCTCTCGCAGGTCGAGCAGCTGCACGGACGCGAGCTCTCGTACAACAACCTGAACGACCTCAACTCGGCCCGGCTCTGCCTGCGCGAGTTCGAGCTGCCCGCGTGCGTGATCGTCAAGCACGCGAACCCGTGCGGTGTCGCCGTCGCAGGCTCGATCGAGAACGCGTACGAGCGGGCGCTCGCGGCCGACCCGGTCTCCGCCTACGGCGGGATCGTCGTCCTCAACCGCCCGGTCTCCGAGGAGCTGGCGGAGCTGCTCGTCGAGCAGTTCGTCGAGGTTCTCTTCGCGCCGGAGTACGAGGATGGCGCGCTCGAGACGCTGACCCAGAAGCCGGCGACGCGGATCCTCGTCGACCGCGAGCGCCGCCGCGCCGTCGCAGGCGAGCGCGACTACCGGCGCGTGCTCGGCGGCCTGCTCGTTCAGGACCGCGACTGGGACATCGACGACCGCGCCGGCATGGACGTCGTCGCCGGCGAGATCGACGAGAACCTCTGGGGCGACCTCCTCTTCGCCTGGCGCGTGTGCAAGCACGTGACCTCGAACGCGATCGTCCTCGCGCGCGACCTGCAGACGCTCGGCGTCGGCGCGGGCCAGATGAGCCGCGTCGACTCGGTCCGGATCGCGCTCGAGAAGGCGCGCGAGCACGGGCACGCGCTCGAGGGCGCCGTCCTCGCCTCGGACGCGTTCTTCCCCTTCGCCGACGGGCCCGAGCTGGCGCTGCGCGCCGGCGTGCGCGCGATCGCGCAGCCGGGCGGCTCGAAGCGCGACGACGAGGTCATCGCCGCCGTACAGGAGTTCGGGGCGACGATGGTCTTCACGGGTCGGCGCCACTTCCGTCACTAGAGCCGTGGACGAGTCCGACCTTCGGCTGCGGAACCGGATCTACCGGACCGTCGTCGAAGACGGCCGTCCGCCGACGCGCGCGGAGATCGGCGACGACGCGGCGCTGCGGCGCCTGCACGACGCGCATGCGCTCGTCCTCGACGGAGACGGCGAGATCAGGATGGCGAACCCGTTCTCGGCAGTGCCGACTCCGTACCGGGTGACTGCCGCCGGCGGCTCGTGGTACGCGAACTGCGCCTGGGACGCGTTCGGGATCCCGGCCGCGCTGCACGCGGACGGCCACGTCTCGAGCGTCTGCGGCGACTGCGGCGACCCGATCGAGATCGACCTCCACGACGGGCCGACGCCGGACGACTCCGTCTTCCACGTCGTCGTTCCCGCGGCGCGCTGGTGGGACGACATCGTCTTCACCTGAAGCACGATGAACCTCTTCCGGTCGGAGGAGCACGCATTGCGGTGGGTCGAGGAGCGCGGCTACGAGCCGGGCCGCACGCTGACGGCCGCGAAGCTGTGGGAGCTCGCGGATGCGTGGTGGTCGGACCGGCTCGACCCGGAGTGGCGCCCGCACAGCCGCGAGCAGAACCAGGCGATCCTCGACGGGCTTGGCTTGACCGGCCCGTTCTGGCAACTTCCCTGAGAGAGACCGCGGAATAGCTGTCGATTCGGCCGCGTTCCGTTCGTCCTAGGAGCGACAGGAACCGACCGGGCCGCAGAGGAGGGAATGTGACCGAGCTAGCCGCCGAACGCACCCCCGCTATCGAGGAGCCGAACCCGAGGCGCTGGATCATCCTCGCCGTCGTCGGGGCGGCGTTCTTCATGACGATCCTCGACGTCGCGATCGTCAACGTCGCGATCCCGTCGATCGAGAAAGACCTCGCGATCTCCGAGCAGCGCGTCCAGTGGGTCGTCACGGCTTACGCGATCACCTTCGGCGGCTTCCTCCTGCTCGGCGGCCGCATGGCCGACCTGCTCGGCAGACGGAAGATCTTCCTGGTCGGACTGACGCTGTTCACGCTCGCGTCGCTCGCGTGCGGGCTGTCGAAGAGCGCCGACAGCGCCTCGCTCCTGATCGCCGCGCGCGCCGTGCAGGGTCTCGGCGCCGCGATCATCTCGCCGGCGGCTCTCTCGATCGTCACCACGACGTTCAGCGAGGGCGCCGAGCGAAACAAGGCACTCGGGATCTGGGGCGCGCTCGGTGGCTCCGGGACCGCCGCCGGCGTTCTGTTCGGCGGGATCCTCGTCAAGTACCTCGGCTGGGAGTGGATCTTCTTCGTCAACGTGCCGATCGGCGTGCTCGTCTTCGTTCTGGCGACGCGCATCGTCCCCGAGAGCCGGGCGGAGATCGGCCACCGCCGCTTCGACGTCGCGGGCGCGGTCACGGTCACGTCGGGCCTGGCGCTGCTCGTCTACGCGATCTCGAAGGCGCCCAACGTCGGCTGGGGCTCGACGCGCACGATCCTGCTGCTCGTGGCCTCGGCGCTGCTGCTCGCCGCGTTCGTCGTGATCGAGATCCGCGGCAAGGCGCCGCTCGCGCCGTTCGGAATCTTCCGCAACCGCTCGCTCACGGGCGCGAACATCGTCGGCTTCCTGATGGGGTTCGTGATCTTCGCGAACTTCTTCCTGCTCACCCTCTACGTGCAGCAGATCCTCGGCTGGTCGCCGCTGAAGGCGGGCGTCACCTTCCTGGCGACGGCCGGCACGACGGTGCTCTGGGCCGGCGTGGCGCAGGCCGTGACGACGAAGGTCGGCCCTCGGCTCGTGATGTCGGGCGGCCTGCTCGTGCTCGCGGTGGCGCTCTACCTCTACACGCGGATCAAGGTCGACGGGCACTACTGGCCCGACCTGCTGCCTGGATACCTGATCTTCGCGGCCGGGCTCGCGCTGACGTTCATCCCCGTCTCGATCGCCGCCTTCATCGGGGTGGCGCCGAACGAGGCCGGCCTGGCATCGGGGCTCCTGAACACGAGCCAGCAGATCGGAGGCGCGATCGGCGTCGCCGTCTGCACGACGATCTTCACGACCCAGGCGAAGGACCTGCTCAAGACGGGCCATTCGCCGGCCCAGGCGTTCACCTCCGGGTACTCGCACGCGTTCTGGGCGCTCGTCATCCTCGCGCTCGCCGGCGCGGTGACGGCGTTCGTCGTCTTACGGGGCGTCGAGCCGCAGGATGCGACCGAGGGCGAGGCCGCCGGAGTCGCCATCTAAAGTTCCCCGCGTGGCGCGGGAATTCCCAACGCTGCTCGACCTCGTCGGGCACACCCCGATCGTCCGGCTCGACAAGCTCGGGGGCGAGGTCGAGGCGACGCTGCTCGCGAAGCTCGAGTACCTGAATCCCGGCGGCTCGGTCAAGGACCGGATCGGGCTGCCGATGATCGAGCGCGCCGAGGCGGAGGGGAAGCTGAAGCCCGGCGGCACCATCATCGAGCCGACCTCCGGCAACACCGGCGTCGGGCTCGCGATCGCGGCGGCGATCAAGGGCTACCGCTGCATCTTCGTGATGCCGGACAAGATGAGCCAGGAGAAGATCGCGCTGCTGCGCGCCTACGGCGCCGAGGTGGTCATCTGCCCGACGGCGGTACCGCCCGACTCTCCGGAGAGCTACTACTCGGTCTCCGATCGCCTGGCCGAGGAGATTCCCGGCGCCTTCAAGCCCGACCAGTACTCGAACATGTCCAACCCCGACTCGCACTACGAGGTGACGGGGCCGGAGATCTGGGAGCAGACGGGCGGCGAGCTCGACGCGATCGTGATCTCGGTCGGCACCGGCGGGACGATCTCCGGGGTCGGTCGCTTCTTCAAGGAGCGCAAGCCAGAGGTTCTGATCGTCGGCGCCGATCCCGAGGGCTCCGTCTACACGGCCCACGACGAGCGCGACGTCCATCCGTACCTGGTCGAGGGGATCGGCAAGGACAGCTGGCCGAAGACGATGAACCCCGAGGTCGTCGACGAGTGGATCCGCGTCTCCGACCGCGACTCGTTCCTGACCGCGCGCCGGCTCGCCCGCGAGGAGGGGATCCTCGCCGGCGGCTCCGGCGGGACGACGGTCTGGGCGGCGCTGCAGGTCGCGCGGCGGCTCGGCGGCGACGCGACGATCCTGACCATGATCCCCGATACAGGCCGGAACTACCTCTCGAAGTTCTACGACGACAACTGGATGCTCGACCACGGCTTCCTCGAGCGCCGGACGCCGCCGCCGACCGTCGAGGTCGTCCTGCGGGCGAAGCGGGTCGAGGAGCCGTCGGTGCCGCAGTTCGTCGTCATCGGCTCGCACCAGAAGGTCGGCGAGGCGATCGGGCTGATGCAGCAGTACTCGATCTCGCAGCTGCCGGTCGTCCGTGACGGCTCGTCGGAGTCGCTGGCCGACGTCGTCGGCTCGCTTCAGGACCGCGACCTGCTCGACCGCGTCTTCAAGAACCCGGACGCGCTGCACGAGGACGTGGCGACGGCGATGCAGCCACCGCTCTCGGCCGTCGACGTCGGCGACTCGCTCGACGACGTCTTCGCGACGCTGACCGGCAGGACGAACGCGGTCGTGGTCGCGAGCGGCGGCCGACCGGTCGGCGTGCTCACGCGCTCCGACCTGCTCGAGTACCTCGCCCACCAGCGGGGGAACTCGCGCTCCTGATGGGAGTCGACAGGCTGCGCGGCCTGCTCGAGCAGGCGTTCCCGGGCTCGGACGTGAGCGTCGAGGACCGCACGGGCGGCGGCGACCACTTCCAGGTCACAGTCGCCAGCGAGCGCTTCGCCGGGCTGCCGCTCCTCGAGCAGCACCGGCTCGTGAACGAGGCCCTCGCCGAGCCGCTCGCAGACGGGACGATCCACGAGCTCCGGATCGCCACCCGCGCGGCCGCTTGAGCGCGCAGACCGTCGCCCTGATCTACCACGACGTCGTCGCGTCGGACGAGCGCGACTCGATCGGGATGCCGGGGCCGGTGGCGGCTCGGTACAAGCTCGAGCCTGAAGCGTTCCGCGCCCACCTCGAGGCCGTCGCCGCGACCGGCGTGCCGGTGGTGCGGATCGAGGACGAGCGCGTCGGGCCCGGCGCCGCATTCACCTTCGACGACGGCGGCTCGTCGTCGCTGCTGATCGCGGAGCTGCTGGAGGAGCACGGCTGGCGCGGCCACTTCTTCGTCACGACGGGCTTCGTCGGCCGGCGGGGCTTCCTCGCCGAAGACGGCGTCCGGGAGCTCGCCGCGCGCGGACACGTCGTCGGCAGCCACAGCGCCACGCATCCGCAGTACATGGGGCGGCTCTCGCGCGGGGAGCTCGACCGCGAGTGGGGCGACAGCCGGGCCGAGCTCGAGCGCATCCTCGGCTCGCCGCCCGCCGTCGCCGCGATCCCCGGCGGCTACTTCTCGCGCACGGTCGCCGAGTCCGCCGCCGCGGCCGGCTACCGGCTGCTGATGACCTCGGATCCGAGCGCGCGCGTCCGGTCGGTCGGCGGCGTCGCCTGTCTCGGCAGGTTCACGGTCTGGGCCTCGACGCCGCCGCGGACGGCGGCCGCCTACGTCGGCGGCTCACGGCGCGCCCAGTCGCGGCTGTGGGCGGAGTGGAAGCTGAAGCAGCTCGCGAAGCGGGCGACGCCGAGCGCCTACCGCGCCTTGCAGCGCGTCCGCGCCGGACGCGTCTGAATCAGCGGACGCGCGCCCAGAGGTTCGACTGCCGCCGCCGCATGGCGCGGATGACGCCGGCGCCTGCGGCGAAGTTCCCGAGCACGAACTGCCGCAACATCCCGGAGAGGCTGCGCGGCACGAGCGGCGGCTTGCGGCCCATGGCGTCGAGCGTGCCGAGCCCGTAGGCGAGCGCCTGGAGGAGCGCGATCAGCCGGTAGCCGCGCCGGCGCGAGAGCGACGCGGAGAACCCGAGCGTCCCGAGCAGGAAGAACGGCAGGACGAGCCGGCCGAGCTTGTGCGTCGCGACGCGCCAGAGGAAGGTCGGCGGCAGGCCGCGGATGTCGTTCAGGAGCATCAGCCGTCCCGCCGAGATGCGGGTCCGGCGCTCGACCTCGTGCCGTGTCTCGAGCGACGGCTCGACGGACGACGCAGCCGGCTCGTAGATGACGCGGCCTCCTTCGCCGACGAGGCTGCAGAGCAGCCAGAGATCCTCGTTCACGACCTCGGGCGGAAACTCCGGGATCTTCTCGCGCCGGACGGCGCTGAAGCCGCCGAACATCCCCGCGACGCTGCCGGAGCGCGACTCGAGCCGGCGGAGGAAGTTCTCGTAGCGGTCGTACGCGCTGCCCTGCTCGATGCACCGCCCGGTGACCGCCCAGATCTCGTCGTCGGCGAAGTGCTGGATCGCCTGCCGGAGGCTCTGCTCGTCGAGGGGGTTGTGCGCGTCGGTGAGGACGACGATCTCGCCCGTCGCGACTTCGAGGCCGTGGTTCAGCGCCGTCGGCTTGCCCGAGCGCTCCGGGACGAGGACGACGTCGGCCCACGGCAGCTCGGCCTTGGCGATCTCGGCGAGCTCGGCCGAGCCGTCGACGGCGACGACGACCTGAAGCTGCTCGCGCGGGTAGTCGAGCGCCTCGATCGAGCGAAGCTTCAGCGGCAGCGCCTCGCGCTCGTAGTACGTCGGGACGAGAACCGTCACCGTCGGCTCGAGCTCCCCCCGCGCCCAGCGCCGCTCGCGCAGCAAGAGCAACGAGGCGGGATAGCCGAACAGGAGCCAGAGAACGCCGCCGAGGCTCGCCCAGAACCCGACGGCGCGTAGACCCGAACGCCCGCGCATCGTCAAACCTTAATCCGCCATTCGCAGTTCGCAGATTCGCTTCGCACCACGAAATTTCCCAGCCCCGGCCGCTGCTGGCAAGATTCACGGGTCATGGCCGAGCTGCGCGACCAGATCCAGCACGTGATCGAGACCGAGGACGTCGCCCTGTTCATGAAGGGCACGCCGCAGTTCGTCATGTGCGGCAACTCGATGCGCGCGCTCGAGGCGTTGCGGCGCGCGGGCGCGCCGGTGACGGCCGTCGACATCCTCCCCGACCCGCGCTTCCGCCAGGAGCTCTCGGCGCTCTCGAGCTGGCCGACGATCCCGCAGGTCTTCGTGCGCGGCGAGCTGATCGGCGGTGCGGACATCGTCGAGGAGCTCGAGGCGACGGGCGAGCTCGAGCGGACGCTCGAGGAGAAGCTCGGCGCCGACTATCGCGGCGACGCCCGCGAGAACGTCGTCGCGCTGCAGCCCGCCTAGCCGAGCGCCGGCCGGCAGGCGCCGCGGCTACAACGGACGAAGACCGTCTGACCGGCCTTCGCGACGAGCGGCGCAGAGTAGACGACGCGGCCGCGCGAGATGCGCCCCGCCACGTAGACCCGGCCGCTGCGGACGCGAACGCGCGTCACGAGCCCGCTCCGCTTCGGATACGAGAGGACGTCGAAGCGCGCGACCTTGCTCGGCGCCGACGGCTTCCCACGCGGGACGGCGGCGGCGTTCGCGGTCTCGATCCCGCCCGAGTGCTGGTCGCCGCGGAAGCTCGCAAGGGCCCCGTACCCGAGCTTCGCCGACGCGCCGTAGGAGCCGCGCGCATAGTCGCCCGGGATGAACGTCGCCGGGCCGACGACCGTCAGCCGTAGCCCATGGCACGCGGCCGCGCCGTACGTGATCCGCCCTCGCTTCGCGACCCAGACGCGGTAGCCGCTCCAGAGCGAGTGTCCGGCGCGAACCGGCACGCGCTTCGCGCCGTCGACGAGGTCCTGGCGGCTCGCCCCCTTCGCGGCGAACACGTGCGTCGGGCCCTCCGCGCAGGACTGGGCCGGCACGACCGCCTTCGCGGCAACGGGGGCCGACCCGGCGACGACGTTGCCGTCCGCGTCCTCGCACTCGCCGCGCGCGCTGAAGGTGACGACGTCGCCGGCGGTGGCCGCCGCGTGGGCGTCGAACGAGGCCGAGCTGGCCGGCGCCTTCGTCTCGTAGTAGTCGCTCGCGGAGCCGGAGAAGCTCGGCCGCCCGTCGAACAGCGCGGCGTAGTCGTAGGTGACCACGAGGTTCGCGCACTCCTGGTCGGCGGCGACGTTGACGCGGAAGGAAACCGAGTAGTTCCTGAGCCCGAGCGCCCCGCGGCCGCCGGGCGAGGTCGGCGCGGCAGGCGTCACGATCAGCGAGACCGCCGGGGACGCCGACGAGCCGGCGCTCGCCGCCGTCAGCGCCGCGAGAGCGACGAGGATCGCAAGAATCGGCCGCATCGAATCCATAGATGCCTGTCGTTCGAGAGAACTGCGCCGGTCGGCGCTCCAGGGTTGTAATTCGTTGTTGCAGCGAGGTCAATACCGAGCTCGAGAACGTCAACGCGGCGAGATCTCGCCGAGGCGCCGTCAGCTGCCGAGCCGGCGAACCATCGTCCAGGCGCCGCCGTTGGTGCCCACCTGCTCGAAGCCGGCGCGCTTGTAGAGGCGCAGGGCGTAGTTGTCGGGCTCGACGCTCAGCGAGATCGCAGCGACCCCGGCGGCGCGGGCCCGGTCGAGCAGCCGGTCGAGGAGAAGCGTTCCGATCCTTTCGCCACGCCGCTCCGGGATGACGGCGATCGTCAGCTCCGGAACGCTCTCGTCCACGAAACCGTGACCTGCCGTCGCAGCCTGGAAGAAGCGGTACCACGCCGCACCGGTCGGGCGCCCGGCCACGACCGCGACGACGCCGAGATCGCCGTCTCGGCCCCAGCCGTCGACGTACGGGCGAAGCTCTGCGCCGCCGAGCGCCTCGTCCGGCGGCGGACGTTCTCCGCCCGGCCGCCAGTACGCGGCTTCGTAGAGCATCGCGCGGAGGAACGGCTCGTCCGTCTGGACGGCGTCTCGGAGGTGCACATCTAGAATCGAAGCATGGATTTCGAGACCCGCGCGATTCACGCCGGCCAGGAGCCGGACCCGGCCACGGGCGCGATCACGGTTCCGATCTACCAGACGTCGACGTACGTCCAGGACGCGGTCGGCGAGAACAAGGGGTACGACTACTCGCGCGTCGCGAACCCGACGCGGACGGCGCTCCAGGTCTGCCTCGCCTCGCTCGAGGGCGCCGAGCACGGGATCGCGTTCTCGTCCGGCCTCGGCGCGACGACGACGCTGATGCACCTCGTCTCGCCCGGCGAGCGGGTCGTCGCGGTCAACGACGTCTACGGCGGCGTCTACCGGATGTTCTCGCAGGTGTACGAGCCCAAGGGCTACGTCTTCGACTGGGTCTCGCACGAGGAGATCAACGAGAGCCTCGCCGAGCACCTCGACGAGCGGACGAGGATCGTCTGGCTCGAGACGCCGACGAACCCGCTCCTGAACGTGATCGACATCCGCGCGGCGGCCGAGGCGGCGCATGCGGCGGGCGCGATGGTCGTCGTCGACAACACGTTCGCCTCGCCGTACCTGCAGCAGCCGCTCTCCCTCGGCGCCGACGTCGTCCTGCATTCGACCACGAAGTACCTCGGCGGCCACTCGGACCTGATCGGCGGCTTCGTCGCGACGAACGACCCGACCGTGGCCGAACGGCTCACTTTCCTGCAGAAGTCGCTCGGCGCGATCCCCGGCCCGTTCGACTGCTGGCTCGTCCTGCGCGGGCTCAAGACGCTGGCCGTGCGGATGCGGCAGCACTCGGCGAGCGCGGAGGCGATCGCGGGCTTCCTCGAGCAGCATCCGCTCGTGGAGAAGGTGCTCTATCCCGGCCTGCCGTCGCACCCTGGGCACGCGATCGCGGCGAGGCAGATGCGGAGCTTCGGCGGCATGATCTCGTTCCTCGCCGAGTCCGAGGAGGAGGCCGTCGGGCTGGTCGCGCGGACGAGGATCTGGAAGCTCGCCGAGAGCCTCGGCGGCGTCGAGAGCCTGATCGAGCATCCGGCCCGGATGACGCACGCCTCGACCGCCGACGCGCCGTTCGCGGCGCCCAAGAACCTCGTCCGCCTCTCCGTCGGGCTCGAGTCGCCCGAGGACCTGCTCGCGGACCTCGAGGCCGCGCTCGTCCGCTCGGCCACGGCCGCCGGCGCCTGAGTGGCGCTCGAGCCGCTCGACCTGCTCCACCTCGGGCGCGAGCGCGTCATCGGCGTCTACCTCGTCGAGACCGACGACGGGCCCGCGCTCCAGGACTGCGGCCCGGCGAGCTGCGTCGAGACGCTGAAGCGGCGGCTCGGCGAGCGAGGGCTCGAGCTGTCCGACATCCGGCATCTGCTGCTCTCGCACATCCACCTCGACCACGCGGGCGCGGCCGGCGTCCTCGTGCGCGAGCACCCCGAGCTGCAGGTGCACGTGGCCGCCGTCGGCGCGCCGCACCTCGTCGCCCCGAACCGGCTCGAGCGGAGCGCGCGGCGACTGTACGGCGACGACTTCGACCGGCTCTGGGGCGAGCTCGCGCCGGTTCCGGAGGCGAACGTGCACGAGGTCGGCGAACGGGTCCTCGGGCTCGACTGCTTCCCCTCCCCCGGCCACGCCACGCACCACGTCTGCTACCTCGCCGGCGACGGGACGCTCTACGCGGGCGACGCAGCCGGCGTGCGGATCCAGCCGAGCCGGTTCGTCCTGCCGCCGACCCCGCCGCCGGAGTTCGACCTCGCGGCCTGGGAGACGACGCTCGCAGAGCTCGAGCGCCGGGAGCCGCGGAGGCTGGCGTTGATCCACTTCGGCGTCGCCGACGACGTCGAGCGCCATCTGGGCGAGCTGCGCGAGCGGTTGCGCGAGTGGGTCGAGCGCGTCGGCGAGGGCGCCTCGGAGGACGAATTCGTGCGAGCCGGGGGCAACGACCTCGGCGACGACCACGCCCAGTACGAGCAGGCGATGCCGCTCTGGCAGTCGTACGCCGGCCTGCGCCGCTACTGGGACAAGCTGCGCGAGGCGGCCTGAGCCGCGACCGCGCGCTCGTACACGTCCACGTAGTCGCGAACCATCCGTTCCGGCCCGAAGCGTTCCTCGACGTAGCGGCGACACTCGAGCGGGTCGAGCGCATCCGCGCGTTCGACCGCCTCCGGCATCTGCCGGTACTCGTCGACGATGATCCCGCTGACGCCGTCCTCGATCACCTCGGGAACGGCGCCGTGGCGCGTGGCGACGACCGGCGTCCCGCACGCCATCGACTCGATCATGACCAGTCCGAACGGCTCCTCCCAGTCGATCGGGAAGAGCGTGGCGCGCGCGTTCTGGAGGAGCTCGACCTTCTCGCCGTGCGAGACCTCGCCGAGGTACTCGATCTCGCCGACGAGGTGCGGTTCGACGAGCTCGTCGAAGTAGCGGATCTCCTTCTCGTCCTGCTTCTTGCCGGCGAGCTTCAGCGGCAGGCCCATCTCCATCGCCACGGCGATCGCGCGGTGCGCTCCCTTGTCCGCGCTCATACGGCCGAGGAAGAGCAGGTAGTCGCCGCGATGCGGCTTGCAGGGGTAGAGCTGGAGGTCGAGCGCGTTCATGCAGTTGCCGGCCCAGTTGAGCTCGGGGCGCGGCTTGCGCTGGTTGAGCGAGATCGAGATCAGGCCGACGTTCGGCGCCACCTCCGAGAGGCCGTCGTAGACGACCCCGGGCTCTCCGTTCAAGGGGCCGTGGACCGTATGGACGACCGGCGTCTCGACCAGCCCGCCGAGCGCGATCGACAGCGGCCCGGCGTGGTCGTTGATGACGTCGAAGTCGCCGGCTCGGCCGAAGCATGCGAGCGCGTGGTGGAGCTCCGGCAGCGAGCGCCCGATCAGCTCGGACGGCGCTGTCTCGTAGACGGCGGAAAGGTCCGCCTTGGTGTGAGAGTCGCCGGACGCGAACAGCGTCACGTCGTGACCCGCGTCGACCAGCCCGTCGGCGAGCAGCGAGACGACCCACTCGATCCCGCCGTAGCCGCTCGGCGGCACCGCGAACCAGACCGGGCTCAGGACCGCGATCCGCATCCAGATGCCTTGTAACAGACTGTCACTTGCTCGTCTCCGCTCGTGCGATCAGTACGCACCAGCGGTACTACCGCATTTCGGCCGACTGCGTTGGACGAGGCGGAGTTAGTAACAGTCTGTTACTTGCGACTGGCGGCTACGCCTCTTCGACCGTCACGTGGCCGTCCTCGAGCCGGACGTCCCACTGCCGCTCGAAGGCCCGGACGCCGGTCAGGCGGAGCGAGCGGCCGACCCACGAAGGTAGGTCGCCGGGGGCGAGCGTCTCCAGGGCGTGCCGCGCCCGGTCCGGGCGGAGGCCGAGCAGCACCTGGAGCAGCAGCACCGGCGTCCCGGCGGCCCAGGCCTGCGGTCGCGCGGCGGTCGGATACGCGATCGGGAACGGCGTCTCCTGCCGCGCCAGGCCGGCGAAGACCTCGGGCAGCTGGTAGCCGAAGTGCCCGGCGGCGGTGAGCATGCGCCTGACGATCCGCTGCGCCTCGGCCCAGCGTCCGTAGCGCGCAAGGCCGACCGCGATCAGCGAGTTGTCGTGCGGCCAGACCGTGCCGTTGTGGTACGAGAGCGGGTTGTAGCCGGCGTCGGCGGTCGACATCGTCCGCACCCCCCAGCCCGACCACAGGTCCTCTCCCATCAACGCGTCGACGACCGGATCGACGCGCTCGCGCGGAACGATCCCGCTCCAGAGCAGGTGGCCGATGTTCGAGCAGAGCGAGTCGACCTGGCGCTTGTCGCCGTCGAGCGCGAGCGCGTAGTAGCCGCCGCGCCGGCCGACCCAGAAACGCTCGTCGAAGGCCGCGCGCAGCTGCTCGGCCTCGCGCTCGAGCCGTTCGGCGAGCTCGCGGTCGCGCCAGACCTCGCGCGCGAGCTCAGCGGTCCGCCGCTTCGCGTCGTAGACGTACCCCTGCACCTCGCAGGCGGCGATCGGCCCCTTCGCGATCGTGCCGTCGGCGAACCGCTGCGAGTCGCCGGAGTCCTTCCAGGACTGGTTCTCGAGCCCGCGCGCGGTGCGACGTTCGTACTCGACGAAACCGTCGCCGTCGCGGTCGCCGTACTCGTCGATCCAGGCGAGCGCCTGTAGCGCCGGCGCCTTCAGGTCGCGGACGAGCGCAGCGTCGTCCGTCCAGCGCCAGACCTCGGAGAGGAGGATCAGGTAGAGCGGCGTCGCGTCGACGGTGCCGTAGTAGGTGTGGAACCACTTCTTCGCGGCCTTGCCGTTGCGGAGCTCGTGGACGATCTTCCCCGGCTCGGCGTCGAGCTCCGGATCGTCCTCGTTCGCCTGGAGCTCCGCGAGGACCTGGAGCGCGCTGCGCGCCAGATCCGGCCCGAAGAGGAGCGTCTGGTAGCAGGTGATCAGCGTGTCACGGCCGAAGACGGTCATGAACCACGGCATCCCCGCGGCCGGCAGCCGGCCTATGTCGCCGCCGTGCCGCATCCGCAGCGAGGCGAGGTCGGAGACGGACTGGAAGAAGGCGCGATCGAGGTCGTCCCAGTCGGCCCGGATCTGCGGCACGCGCAGCCGCCACGCGGCGAGCGACTCGCGGACGCGCGTCATCTCGTCGCCGAAGCGCCGCTCCACCTGACGCGGCGCGACGTGGTCCTCGTCGTTCGACGGGACGATGTCGATCCGCAGACTCCAGCGCTCGCGCGGCTCGAGCCGGAGCTTCCAGCGGACGCCGCCGTCGTCGATCTCGCCGCGCTCGGAGAAGAAGACCTGCGTCCGGACGCCGTCGGAGGGGTCTTCGAGCAGGAACTCGTTGTGCTCGGAGTGGAAGCGGATCGCAACCGGCTCGGGCAGCGCCTCGGCGCGCATCGGGTCGCCGAGCGCGAAGTCGTGCTCCTTGACGGAGAGGATGTCCGCGAAGTCGGTCGCGAGCTCGAGCGCGACCTCGAGCTCCTGCGGCTCCATGCTCTGGTTCTGGACGACGACCTGGTCCTGCATCGCGTCGCCCACGAAGCGCTCGCGCAGGATCGAGATCACGTCCTGGCCCAGGCCTCCCGCGAGCGGGTTCCGCAGGAAGAACGCGGCCGAGAAGTACTCGACTTTGCCGGACGAGAGCAGCAGCGGCCGCGCGCCGTTCACCTTCAGCCGTAGGACGGAGAGGAAGCGCGTGTCCTCGCTGTAGAAGCCGTGCGTTCGCCGGTCGATGTCGCCGACGTCGTCGCAGATGCAGAAGGTCGAGCCTTCGAGGATCGTGAGCTGCGGCATCGCTACTTGGGCAGGTCGCGGATCGTCCGGACGGCGGTGGACTGGTCGAGGGCCTTGACGACGATCTCGTCCACGTTCACGTGCGCCGGCCGCGTGACCGCGAAGACGACGCACTCGGCGACGTCCTCGGGCCGGAGCGGCGTCACGCCCCGGTAGACAGCGCTCGCCTTCTCCTCGTCGCCGCGGAAGCGGACGCGCGAGAAGTTCGTCTCGACGAGACCGGGATCGACCGTCGTCAGGCGGATCGGCCGGCCGAGCAGGTCCTGGCGCAGCGCGTAGGTGAAGCCGCGCACGGCGTACTTCGCGGTCACGTACACGGCCGCGTTCGGGTACGGCTCGCGGCCCGCGACGGAGCCGAGGTTGACGATGTGGCCGCCGTCGCGCACGTGCGGGAGGCAGAGCCGCGTCATCCGCAGCAGTCCGTTGACGTCCGTCTCGAGCACCGTCTGCTCATCTTGTTCGGTCGAGTCCCAAAAGGGGTCGCGGCCGAGACCGAGCCCGGCGTTGTTGACGAGCACGTCGATCCCGCCGAGCTCGGCGACGGCAAAGCGGACGAAGGCCTCGCAGCTCGCCGGGTCGGTGACGTCGAGCTCGTGCGTCAGCTCGGTCTCGAGCGCCTCGACCCGGCGGGCACCCCCCAGGACGCGCGCGCCTTCGCGCGCGAGCGCGGCCGCGGTCGCCGCGCCGATCCCGCTGGACGCCCCGGTGACGACAGCCGTTTTCCCCGCCAAGGCCTGCACGACCCGCGGAGCCTAGTTGACGAGCGGAAGCTCGCTCTCGAGCGGCGCCGGGGCGTGCTCGACCTGGAGGGTCGTATGCCGCAGGTCGAACCGCTCGGCGAGCATCGCCGCGAGCGCCCGCCGCGCCTCGTGGCAGTCGCCGCCGGCCGCCACGAGGACGTGCGCCGAGAGCGCCGGGAAGTCGCTCCCGACCGTCCAGACGTGCAGGTCGTGCACCTCGACGACGCCCGGAACGGCCAGCATCGCCTCGGCGACCTCGGCCGGAGCGGCGGCATCGGGCGCGGCTTCCATCAGGATCCGCGACGAGTCTTCGATCAGCGACGCGGCCGACCAGAAGATCAGCGCGGCCACGGCGAGGCTCGCGATCGGGTCGAAGCGGTCCCAGCCGGTGAGCATGATCAGCGCGCCCGCGATCGCCGTGCCGGCGAAGGCGGCCACGTCGGTGGCGACATGCAGGAAGGCGCCGCGGACGTTGAGGCTGTGCCTGCTCGGACGCGCGAGCAGCGACGCGGCCGCGAGATTGACGCCGACGCCCGCGAGCGCGACGACGAGCACCGTCGTGCCGTGGACGTCGGGCGGCGAGACGAGCCGGCGCACGGCCTCGTAGACGATCCAGATCCCGACCAGCGCGAGCGTGATCCCGTTCGCGAGCGCGGCGAGGATCTCGACGCGGCGGAAGCCGAACGTCCAGCTCCCGCGCGCCGGACGGCTCGCGAGCGACGCCGCGACGACGGCGAGCGCGAGCGCCGCCGCGTCCGTGAGCATGTGGCCCGCGTCGGCGAGCAGCGCGAGCGAGCTCGCCATGATCCCGAACACGACCTCGGCGACGAGCAGCCCGAGGACGAGCGCGAGCGCCGCCGTCAGCGCGCGCCGGTCGGCTGTCGCGTGGTCATGCCCGTGATGGCCGGCCATGGACCGAGGTTAGCGAGGCCACGGGCTCGCCGGGCACCGCGCCCGCGAGCCGCAGCTCGTCGTCGGCCTGCTCGCTGACGATCGGGTCGTGCGTCGCGCAGACGACGGCCGTTCCCGTCTCGGCGGCGAGATTCGCGAGCAGGTTCGTCACCGCCAGCGCGTTCGCCTGGTCGAGCCGCGCGGTGGGCTCGTCGGCGAGCAGCAGGGTCGGCCCGGCCGCGAGCGCGCGCGCGATGTCGACGCGCGTTTGCTCTCCCGCCGACAGCCGCGAGACGCGCTGCGAGGCGCGCGGCCCGAGAGCGACCGCCTCCAGGTACTCGTCCGCTCCGTCCTCGTCGCGCCCGCGAAGGGCGAGCGCGAGCTCGACGTTCTCGCGTGCGCTCAGGAAAGCGACGAGGCCGGACTCCTGGCGGACGAGCGCGACCTTCGCGCGCCGGAAGTCGGCGCGGGCGTCGGCATCGAGGGCGTTGAGCTCGGTTCCGAGGACGTCGACCGAGCCCGCGTCCGGCAGCTCGAGCCCGGCGAGCAGGTGCAGCAGCGTCGTCTTCCCCGACCCCGACGGCCCCGTCACCGCGTGCAGGCGGCCCGGCGCGAAGCTCGCGTCGAGGCCGTCGAAGACGTTCGTGGCGCGGTAGGCCTTGACGAGGCCGCGCACCGCCGCGACGGGCTCGGCTCCGACGCGCGGAGCGCGGCGCCGGCTCGGCGCCTCGTGCAGCGGCCGCGCGCGCTCGCCGGCCGGCGAGACGACGACGCCGCGCTCGCCCAGCCGCGCCGTCGCGTGCGAGCCGATCCCGGCGCGCGCGAGTAGCTCCTCGGGAAGCCGCAGCCAGCCGCCGCGGCCGACGACGATCGACTCGGCGCCCCCTTGCCGGCCCGCCTCCTCGCTGACGCGGCCGTCTCGGATCGAGATCGCACGGTCTGCGATCTCGGCCGAGTTCGGGTCGTGGCTGACGATCACGGTCGTACAGTCGAGCTCGCGCGACAGGTCGGCGAGCAGCCGGTAGACGACGGCCGCGTTCGCCGCGTCGAGCTCGCCCGTCGGCTCGTCGGCGAGCAGCAGCCGCGGCTGGTGGGCGAGCGCCGCGCAGACGGCGACGCGCTGCTGCTCGCCGCCGGAGAGCTCTCGCGGGTGCGCCTCGCCGCGTTCGGCAAGCCCGACTCGGGCGAGCAGCTCCCGCGCCCGCTCGTCCCGGGCGGCCCGCGGCTCGCCGGCGAGGCCGAGGTGGAGCGCGACGAGCTCGCGCGCCGACAGCTCCGGCGCGAGCGAGCGGACGTAATGCTGGTCGACGTAGCCGACCGTCCGGGCGCGGTAGGCGTCTAGCCGGCGGCCGCTCAGGCGCCCGAGCTCGTCACCGAAGACGCGGACGCTGCCCGCCGAGGGGCGGTCGAGCCCGGCAAGCAGGCGCAGCAACGTCGACTTCCCCGAGCCGCTCGGGCCGAGCACGACGACGATCTCGCCCTGCTCGACGCGCAGCGAAAGACCCTGGAGCGCCGCCGCGTCCCCCTCCGGCGTGGAGTAGACGCGGAAGACGTCCCGCACGTCGACGGCGCTCATCGCAGCGCCGTCCGGGTCGTGAGCGCGACGAGGCCCCAGGCGCAGAGGACGTACGCGGCGAGCCCTCCGAGGACGAGCGGCCAGTCGATGCTGAGCAGCAGCGGCGGCTCCGGCAGCCGGCCGTCCGCCGTCACCAGCACGACCGCGACGACGAGCACGCTGAGGACGGCCGCGAGCGCGGCTCCGCCGACGACGCCGAGGGTGAGCACGCCGGCCGAGCGCAGGCGGACGTGCCGCCGGATCGCGGACGGCCTCGCGCCCTGTGCCTCGAGGTCGAACAGCTCGCCGCGCTCGTCGCGCAGGTCGGCGGTGACGGCGACCGCGAGCCCCGCGAGCGCGAGCGCGAAGCCGACGAGCGCGAGCCCGGCCAGGGTCCAGAGGACGGCGCGCGCGAGCGGGTCGTCGCGGAGGCCGGACTCGACGCGGCTCCTGAAGGTTGCGTGCAGGTCCTGCAAGGGCGCGCGACCGGTCGCCGCCGCGAGCGACTTCTGCGCCCGTTTCGGCACCCCGTCGAGCCAGGCCTCGTTCGTCACCGCCGAGCCCGGCGCGGCGGCGTCGAGCGCGGTCGCGAGCGCCTGTTCGTCGGCGACGACGAAGCCGCCGTAGAGGGTTGGGAAGCGCCGCGCGACGGCGGCGACGCGGACGACGAGCGCCTGGTCGCCGACCTGGATCGGCAGCAGGCCGCCGGCGCCCGCGGTCGCGGCGAGGTCTGGCGTCGCGATCACCGGCAGGTGCGTCCCGTCGGTCGGCTGGCGCGGTCGGAAGACGGCGCCCGCCGCGTTCGTGACGAAGTAGGAGAGGCGGTTGCCGGAGACGCGGATCCCGCCGCGGCCGACCCAGTCGCCGAAGTCCCGGGCGAGAACGCGCGTCCCGAACGGCCCGCGGACGCTCAGCTCTCGCAGCGTCAGCGTTCCCGCCGCGGGCCGGGCGTTGTGCGCCTCCGCCTGCGACGGCCCGGCGCCGAAGCCGACGAGCAGCCCGCCGCGGGCGTCGCGCGGGACGTGGCCGGAGAGCACCGACGTGCCGTGGCTCAGCTCGAAGGAGTCGAACGTCCCCGCGCGCGTACGCACGTTGGCAACGAGCCTGAGCGGGAAGCCGTGCCGGCGGAGGGCTAGCCGCAGGGCGCGCGCGCCGCGCGGAATCCGGATCCCGCGCAGCGCGGCGTCGCCGGCGTCGACGGCGGAGGCGAGCGAGCGCGGCGGCGAGGACGCGAAGTCGGAGCGCCAGAACGGCGGCCGCGCGATCGCGTCCTTCGGCACGCCGAGCACCGAGATCGCGCTCGAGCTCGGCCCGCTGCCGACCTGGCCGTCGAGCCGCAGGACCGGGATCGCGCGGGCGGCGCCGCGGCCGTAGACGCGCACGAGGCTCGGATCCGAGAGGGACACGCGCGGGCCCGCGGTGCTCTTCAGCACGACGTCGGCCGGCGCCGCGAAGCGCGCCTGGTCGGACTGCGAGCGCTCGAGCGTCGAGCGGTAGTCGAGCGAGAACGCGGCCAGGCCGATGCTGACGAGCAGGAACGCCGCCGCGGCGCCCGCGTAGCCGGGGTCCCGCGCGAGCGACAGCGCCGCCAGCCTGCCCCAGACGGACGAGCCGCGGCCGCCGCGCTCCAGCAGCCGCACGAGCGGCCCGAGCAACCGCACCGCGAGCACGGCCGCGACGAACGCGATCAGCGCCGGCAAGAGGAAGAGGAGGACGCCGGTGCCGCCGTCGCGCGCCAGCTCGTTCGCGTCCGCCGACCCGCGCGCGAGCGCGAGCACGATCGCCCCGAGCGCACCGAGCGCCGCCAGGTCGAGCGGCGTCAGCGCGAGCCGGGCGACGTGCACCACCGGCGCGTGCAGCGCGAGCAGGAGCACGGCGGTCGCCGCGAGCGCGAGCCCGACCGCGGACCAGACGCCTCCCGCGGAGGCGACCGAGTGCGCGAGCGAGCCGCCGACCGGAGTCCCCGCCCGGTCGGCCACGATCGCGCCGACAGCGGTTCCGATCCCCCAGCCGGCGAGCGTCGCGAGCGCGCCGACGACGAGCGCCTCGGCGACCGCCAGCAGCGCGACCTGCCAACGCCGGGCACCGAAGCGCGCGAGCCGCGCGCGCGTCGCCGCGGCCTCCGTCCTCCCGCCCGCCGCGACGAGGACGACGAAAGCGAGGAGCAGCGCCGCCGCCTGGCCGCCGACGAGCAGCAGCCGGCGCGCGGTGACGCTGTTCGCCGTCACCGCGGGCCCGAGCTCGGAGAGCGGGTCGCTGAGATCGAAGTAGAACGTCTTCGCGGTCAGCGTCGAACGGGCGCGCTCGATTCGAGTCTGCAGCGCTCCGAGCGCCCAGGGGTGCACGTCGCGCGGCCCGAGCGGCAGGATCCAGGCGTAGCTGCGAAAGATCGGTCGCAGCAGCGGAATCGAGCTCGCGCCGGCGACGTCGCCGGTCAGCAGGAACGGCGGCCGCTTCGACGCCGGGACGAACGAGTAGATGTCCTCGGCGGCGCGGCCGTAGGACGTGATCTGCAGGAACGGCACCTTCGAGACGAGGTCGGCGTAGCCCACGCGCACGAGATGCAGGCCCGGCGCGCGGGGGATCGGTCCGGCGCCCGCGACCTGGACGACCTCACACCGCGCCGGCGAGCACTGCCGCGGCAGGCGGCCCGAGCGCAGCCGGACCCAGCGTCCGAGCTGGTCGGCGCCGCCGAGGTTGAAGCCGTGGCCGCCGATGTCCGTCTGGCGATAGAGGACGGCGTGGATCGGCGGCTGCGAGCCGATCCCGCGGAAGTTCGCCCGGACGCCCGCGTCGAGCCGGCGGAACCCGGCCTGGCCCACGTCCGTGCCGAACCACGACCCGCGGACGACCCGCTGCTCGGCCGGCAGGCGCTGGAGCGCGCGACCGAGGCTCTGGTCGCGCGCGACGGCTCCGGCGCCGAGCACTGTCGCGAGCGTCGCCGCGCCGGCCGCGATCCCGAGCGTCGCGAGCGCGACGCGTCCCAGCCGGCGCCGCAGCCGCACGCCTGCGAGGGCCAGGACGAAGGAAAACCGGTGAAACGCTCTCACTGGTTACGCAAGCATGCCACCGGCACGCGTGCGCGTTCAGGCGATCTCGAGCACGCGCGCCTGCCAGGCGCCCTTCGGCGCCTCGACGCGAACCTCGTCGCCGACGCCGGCGCCCATGAGCGCCCGGCCGAGCGGCGACTCGGGCGAGACGCCGCCGACGCTGGAGATCTCCACCGTCAGCTTCTCGCCCTGCTCGTCCTCGACGACGACCTTCGAGCCGACTCCGACGGTCCCGCTCGGCAGGTCGCCCTCGTCGACGACGACCGCGCGGGAGAGCCGGTCGCGGAGCATCGCGATCCGCCGCTCGAGCAAGCCTTGCTCGTTCTTCGCAGCGTGGTACTCGAAGTTCTCGGACAGGTCGCCGAAGCCGCGCGCCGTCGCGATCGCGTCGACGATCTCCTTGCGGCGCGGGCCTTCGAGCTCGGCGAGCTCCGCCTCGAGCTGCTCCTTCTGCGCAGGCGTCAGCTGCTCGGTCTTCTCGTCGTGCATTCGCGGCAGGCTACGCGACGATGTGCTCGCGGCGCGCAACCGCGACCGCCTCGAGCCGCGAATGGACGCCGAGAGCGCGCAGGAGCATGCGGATGTGGTTCCGGACGGTCTCCGTGCTCAGGTGCAGCTCGCGCGCGATCTGCTCGGTCGAGCGCCCGTGCTCGAGCAGGCGCAGGACCTCGCTCTGGCGCGGAGTCAGATGGGGATGCAACGCCGGCGCCGGCTCGACCTCGATGTCGGCGACCTGTCCGAAGACGCCGATCACGCGCTGGCCTTCGAAGAGGCAGACCGAGCTGATCTCGATCGACTGGCGCTCGCCGTCCGGGCCGACGACGACGACCGCGCCTTCGACGTCCTCCTCGCCGACGAGGTGCTTGGCCACCGCCTCCCGCACGCGGCGCGTCTCCTCCGGCGCGACCACCGACGTCACCTGCCTGCCGCGGGCGTCCCCGACGAGCTGTTCCGCGGCCGGGTTCAGCCAGCGGATGATCCCGTGCTCGTCGTAGGCGTAGCTCGGGACGTTGACGCGGTCGAGCGCGCTGGGCAGGTCGCCGCCGAGGCGATCGAGGCGGGACATACGCCGATTGTCGCCACACCTCGGCGACCGGCATCGTCCGATTGGGACGATCGCTACGACGCCAGGTAGAGCTTGAGCAGGAGGACGCCCAGCTCGTCGCGGAGCTGCGCGAGGCCGCCCGCTTCGACGCCTAGGGCGCGCTCGTGGTCGATCACGATCAGCGTGTCCTCGATCGTGCGCAGCGACTCCTCCAGACCGTATCGACGGTCGTCGGCGGCAGGCGAGGGGGAGGCCAAGCCGCCGCCGACGAGGCCGTCGCGTCGAGCCGCCGAAGCGGCCCGATTCTGTCGTCCGTCGACCGTGAAACTCATGAGCTCAGCCTCTCTCGTGAAGGCCCGTCGCCGCTTGACCCGCTCAGGTCAACTCGCCGGCCGGCGCGAAGCTCCAGTCCGGCTCGCCGGCTTCGAGCACGTAGTCGCGACCGTCGAGCTCGTAGCGGATCGCGCAGATTCCTTCCTTCTCGACCCAGCCCTCGACCTCGCGGAGGAGGATGGCGAGATCGCCCGCCCACGGCCTGAGCAGGACGGCGACGATGTCGACGTCGTGGCGCTCCTCGAGCAGGACCGTCCACTTCGCGCCGAGATGGCGGGTGAGGCGGACCGCGGAGGCGATGTCCGGGATCTCGAAGCGGAGAACCTCGGTCGGGTTCGTCATCGGCACTCCGCCGTGGCGACGCGGACGACGACCTCGAGGTCGTCGCGGACGCGCTCGAGCGCCGAGACCTCGACGCCGGAGCCGCGTTCCTCGTCGAGCAGCAGGAGCGCGTCCTCGAGCGCCCTCAGTGCATGCGTGAGCCGAAACCGGCGGTGGTCGGCGACTGGCGAAGGGGAGGCCGAGCCGTCGCCGACGTGTCCGCCGAACCGGATCGACTTGCCGATCCGAGCTTCCCGTCCGTCGACCGTGAGGTCCATGTCCGCAGGCTCGCACCGCGGCCGTGCCGCCCGCCTGACCCAGCTAGGTCAATGCGAACGCGCCGCGAGCCGCGAACGGATCAGGCGCGCGGCGGCGCGCCGACGGGGATCGAGGCGACGATCCGCGTCCCGCGACCGGGCGCGCTGACGATCCTGAAGCGACCGCTGACGGCCTCGACGCGGTCGCGAAGGCCCTGCAGCCCGGAACCGCGGCCGGCGTCCGCGCCGGCGACGCCGTTGTCGGCGACGATCACCTCGAGCCGGTCCTCCCGGACGCGGACGCGAACGGCGATCGCCTCCGCCTGCGCGTGCTTCTGGGCGTTCGCGAGCGCCTCGGAGACGACGTAGTAGGCGGCGGTCTCCGCCTCGAGGTCGACGCGCTCGGCCGGGAGCTCGACCAGGCGGATCGGCACCGGCGAGTCGTCGGCGAGGCTCCGGATCGCCTCGGCGAGGCCGAGGTCGGTGAGGACCGTCGGATGGATCCCGTGCCCGAGCTCGCGGAGCTGCTCGATCGCCACGAGAGCGCGGTCCTCGGCGTCGGCGAAGAGCGAGGGCGCCTCCTGCGGCGCCTCGGCGGCGCGCTTGCGCGCGGCGGCGAGGTGGACGGCGAGCAGCGTCAGCGTCAGCTGGGCGCCGTCGTGGAGGTTCTGCTCGAGTCGCCGCCGCTCGCGGTCTGCGGCGCCGATCAGCCGCGCGCGCGACTCGACGAGCCCGCGCGCGAAGGCCTCGCGCTCGGAGACGACGGCCGCGAGGAACATGGTCGAGAGCGCCGCGATGCTGACGTAGAGCTGCGTGCTGAGCGTGCTGCGGTTCAGCGAATGGACGACGAACGGGCCGCCGTGGTGGGCGGTCTTCCAGAGCGTGAACCCGGCGGCCACCGCGACCGCGAGCGTGCCGCCGCGCGGGCCGAAGCGCAGCGCGGCCCAGATCAGCGCCGGGAAGACGATGTAGCTGAGCGGGCGATCGCTTCGAAGCGCCAGGTCGCTGAGCGCGATCACGACCCACAGCATCGCGGCCGCCTCGAGCAGTCTCGCCGGCGCCAGCGGTCCCCGCGGACGCCTCGCCCACGCCAGCGCGAGCGGGACGACGATCAGCGCGCCGGTCGTGTCTCCGAGCCACCAGGTGTGCCAGACGCTCGGCAGGTCGTCCACGTCGAGGACGTGGCCGGCCAGGAGCGACATCGGCCCGATCGTGGCGCTGACGGCCGTACCGGCGAAGATCGCGGCCAGCATCCCGCAGACGCCCGGGACGCTCTCGAGCGGCGGCCCACGCCGCGCGAAGCGGCGGAGCAGGGCCGCGGCGACGACGACCTCGAGCAGGTTCCCGAGCGACTGGCCCAGCGCCGAGCCGACCGGAAGGGTCTGGTACTGGTCGGCGAGCAGGTCGCCGATCAGGACGCCCGGCCAGAGGCCGAGACCGCCGAGGTAGAGGAAGGCGATCCCGACGCCGACCGGGAGCCAGACGATCGCCGCGACGGCGCCGCTGAACTTCAGCTGGTAGCCGATCTGCGCCGCGCCGTAGTAGCAGCCCGCGAGCGCCGCGACGAGCACGACGTAACGGACGCGCGCGTCGTCCGTAGCGCGGCGAAGCTGCCGGCGGCCCGACGACGCCTGCGAGGCGACGAGCTCGGTCATCTCCGACCAACCTTGACAGACCGGCGGCTGCGCGCAACAAACGCTGACGGTGCCGCCCGGAGCGGCACCGTCAGCTCTGCAGAATCACGAGCCCGGCGACGTCAAGCGCCCCGCAGCCTGCGACCTGCGTATGCGGCCAGCCCGTAGATGATCAGGATGTCGACCGTGAACAGCGCGAGCGACCAGAACGGATACGCCGGGATGTAGTAGAGCTGCCCGATCGCGTTGACGCTGGCGACGATGATGCCGAACCAGCGGGCGAGCTCGCTGCCGCTGAAGAGGCTGAAGGCGGCGAGCAACAGGCCCACGCCGAGCAGCAGCATGATCCAGCCCCACGTGTGGAGGCCGCTGAAGACGAACGTCTGGTGTGCGGTGTAGACGCGCGAATCGCCGATCGCGAGGATCCCTTCGAGCACGGCGAACGTTCCGCTGAGCCCCATCATCACCGCCGCGAACGTGACCCAGCCGCCGCCTGCGACGTCGTACGAGCCTTCGTCGACCGAGCCGACGTCATAGCTACTTGTGGCCATTGGCCTCCCTTCGTTCGTACTCGCCCGAAGCCAAGCCGACGCCCTGCGGCGCAACATCGTCCGGATGGGATGAACCCCCGTCGCTCGGCTCGACGACGAGCGTCAGCCCGTCCAACCGGCGGACGAGCACCGTCTCTCCCACGTCGGCCCCGGCATCGGCGGTCGCGTCCCAGAGCTCCCCTTTGATGCGCACCCGGCCCCGCGGGCTCAGCCGCTCGACGACCTCGGCCGGCATCCCGATCATCGCCTCCGGGCCGGTCTTCGGGCGCCAGCGCTTGGCGAGCCGCCGGCCCCACGTGATCTCGCCCACCTCCGCGACGACGCCGCCGGCGACGACGAGGAGGTTCCACGGCCAGGGGACGAAGAACGAGAGCGCTACGGCGACGAGCAGGACCATCGGGCCGATTCCACCGCGGCCGCGGGGAGCGGGCATCGCCCGATCGGGACGATCGTGCGCCTCATCCCATCGGGACGATGCGGACGACTGAGCGCCGACGCGATTCTGTCGCTCGGAAGCAGCTTCAGAAGGAGGCCAAATGTTCATGCGACGACGACGCCCGCTCATGCGGGCGGCGATGGTCGGGGGCGCGGCGTACTACACCGGCAAAAAGGTGCAGGAAGGCCGCGAGGAAGACGCGTACCGCGATGCCCGCCTCGACCAGCTCGAGGCGCAGCAGATGCAGCAGCAGCCCGCCCCCGCGGGCGGCGGGATGAGCGACAACACCATCGACCAGCTCCAGAAGCTCGGCCAGCTCCACGAGCAGGGCGTGCTGACCGACGCGGAGTTCGAGGTGCAGAAGCAGAAGCTTCTGCAGGGAATGTGAGCGTCCCGACTCATAGCGACGAGGGCCTGACGCTCGGCCCCGTCCAGATGCTGGTCGTCGGCTTCGGCGACGCCGAGTTCACCGGCGAGATCCGGCAGGAGCTCGCGCGGTTGAAGGACGCCGACGTCGTCCGCCTGATCGACCTGCTCGCCGTGCGCAAGAACGCCGACGGCGAGGTCGAGGTGGTTCAGCAGAGCGACCTCAGCCAGCAGGAGGCCGAGGAGTTCGGCGCCATCGTCGGCGCGCTCGTCGGCTTCGGCGCCGGCGGCGAGGAGGAGATGGAGCGCTCGGCGGTCGCGGGCGCGGCCGAGCTCGAGGACGGTCACGTCTTCGACGACCAGACCGTCTGGTACCTGAGCGACGCGGTCCCGGAAGGGACGACCGCGGCGATCGCCCTGCTCGAGCATCGCTGGGCGATCCCGATGCGCGACATGATCGCGAAGGCCGGCGGAGTCACCCTCGCCGACGCGTGGATCCATCCCGCGGACCTGATCGCGGTCGGGCTCCTGAAGGGCGCCGAGCGCGCGGAAGCGAGCTCGACGAGCTAGAAGCTGTCCCGAGCGAGGCGAGCCTCCGCCGGGACGGCTCGCCTCGTTCGCACGTCCAAGACGACGCCGAGGAGGAGACGATGACGGGAAAGGCCGACTTCACTCCGGAGGAGTGGGAGCTCGTACGTGAAGGACCGCCGACGGCGGGGATGGTCGCGTTGACGGCGTCGAAGGGCGGAAGCTTCCGCGAGAGCTGGGCGCTCGCGAAGACGTTCGCGGAGGCGCGCCAGCAGCACGGAGACAGCGAGCTGCTCGACGCGCTCGTCGCCGAACGGCCGGACGTGCCCCGCTTCCACTCGGCCGAGGAGGCCCAGCAGCAAGGGCTGACGCGGCTCGGCCAGGCAGTCGCGCTGCTCGAGCAGAAGGCGACGCCCGACGAGGTCGACGGCTACAAGAAGTTCACGATGGACGTCGCCCAGCGGGTCGCCGAGGCCCACCACGAGGAAGGCTCCGAGAACGTGAGCGAGGCCGAACGGGCCGCGATCGAGCAGATCGCTGCCAGCCTCGACGCCGGCTAGCGGTCCTCGTAGACGACCTCGGTCCCGGCGACGAGGTCGGGCAGCCCGCGCCTGCGCGCGTCGAAGAGCACGGTCACGTAGCCGAGGAAGCAAGGGACGATCGAGATCCAGGTCGCTACGACGCGGACGAGGGCCCGCGGGAGCGACGGCGGCTCGGCTGATCCCGCGCGCCGGACGCGCAGCGCCAGCGACTGCATTCCCGGCGTGCGGCCGGCGCCGCTCCAGAAGAGCGCGAGATACGTCGCGCCGACGATCAGCCAGGCGCCGCCGACGATCAGCCCGACGAGCCATTTCGGCCTGATCCCGTCAACGAGGTAGTTCATCAGCGAGACGATCGCGGCGAGGATCGCCGCGATCAGCGCGATCAGGCCGGCGTCCACGAGGAACGCGAGCGCGCGGCTCGCAAGGCCGGCGAACGGCGTCTCGGGACGCCGTTGCCCGAGCGCCGCCTCGATCCGGTCGTCTGCGCCCCGGCTCCGGGTGCGGACGTTCCGAGCCAGGTCGTCGGCGAGCCCGGCGCCCTGCTCGGTCAGGGCCGCCCGCACTTCCGGGCTCGCGACGACGCCGCGGATCGCGTGCTTCATCTCGTCGCTCGAGACGATGCGGTCGATCAGCTCGTTCGTCCGCTCGCTCGCGAGCGCGCGGTCGACGGCGGCGTCAAGGGCGCCCTCGTTCGCCAGCTGCGTCACGACCCGCTCGATCACGTGTTGCTGGGCGATCGACTTCGCGAGCTCCTCGGGGAGATCGCCGGCAAGCGCGCGGTCGACTATCCGCGAGAGCTCGGGTACGAGGTGCTCGTCCGTCGCCGCCTCGAGCTGGTCGCGCGACGCGCGCGCGGCCGCCCGCGCCGGTCTCGCGGCGGCGCGGGCCGGAAAGAGCGCCAGCCGGCCGACGGCGCCGAAGCGCGAGCGCCCGTCCCTCCGCCCGGCCACCTCAGTACTCCTCCAGCATCTCGGGCACGATGATCCGAGCCGCGGCCTCGATCAACGCCAGGTGCGAGAACGCCTGCGGGAAGTTGCCGAGGTGCCGCCCGGTCGCCGCGTCGAACTCCTCCGCGTACAGGCCGAGCGGCGAAGAGATGCGCAACAGCCGCTCCATCAGGTCGCGGGCCTTCTGGATCTCGCCGACGATTGCGAGCGCCGACACGAGCCAGAACGAGCAGATCAGGAACGTGCCCTCCTTGCCCGAGAGTCCGTCGTCGGTCTCCCCCGTGCGATAGCGCAGGACGAAGCCGTCCTCGGTCAGGTCGGTGTCGATCGCGTCGACCGACTTGCGCAACACCTCGTCGTCATCCGGGAGGAAGCCGAAGATCGCAGCCAGCAGCGTCGAGGCGTCGAGGGCATCCGTGCCGTAGTGCTGACGCAGGACGCCGTCACGGACGCCGTGTTCGAGGATGTCCGCGCGGATCTCGTCCGCGGTCGCCTGCCAGGTCTCGCGGAGGCCGGGATCCCCGCGCATCTCGGCGAGCTTCGCCGCGCGGTCGAGCGCGACCCAGCACATCAGCTTCGAGGAGACGTAGTGCTGGGGCTTGCCGCGCGCCTCCCAGATGCCCTGGTCGGGCTCACGCCAGACGTTCGTGGCGCATTCGGCCTGTGATTGGACGATCGGCCACAAGGCCCGTGGAAGTCGGTTGCTGTGCACGGACTGGAGGAGGACCGAGTCGAGCACGGCGCCGAAGACGTCGTTCTGGCGCTGGTCGAACGCGCCGTTGCCGATCCGCACCGGCTTCGCGCCCGCGTAGCCGGTCAGGTCGTCACGCGTCGACTCCGTCAGATCGCGGCGCCCGTCGATCCCGTACATGATCTGCAGCGAGCCGTCCGCGGTGGGCTCGAGCTCGGTGACGAACTCCATGAACTCGCGCGCCTCCCAGTCCAGGTTGAGGAAGTGGAGCGCCTGCAGGGTGAAGGTTGTGTCGCGGATCCAGGTGTAGCGGTAGTCCCAGTTCCGCTCGCCGCCCGGCGTCTCGGGCAGCGAGGTCGTGAGTGCCGCGACCGTCGCGCCGGTCGGCATGTAGGTCAACCCCTTGATCGTCAGCGCCGAGCGCTGGATGGGATCGCGCAGGCGGTGATCGGGGATTCGCGCCTGGTCCAGCCAGTCGCGCCAGAAGCGGGCGGTCGCGTCCATCCTCGCGGCCGCCTCGTCGACGTTCTCCGGCGCGGCGAGCTCTTCCGCCCACGAGAGCACGCAGAAGGCGCGTTCGCCCTGCCTCAGCATGTGCCGGGCCCGCACGCGGTCGCCTTCGATTCCGAGCGCGAGATCGGACCGCAGCCGGAACGCCTGGCCGGCCCCGCTCGCGTCCGCGGCGTGGCGGCCGCCGTCGACCGCCGACCAGGCGGCCGGAACGCGGCCGTAGTCGAACACGGGCTCGCAGACGAGCTCGACCTCGACGTTCCCGTCGAGGCATTCGACCGTCCTGACGAGCATGTGGTCGCCGTCGTCGTCCGCGGGCGGACGAGTGTGCGGCGTGATCTCGTCCTCGTGGTCCGTCGGGCCCATCGTCAAGGCGTCTCGGACGAGGATCCAGCCCGAAGGCGTCTTCCACGTCGTCTCGAGCACGTTCGTCCCCGGCTCGTAGGCACGCGCGGTGGGGTGGGCGATGCCGAACGGGCCGAAGCGGAAGAAGCCCGCCTCGCGGTCGAGCAGGCTGCCGAACACGCTCGGCGAGTCGAAGCTCGGGATGCAGAGCCAGTCGATCGCCCCGTCGGGCGCGACCAGCGCGCCCGTGTGGCAGTTCGAGAGGAACGCGTAGCTGTCGATCGGCGGGAACGGCGACGGCGCCGCGGCGCTCTGCGGGGCCTGCTCGTTCTTCGGCTCGACCGCGGTCATGACGCCACCCAGGGCTCGTGCCAGCGGCCGTGTCCGGCCACGAGCGAGTCGGCGGCCTTCGGCCCCCACGAGCCCGGTTCGTACGCGTGGACGGGAGGCGGTGCAGCCAGGAGCGGCTGCATGATCCGCCACGTCTCCTCGACCCCGTCCTGGCGCGTGAAGCGCTTGCTGTCGCCGATCATCGCCGCGTGGAGGAGCACCTCGTAGGGCGCCGCTCCCTCGCCGCCTTCTTCGGCGAACTCCATGTCGAGCGAGATCGGCTCCGGGTCCGTGTCCCTCGCCCGCCGGGCATCGACGAGCAGCCGAACTCCCGTCGACGGGTCGAGCCTGACGACGAGCTGGTTCGGATCGGGCCGGTAGCTGCGGTTCCAGAACGCGACCCGCGGCGGGTGCCTGAAGACGAGCCGAACCTCCGTCTGTGTGACCGGCAGCCGCTTCCCCGTGCGGATGAAGAACGGAACGCCGGACCAGCGCCAGTTGTCGATGTCGAGCCGGAGCGCCGCGTACGTCTCGGTCTGCGAGTCGCGCGCGACGCCGTCGATGTCGCGGTAGCCGTCGTACTGGCCCCGGACGTAGTGGGCTCCGTCGGCGTCCTCGACCGCGCGGAAGAGCGAGACCTGCGCGTCCTTCATCGCGTCCGCCTCGATCGACGACGGCACCTCCATCGCGGCCGCGGCGACGAGCTGCATCAGGTGGTTGACGACGACGTCCCGGAGTGCGCCGACCGGGTCGTAGAAGTGGCCGCGATCCTCGACGCCGAAGCTCTCGGCCATCGTGATCTGGACGCTGTCGAGGTAGTCGCGGCTCCAGAGCGGCTCGAGCATCGCGTTCGCGAAGCGCAGGTAGAGGATCTCGTCGGTGCCCATCTTCCCGAGGAAGTGGTCGATCCGGTAGAGCTGCGACTCGTCGATGTACTGGTGGAGCTCGGCGGCCAACTCG
>JBPYFE010000094.1:0-8998 GCA_051986525.1 Gaiellaceae bacterium
CATCAAGGAGGTGTCGCCGTCCACCAAGGGGCCCGCGATCATCGTCTCCCGCCGCGACCCCGAGCTGATCAAGAAGCTGTTCGAGCTGGAGGTGCCCGAGATCGCAGATGGGCTCGTGGAGATCGCCAACGTGGCGCGCGAGCCCGGCTATCGCTCGAAGATCGCCGTCCAGTCGCACGCTCAGGGCGTCGACCCGGTCGGCGCGTGCGTCGGGCCGCGAGGCTCGCGCGTGCGCATGGTCGTCTCCGAGCTGCGCGGCGAGAAGATCGACATCATCCCCTGGAACCAGGAGCCCGCCCGCTTCGTCGCGAAGGCGCTCTCCCCGGCCCGCGTCCGCGAGGTGTACCTCGACGACGCCGGCAAGGAGGCGACGGTCGTCGTGCCCGACGACCAGCTCGCCCTCGCGATCGGCAAGGAAGGCCTGAACGCCAGGCTCGCCGCGCGGCTCACCGGCTGGAAGATCGACATCCAGTCGGACACGGAGTTCGCCCAGGCCGAGGCCGACGCCGCCTTCGGCGGCGAGGGCGAGGACGACGAGCTCACCGGCCGCTGCGGGGCGATCCTCTCGAACGGCAAGCGCTGCCCGAATGCCGCGCTGCCCGGCTCGCGCTACTGCGGCGTCCCGGCCCACCAGGAGCTGGCGCAGCACGACCAGGCCGACGAGGAGCCGGTCGTGACCGAGCCCGAGCCGGAGCTCGAGGCGCGCGCCGACGAGCTGCCGCCCGACGCAGAGTCGGTCGGCCCCTCGTTGCCCGAGGAGGAAGTCGACGAGATCGAGTCAGAGGCGCCGGCTGACGCCGCCGCCACGCATGGTCCGTCAGCGACGGCGATCGCCGACGCGGAAGGCGACGTCGATCTCGACACGGTCCGCCACGAGGTCGCGCCCCCGGAGGAGGTTCCGGCCGGGATCCCGGTCGAGCCGACGTCGGCGGTCGATGGCGGCGAGGAGAGCTCCGGCGCTGCGTGAGCTCGGCTCCAGCGACGCGGACGTGCGCAGGTTGCGGGCGCAAGGCGCCGAAGGCCGAGCTCGTCCGCTTCGTCGCGCGCGGCGGCTCGCTCGCCCACGATTCGCTCGGGGAGGGCCGCGGCGCCTACACTTGCAGGAGCCTGGCGTGCTTCGAGCGCGCCCAGGCATCGAGGGCGTTCAATCGAACTCTGAAGACGTCGGTGCGGGTCGATCCCGCGCTGGCACGGATTTACACTGACGCGAATGGCTAACGGCTCAAACAGACCGAACCGACCGATCCGGCCCCGCCAGGGCGCCGTCACCGGCCGCCGCAAGCGGCGGGTCGTGATCGACAACGCCGCCGCGCGCCCGCGCGAGGCGCCGCGCCAGGCGCGCGACCGACAGGAGCCGCGTCAGCCGAAGCAGCCCGTCGCGCCGCCGACCGGCCCGGTCGTCGTCGAATCCGGCGTCACCGTCAAGGATCTCTCGGCGGCGCTCGGCAAGACGGTGCCCGAGATCATCAAGGTGATGATGGGTCTCGGGAAGATGGTCACGATCACGCAGTCGCTCGCCGACGACGAGGTGGAGCTGATCGCGGCCGAGCTGTCGCCGGACCGCGAGCTGCAGATCAAGCACGCCGCCGAGGAGGAGCTCGAGCCCGAGGAGTTCGAGGACGCGCCCGAGGATCTCGCCGACCGGCCGCCGGTCGTGACGATCATGGGCCACGTCGACCACGGGAAGACGACCCTGCTCGACGCGATCCGCGAGTCGGCCGTCGTCGAGACCGAGGCCGGCGGCATCACCCAGCACATCGGCGCGTACCAGGTGGAGCACGACGGCCGCAAGATCACCTTCCTCGACACGCCGGGCCACGAGGCCTTCACGGCCATGCGCGCCCGCGGCGCGAAGGTGACGGACATCGCCGTGCTCGTCGTCGCGGCCGACGACGGCGTCATGCCGCAGACCCGCGAGTCGATCTCGCACGCGCGCGCGGCCGAGGTGCCGATCGTCGTCGCCGTCAACAAGGTCGACCTGCCCGACTCGGATCCGAATCGCGTCCGCGGCGATCTCGCCGGCGAAGGGCTCCAGCCCGAGGACTGGGGCGGCGACGTGCAGTTCTCGGAGGTCTCCGCGAGGGAGAAGCAGAACCTCGACGACCTGCTCGAGAAGGTGCTGCTCGTCGCGGACGCCGAGCTCGAGCTGAAGGCCAACCCGACCGCCGAAGCCTCCGGGCCGATCATCGAGTCGCGCCTCGACGTCGGCCGCGGTCCCGTCGCGACGATGCTCGTCCAGCGCGGAACCCTGCGGATCGGCGACGCGATCGTCGCCGGCGACGCGTGGGGGAGGGTCCGGGCGCTCTACGACTATCACGGCGAAAAGGTCGACGACGCATCGCCGGGAACGCCGGTCGAGATCCTCGGCTTCGACCGGCCGCCGCCGGCCGGCGAGGTCGCCCGCGTGGTCGAGAACGAGCGCGCGGCGCGCGGCTTCGCACAGGCGCGCGGCGAGCGCTTGCGCCGCGAGCAGCTGGCGACGCGCGGCACCGGCGCCGTCTCGCTCGAGACCCTCTTCGAGCAGATGCAGGAAGGCGGCGTCCAGGACCTCAACCTCGTCCTCAAGGGCGACGTGGTCGGCTCCGTCGAGGCCGCCGTGGGCGAGCTGCAGAAGATCCAGCACCCGGAGGTGCGCGTCAACGTCATCCATCAGGGCGTCGGCGGGATCACCGAGAACGACGTCAACCTTGCGGTCGCCTCGAACGCGATGGTCGTCGGCTTCAACGTCCGACCGTCCGCGGAGGCACGCCAGCTCGCCGAGCGCGAGGGCGTCGAGATCCGCACCTACCGCGTCATCTACCAGCTGACCGAGGACATCGAGCAGGCGCTCGTCGGGATGCTGCGCCCGGTCACGACCGAGGAGACGATCGGCGAGGTCGAGGTCCGACAGCTCTTCCGCGTCTCGCGGCTCGGGACGATCGCCGGCTCGTACGTGACGCAGGGCATCGTCCGCCGCGGCGCGCAGGTGCGCGTCGTCCGAGACGGCACAGTCATCCACGAGACCTCCATCGCGCAGCTGAAGCGGTTCAAGGAGGACGCGCGCGAGGTCGCCGAAGGCTTCGAGTGCGGGATCCTGCTAGACGGCTTCAACGACGTGAAGGAAGGCGACGTGCTCGAGGTCTACGAGACGCGCCAGGTCGAGCGCACGGACTTGTCGGAAGCGCCGACGTCGGCGCCCGCAGCTACCTGACGCGGAAGACCCAGAGCCCGCCGACCATGTCGGCGGAGAGGACGACGTTCCTGTACGGGTAGACACCCCACGTGTACGTGCACCGCTTGCCGGGGCAGAACTCGTTGTCCGGATCCGGCGTCGACGGCGGCAGGAACTGCGCGAGCAGACGCGGGTGGCGCGGATCTGAGATGTCGACGACGAGCACGCCGAGCGCGTACCACGAGAAGTAGGCGCGTTTGCCGACGATCTTCGGGTCGTGGACGCCGAGGGCGAAGCCGGCCGCGCCGCGCGCCCGCGCCGCGGCGACGAGCTTCGCCGGCGGCTTGAAGACGCCGAGCAGGCGGGGATGCTTCGGGTTCGAGATGTCCCAGAACGAGGGACGGCCGCCGTCGCGCTCGTGCGTCTCGATCAGCAGCTTCCCGTTCGGGCTGAGCGCGGTCGAGTGTGCGGATCCCTGCGGGTCGTCGGTGCGCCCGAGGTAGCGCGGCGAGGACGGCTTTGTCACGTCGAGGATGACGGTGCCGAGGTTCCAGTAGGAGACGAACGCGCGCGTCCCGCGCGGATTCACGCGGACGGAATGGACGAAGACCGGGCCCTTGCCCTTGCGCATCGAATCCGGCGCGACCCACGAGCCGACCGGGACGGGATGGCGGACGTCCGTCGCGTCGTAGATCACGAAGCCCGCACCCGCGGGGCCGTTGAGCTCGGCGAGCGGGATCGCGACGTAGACGTAGATCCGCCCCTTCACCTCCTGCAGCCAGAGCTCGTGCGCGCCGCCGGGCTCCGTGCGGACGAGCGACAGCTGCTTCGGGTGCGCCGGATCGCTCACGTCGTAGAGCCCGAAGCCCCGGAACGAGTTCGTCCCGGGGCAGTTCTGGAAGCTCGTCGCGGCGAGGACGCCCTTGAAGCCGGGCACGGAGACGGCTCGCACGATCGTCTTCTCGGTCCAGGTCCCGCGAACCTGGATGTCCTCGCGGCCCGCGGCGAAGGTCGCGACGCGACGCGGCCTGCTCGGCTTGGCGATGTCGTAGACCCGGACTCCCTGCGACGCGCACTTGCTGCCGTGCCAGCTCGACAGGTACGCGTAGTGCCCGTACGCGTAGACGTCGCCGGTGTAGCCGCCGGCCGGGTTCGCATGCGCGAGGACGTGGACGTGAAGCCGGCTCGCGCCGTGCGCGAGGCCGAGCGTCGCGATCAGTGCGGCTGCCAGCAAGCGCACGTCTGTTTAGACGAATAAATCGGCTGCCGGTTCAATACCGCCGTGGGCGCTGGCTACGTCGGCATTCTCTCGGCCGAGCTGCACTTCCCCGAAGCGGGCTCGCTGAAGGGAAAGCGCAAGTACGTGAAGTCCGCCAAGGCGCAGCTCCAGCAGCGCTTCGGCGCGTCCGTCGCGGAAGTCGACCATCACGACCTCTGGCAGCGGAGCCGGCTGACGGTCTCGTGTGTCGCACGCGACCACAGCGACCTGGTCCAACTGCTCGACGGTGCCGAGCGCTACCTCGTAGCCCAGGAGTGGGAGCTCACGGGAGTCGCCCGCCGAATCGTCTCGCTCGACGATTGACGACGCGGCCGAAGCGGCCTGCCGAAAAAGCCCACAGCCCCACCCGGGGCGGGGAGTGAGGTCCACCCGCCACCCGCGGTCGAGCGTATCGGGGACTTCCGCGCGGCACTGTCGCAATCTCGTGCCGATTGCGTGCCGGTCCGGGCAAGGCGCCCGGCCCGATTGAATAGCGGGATATGACCGACCGCATGCGCCGCGTCGACGAAGCGATCCGCCAGGTGCTCTCCGAGGCCGTGGGCGAGTTGGAGGATCCGCGGATCGGCTTCGTCACCGTGACGGGCGTCAGCACATCTCCCGACCTGCACCACGCTCGCGTCTTCGTGAGCGTGTTCGGTTCCGAAGACGACCGCGTGTCCACCCTTGCCGGACTCGAAGCGGCCCACGGCGTCCTCCAATCGCGGCTGGCGCGCGAGCTGAGGCTGAAGAGGACCCCGCAGCTGGCCTTCGAATACGATCCCACGGTCGAGCGCGGGGTTCGAATGACGCAACTGATCGATGAGCTCGCCCCAGACGACGAGTGACATAGAGCAAGTTGCGGACGCGATCCGGTCCCACGATCGCTTCCTCCTGGTCACGCACGAGAACCCCGACGGCGACGCGCTCGGCTCGATCCTCGCGCTGAAGCTGGCCCTCGATCAGCTGGGCAAGGACGCCGTCATGTACCTCTACGGGAACGCCCCGCTGCCCGCGGAGTACAAGTTCATGGAGCTCGAGGACCTGCGACGTACGCTTCCCGGCGACTGGCGCGAGCGCGTCCTGGTCGCGGTCGACTGCGCGAACGAGAGCCGGCTCGGCCCCGATCCGGAGCCGCTCGCCGGGGCGCCGTTCGTCGTCGACATCGATCACCATCACGACAACAGCCGCTTCGGCGCCGTCAACCTCGTCGTCCCGAACGCCTCTTCGACCGGCGAGGTTCTTCGCGACCTCTTTGCGGAGCTCGGCGTCGAGCTCACGCCTGAGATCGCCGAGGCGCTCTACATCGCGGTCGTGACCGATACCGGACGGTTCCAGTACTCCAACACGACGGCGAAGTCGCTCCGGCTCGCCGCCGAGCTCGTCGAGGCGGGGGCAGACGTGCACCGCATCTTCCAGTCGGTCTACGAAACCGTGCAGTTCGCGAAGCTGAAGCTGCTCGCCCGCGCGCTCGAGCGCGCGCAGATCTACGACGGCGGCAGGCTCGTCGTCTCATACCTGCTCCGGACCGACTTCACGGACATCGGCGCAGCGGAGGCCTACTCGGAGGGAATCATCGACTACCTTCGGGCCGTCGAAGGCGCGGACATGGCGGCGCTGATCCGCGAGCCGCCGCGGTCGGACGGCCCGGCCCGGCGTGTGAGCCTTCGCGCGAGCACAGACGAGCTCGACGTCTCCGCAATCGCGCGCAAGTCCGGTGGCGGCGGGCACCGGCAGGCCGCCGGGTTCTCGAGCGACCAGTCCGTCGAGGAGATCACGAAGTTCATCGAGCGCGAGTTCGCGGCGAGTGCCCCCACGCGGAAATAGCCCGAGCGGGGTCATCCTCGTCGACAAGCCCGCCGGTCCCTCGTCGTTCGCGATCGTCGCCCAGGTGCGCCGGCGGACGGGTGCGCGAACGGGCCACGCGGGGACGCTCGACCCGTTCGCGACGGGGCTTCTCGTCTTGTTGTCCGGTGCGGCAACTAAGCTCGCGTCATGCTTCGTCGGTCTCGACAAGCGGTACCACACCGACATCGACTTGTCCGCGACAACGACCACGGGCGATCCCGAGGGAGAGGTGTCCGAGCGCCACGAGCCGCCGGGCGCGGACGAGCTCGAGCGCCGGCTCGCGGTCCTCCGGGGCGAGATCGAGCTGCCGATCCCGGCCGCGTCCGCGGTCAAGATCGCTGGCGAGCGCGCGTACCGCCTGCACCGCCGCGGTGTCGAGGTGGAGATGCCGATGCGGCGCTCGCGGGTCGACGCGCTCGAAGTCATCACGTATAGCGACGGCATTGCGACGCTGGACCTGCGGGTCAGCTCGGGGACATACGTCCGTGCGATCGCCGAGGCCCTCGGCGGACACTGTGTCTCGCTCCGCCGGACGGAGGTTGGGCCGTTCCGGGTCGAAGAAGCAGATCCCGACGCGGTCATACCGCCTGAGGCGGCGCTGGCGCGGATCGAGAGCGGCGAACCGGTCACATCGGGCGGCGCCGACGCGTGAACGTCGCGCGGGACGTGTCCGACCTCGAGGAGGCGCCGCGGGCCGTCGCCGTGGGCACCTTCGACGGCGTGCATCGCGGGCATCGCCGCGTTCTCGACACCGTTTGCGACGCGTCTCCGGCGCTGCGGCCGACCGTGATCACGTTCACGCCCCATCCGCGTTCGGTGCTCGGCAACCGGGTCGAGCTCCTGACGACGCTCGACCGTCGGCTCGAGCTGATCGCCGACGCGGGCATCACCGAGACGCTCGTGCTCGAGTTCACGCCGGAGCTCGCCGCCACCGAGGCCGAGCAGTTCGCGCAGACGTATCTGCGTTCGATCGGGACGACGCGTGTCGTCGCCGGTGCGGACTTTCGCTTCGGCCGTGGGCGCGGGGGGGATCTCGCGTTGCTCGAGCGACTCGGCTTCGAAGTCACGAGCGTCGAGCTCGTCGAAGGCGTCTCGGCGACGGCGATCCGCGAGGCCCTTCGGGCCGGCGACGTCGTCGCGGCGTCGCGAGGGCTCGGCCGGCCTGCGGAAGTCGACGGCGTCGTCGTCTCCGGCGATGCGCGGGGTGGGACGCTCGGCTATCCGACGGCGAACCTGCGCGTCGACGCTGAGCTGCTCGTTCCGGCGAACGGGATCTACGCCGGGGCGGCCCTCGGCCGGCGCGCGGCGACGTCGATCGGGACGAATCCGCACTACGGCGGCACCGAGCGGCGCATCGAGGCGTTCCTGCTCGACTACGAGGGCGACCTGTACGGCGAGCGCATCGTCGTCGAGCTCTGGCAACGCTTGCGAGACGAGCAGGCGTTCGCGAGCGAAGCGGACCTGATCGCCCAGATCGGTCGCGACGTCGAGGCCACGCGCGCGGCCGAACGGCCCGGCTGAGACTTACCAAAGCTGCTGCGCATTGCGCGACGCCGGCGCAAGTTTCCGCAAATTGCGGAATCTTCTTGAGGCATGGGTGACGAAGTGGGCAACCAGGTGGCTCCGCGGCTCGAGCTTCTCCACCGCGTCCGCTGCCTCGGGTGCGGCGCCGTCTACGCGAAGCCGTCCGGCGGCGGGACGGCCACCTCGAATCCCGGCTGCCCGGAATGCGGGTACGTGGGCTGGGTTCTGACCTCCGCGCCGGTCACTCAACCGTCGCTGCAGCACCGCTCCGACGCGGATCCGCTGCGGCGGCGGCTTGCGTGACGAGGCTGACGCCGCCGAAGAAGTGATGGCGGTCGGGCCAGATCCTCGGCTCGTAGCCCGCCGACGCAAGCGCCTCCACGGTCGATTCGCCGAACCCCGGCTCCAGCTGGATCCGGCCGCCCGTCGGGTGTAGGCGCGGCCGGTCGACGGCGTCCTGTGGATCGAGCCCTTCGTCGAGGATTCCGGCAGCCGTCTGGAGCAACGCACCTCGGAGCCGTGTGCCGCCCGCGGCCCCGATCGCGAGCGAGAGGTCGGTACGGTCGAAGACGAGGGTCGGCGCCATCATGCTGCCGAGCCGCTCGCCGGGGGCGAGCTCGCCGCGGATCAGGTCGGCCTCTCCGAGCATGCTGTTCAGGTGGAGGTCGAGCCCGGGGACGAAGTCGCCTGAGCCGAGACCGAGGCTCGTCGTCAGGACGCAGACGTTTCCGTCGGCGTCGCGCGCCGCAAGGTTGGTCGTGTGGCCCTCGGCGCCACCGTCCGCGTCGAGCGCGGCCGCGAGTGCGAGCGCGCGTCCCGGCTCGTCGAGCCCGGCGAGCCGCGGGAGCCGCGGGAGCGTCTCGGGCAGGCCGGAGAGGTCGCCGCGGGTGAGGACGCGCAGGCCGAGATACGCGGACTCGACCGGGTCGCGCCAGACGGCGTCGTACGTGGCGAGGTCGTCGCGGGTGACGAGACCTCCCGCGTCGGCCATGAGCGCCAGCAGCCGCTCGGCGATCGTGCCTCTATAGAAGGTGGCGGCTCCCTCGCCGGCAGTGAGCTCGAGCGCCTCGACGAGACCGGGCTGGTCGAGGCGCTCGCCGGCCGCGAGCAGCACGCCGCCCGGCGAGTAGATCCCGGCGCCCTCGTTCATCGTCATCACCGGCGCGAGCATGGCCAGGCAGGCCGCGTGCGCCGGGGGCATCACGACGCCGCTCTTCGCC
>JBPYFE010000095.1:0-12770 GCA_051986525.1 Gaiellaceae bacterium
CGGCATCGAGGTCGAGGCGCTCGGCGATCTCTCGATCTGCGCGCACGAGCTCTCGAAAGTCCTGCTCCTCGTCCCACGCCCGCAACGCGTGGCGCTGCACGAGCCGGTATGCATCGTCGCGCGACAGGCCGGACTCGACGAGCGCGAGCAGCAGCCGTTGGCTGAAGTAGAGACCGTGGCTCGCCTCCAGGTTCCGCCGCATCCGCTCGCTGCGGACGACCAGTCCTTCCAGTAGCCACGCGAACTTGTCCAGCATGTAGTCGAGCGCGAGGAACGCGTCCGGGACGACGACTCGCTCGGCCGAGGAGTGGCTGATGTCGCGCTCGTGCCAGAGCGCGACGTTCTCGAGCCCGACGGACGCCGACGCGCGGACGACGCGCGCGAGCCCGCAGATCCGCTCGGCAACGACGGGGTTCCGCTTGTGCGGCATCGCCGACGAGCCTTTCTGTCCCTTGCCGAACGGCTCCTGGACCTCGCCGACCTCGGTGCGGGCGAGGTGCCGGATCTCGAGCGCGAACTTCTCCAGCGACGCGGCGACGAGCGCGAGCGTCGAGAGCAGCTCGGCGTGCCGGTCGCGTTGCAGGATCTGCGTCGACGTCGGCGCCGGCTCCAGCCCGAGCCGCTCGCAGGCGATCCGCTCGACCTCGGGGTCGGTCGCCGAGTACGTGCCGACCGCGCCCGACAGCTTTCCGACCCGCAGCCCTTCGAGCGCACGCTCGAGCCGAATGCGATTGCGGTCGAGCTCGAACGCCCAGCCGGCGAGCTTGAGACCGAAGGTCGTCGGCTCGGCGTGGATGCCATGCGTGCGTCCCATCTGCAGCGTCTCGCGATGCGCCTCTGCCTGCGCCGCGACGGCCTCGAACGAGCGCTCGATCCCGTCGAGGAGCAGGCTCCCGGCTTCGCGGATCTGGAGCGCGAGCGCCGTGTCGAGCACGTCCGACGACGTCAGCCCGTAGTGGAACCAGCGCCCGTCCTCGCCCAGCGTCTCCGCGACGGCGTCGACGAACGCGGCCACGTCGTGGTGCGTCCGCGCCTCGATCTCGGCCACGCGATCGGGCGACGGCGGCTTGGCGTGCGCTCGGATCCCGGCCGCAACCTCGGTCGGGACGGCGCCGACCTCGGCCCACGCCTCGAGCGCGGCGAGCTCGACGTCCAGCCAGCGGGCGAGCTTGTTCTCGTCCGACCAGATCCTGGCCATGGCCGGGCGCGAATAGCGGGCGATCACCGGACCGATTGTACGGCCGGGGCAGGCCGGTCTCCGGCCGCCGCGTCCGCGAGCGCGCTCGCCGTATCGACGTCCTCGTCGGCCGCGTCCACGAAGGTCACGTGGCCGAGCTTCCTGCCCGGTCGCGGCGCCTTTCCGTAGAGGTGGACGTGCGCGCCGCCGAGCTCGAGCAGCCGCTCGAGCGGCGGCGTCTCGCCGATCAAATTCACCATCACGCTGCGGCCGACGGCCTCGGTCGGGCCGAGCGGGAGTCCGAGGATCGCGCGGAGGTGGTTCTCGAACTGGCTCGTCACGGCGCCTTCGATCGTCCAATGGCCCGAGTTGTGGACGCGCGGCGCGAGCTCGTTCACGAGCAGCCCCTCGCCCGTGTCGAAGAGCTCGACGGCGAGGACGCCGGCGTAGCCGAGCTCGTCCAGGAGCATCGTTGCGATCCGCTCTGCCTCGTCCTGGCGTTCCGGCGCCGCGGGGGCCCGGCTGACGCGGAGGATGCCGCCGCGATGCACGTTCTCGACGAGCGGATAGAAGCGCGTCTCACCCTCGGTGCCGCGGACGGCGATGATCGAGAGCTCCCGCGTGAACGCGACCTCGCGCTCGAGCAGCAGCTCGCCGCCGCCGACCTCGGCCCAGGCGGCCGGCGCGTCGTCCGGCCTGCCGAGGCGGGACTGGCCCTTGCCGTCGTAGCCGAGCCGCCTCGTCTTCAGCAGCGCCGGCGTCCCGATTCGCTCCAGCGCGGCGGCGAGACCGGCTTCTCCGTCGACCGCCTCGAACGCCGCGGTCGGGACCCCGAGCCGGATGCAGAGCTCCTTCTCGGCGAGCCGGTCCTGCGAGGTCGCGAGCGCGTTCGCCGGCGGCAGGACGCTCTCGGGCGCCGCCTCGGCCGGGAAGTTCTCGAACTCGTAGGTGAGCGCGTCGACGCCGTCTGCCAGCTCGCGCAGGCGCCGCGGATCGTCGTAGTCGCCGACGAGGAGCTCGCCGATCCTCCCCGCCGGAGCGTCGGCAGCAGGATCGAGGAAGCGGCAGCGGATCCCCAGCGGCTCGCCGGCGAGCCCCAGCATCAGCCCGAGCTGGCCGCCGCCGACGACGCCGACCTTCACGCGGACGGATCGGAGTCGGCGAGCACCGCCTCGGTCTGCTCCGCGCGATAGCGCTCGAGCGCCGCGGCGACCTGCGGCTGCTCGACTGCGACGATCGCCGCGGCGTGCAGGGCCGCGTTGACCGCGCCGGCGCGGCCGATCGCGAACGTGGCCACCGGCACCCCGGCCGGCATCTGAACGATCGAGAGCAGCGAGTCGAGGCCGCTCAGCGCCTGCGACTGAACCGGGACTCCGAGCACGGGCACGGTCGTCTTCGCCGCGAGCATCCCGGGCAGGTGCGCCGCGCCCCCCGCGCCGGCGACGATCGCCCGCAGCCCGCGCTCGCGGGCCGAGGAGGCGTAGTCGAACAGCAGGTCGGGCGTCCGATGCGCCGAGACGACGCGCGTCTCGTTGGCGACTCCGAGCCGGTCGAGCGTCTCGGCCGCGTGCCGCAGCGTCTCCCAGTCGGAGCGCGAGCCCATGACGACGCCGACGAGCGGCTGCTCAGCCATCCGCCGACGCCGCGATGTCGCGCCTGAATCGCATTCCGGGATAGGAGATCTTGCCGATCGCGTCGTACGCGGCGCTGCGCGCGGCGCCGACGGTCGGGCCGAGTCCGGTGACGTTCAGGATCCGGCCGCCGTTCGTCACCACGCGTCCGTCGCGAACGGCTGTCCCCGCGTGAAAGACGAGCACCCCGTCGTCCTCCGCGGCGTCGATGCCTTCGATCGGGGCGCCGCTGTCGCCGCGCTCGGGATAGTCTGCCGCGGCGAGCACGACCGTGACCGCGGCGCGACCGTCGGTGCCGAGACCGCCGTCGAGCTCGCCGGTCGCGGCCGCGTGGAGCGTGGGCAATAGGTCGCCGTCGAGCCGCGGCAGGATCGACTGCGTCTCGGGGTCGCCGAAGCGGCAGTTGAACTCCAGCACCTTCGGGCCGCCGTCCGTGAGCATCAGCCCCGCGTACAGCAGGCCGACGAACGGTGTCCCTCGTCGCGCGAGCTCCGTCAGGACCGGGCGATGGACCGCGTCCAGCACCGCGTCCACCTCGGACGGGCCGAACGAAGGCACGGGCGAGTACGAGCCCATCCCGCCCGTATTCGGCCCGCGGTCGCCGTCGTCGACGCGCTTGAAGTCCTGCGCCGGCGCCAACGGGACGGCCTCGCGGCCGTCGCAGAGGGCGAAGAGCGAGACCTCCTCGCCTTCGAGGAGCTCCTCGATCACGAGCGCGTCGCCGAGCGCGGCCGCCGCTCTGAGCCCGGCGTCGAGCTCGTCCTGCGTGCGACAGACGAAGACGCCTTTTCCGCCGGCGAGGCCGTCGATCTTGACGACACAGGGCGGCCGGGCGACGGCGAGCCGCTCGGCGGTCGGCACGCCTGCCGCCGCCATCACGTCCTTCGCGAAAGTCTTCGATCCTTCGATTCGCGCAGCCTCGGCGCTCGGCCCGAAGACCGCGACGCCGGCGTGGCGGAGCTGGTCGCCGACACCCGCGACGAGCGGCGCCTCCGGCCCGATGACGACGAGGTCGATCTCGTGGTCGCTGCAGAAGGCGAGCAGGCCCTCACCGTCCTCGGCGCGGATCGGGTGGCAGCGCCCGAGCTTGGCGATGCCGGGATTCCCGGGCGCCGCGTGGAGCTCGTCGCACTCGGGGCTCTGGGCCAGCTTCCACGCGAGGGCGTGCTCGCGCCCGCCGGAGCCCGCGACCAGGACGTTCACGGGGCCAGTGTTTCAAAGGGGTCGGAGGCGCGCATCCATTCTCCGTGGTCGATCCGGGCCTGGACACGCACGAATGGGAGACGGAGTGGCAGGGCCTCGAGCCGCTCGTGGTCGACTCGCCGCAGGAGGCGCTCCCGGAGCTCGACGGCCTGATCGAGCGGATGATGGCCGAGCGCGGCTATCCGACCGACGAAGCCGGCGCGCAGACGGCGTCGGATCCCGACGTGGTCGCCGAGTTCCTCGAGGCGCGACGCGTCGCGAAGCTCGTCGACGCGGGCGAGAGCGTCGACCCAGGCGACGTCGGCGCGGCGATCACGGGCTACCGCAACCTGTACGAGTTCCTGCTCGCGGAGCGGCGCGCGCCGTAACCCGTCCTCCCCACCCAATGGGAGGGGAGAGGACCACCCGCCACCCGCGGTGAGCGTACCGGCGGAAGGCGCACGTGTCTGTGCTCGGCGCGCGCCGATTTTGGGACTTCCTACACTGGCGGCGTGGAGGCGCCTCCGTACGCGGCTGCATCCGTTCGCGTCCTCCGGCTGCCGGCGGCCGAGGCGGAACACGATTCCGTCGCGGTCGAGGAGCCGCTCGAGATCCGCGTCAACGGATCCCCGGTCGCCGTGACGATGAGGACGCCGGGCCACGACGAGGAGCTCGCGCTCGGCTTCCTCGTCTCCGAAGGGATCACGCCGACGCGTGCGGCCGTGCCGGACGATCTGGCTGCGAACACGATCGAGGTCGACGCCGAGGGCTTCGACCCGTCGCGGCTCGAGCGCCACTTCTACACCTCGTCTTCCTGCGGCGTCTGCGGTAAGGGCGCCCTCGAGGCGGTCGCCGTCGAGGCTCCGCCAGTCCAGTCCGAGCTCCACGCCTCGGCCGCGCTCGTCGCCGCGCTGCCCGACAGCCTGCGCAACGAACAGCGGGCGTTCGCCGCGACGGGCGGGCTGCACGCGACCGGGCTCTTCGACGCGGGCGGAACGCTCCTCTGCCTGCGCGAGGACGTCGGTCGCCACAACGCGATGGACAAGGTCGTCGGCTGGGCGTTCACGGAGCGCCGGCTGCCACTCGGCGACGCGATCCTCTGCGTCAGCGGCCGCCTGTCGTTCGAGCTCGTCCAGAAGGCGGCCGTCGCCGGCTGCCCGATCCTCGTCGCGGTCGGCGCGCCGTCGAGTCTCGCGGTCGAGCTCGCCGACGACCGCGGCGTGACGCTCTGCGGTTTCGTACGCGGCGGGCGCGTGAACGTCTACACCCACGAATGGCGCATCGACCGCTGACCGGGATCCTGCTCGTCGGGGGCGCGAGCCGCCGCTTCGGCTCTCCGAAGGCGCTCGCGCGGTTCAACGGAAGCACGCTCGCGGAGCACGCCTGGGACGTGCTCGGCGAAGCCTGTGACGAACGGATCGCCCTCGGGAAGCTTCGGGACGAGCTTCCGCTTCCGTTCCCGGTTCGGGACGACGGGATCGAGGTCCGCGCGCCGATCGCGGGCGTCGTCGCCGGCCTGCGGACAGCGCGGAACGACGTCTGCGTCTTCCTCCCGGTCGACGCGCCGCTCGTCGACGCGGAGATCGTGCGGACGCTCGGCGCGGCCTGCCGCGAGGCGGCCGTACCCTCGACCGGGCCGCTGCCGGCCGCGTACTCGAAGGCCGCGCTGCCGGTCTTCGAAAAGCGGCTCGCGGCCGGCGAGCTCGCGCTGCGCGATGCGCTGGACGACCTCGACGCGGCCGTCGTGTCGCTCGACCCGGCCGTCCTCGCCAACGTGAACAGTCCCGAGGAGCTCGCCGCTCTCTGACGGGCGGCCGCTCCTAGCCCGCGAGAACCGTCGGGCGCCGGTCGAGCACGCGCTCGCGCTCGCGGCCGGTGCCCACGAGCGTCACCGGGACGCCGAGTCGCTCCTCCACGAAGCCGACGTACCTCGCCGCCGCAGACGGGAGCTCCGCCGCATCGAGCGGCGTCCGCCAGCCCTCGAGCGTCTCGTAGACGGGCTCGGCGTTGTGGAAGTCCGATTGGTGCGCGGGGAAATCCTCGGTCTCGCTACCGTCGCGGAGGCGGTAGCGGACGCAGACGGGCACCTCGTCGAAGGCGGAGAGCACGTCGAGCTTCGTCAGCGCGAGCGAGGTCAGCCCGTTGACGCGCACTGCGTAGCGCAGGCCGACGAGGTCGAGCCAGCCGCAACGGCGCGTCCGTCCCGTGACGGTGCCGACCTCGCCGCCGAGCTCCTGGAGCCGCTCCTGGTCGGGGCCGGCGATCTCGGTCGGGAACGGCCCTTCGCCCACGCGCGTCACGTAGGCCTTCGCGACGCCGATCACGTCGTCGATCCGCGTCGGCCCGATCCCGATCCCGGTCGCGGCCCCGCCTGCGAGCGTCGTCGACGAGGTCACGAACGGGTAGGTGCCGTGGTCGAGGTCGAGCAGGGTCGCGTGCGCGCCTTCGAGCAGGACCGACTTCCCCTCGCGGAGCGCGCGGTCGACGAGCAGGGACGTGTCCGTGATGTACGGACGGAGCCGCTGCGCGAGCCGCTCGTACCGCGCGGCGAGCTCCTCCAGCTCGAGCGGCTCCGAGCCGTAGACGCCCTCGAGCCAGACGTTCTTCTCCGCCAGCGCGACCTCGAGCTTCTGGCGGAAGATCTTCGGGTCGAGCAGATCCTGGACGCGGATCCCGAGCCGGAAGGCCTTGTCCGCGTAGGTCGGGCCGATCCCGCGCTTCGTCGTCCCGATCGCGAGCTTGCCGAGGCGGCGCTCGCTCGCCTGGTCGATCGCGACGTGCCACGGCATCACGACGTGGGCGTTCGTCGAGAGGTGCAGCCGGTCGACCGCGATCCCGCGCGAGGCGAGCTCGTCCAGCTCCTCCACCAGCACGGCCGGGTCGACGACGCAGCCGGCCCCGATGACGGAGTCCTTGCCGCGCAGGATCCCCGACGGGATGTGGCGCACCTTGTAGGTCTCGCCGTCGGCGACGATCGTGTGCCCCGCGTTCGGCCCGCCGTTGTAGCGGCAGACGAGATCGCAGTGCTCGGCCAGCAGGTCGACGATCTTCCCCTTGCCTTCGTCTCCCCACTGAGCCCCGACAACAACGGTCGCAGGCACGCCTGGGAGTCTGCCCGATGCGGCGGTTAGCGGCCGGGCGGCCTGACCTCGACCCGCGAGCCGCGGGCGACGAGGTGGACCTCGGCGTCGAGGTCGTAGGCCACCACGGCGATCAGTTCCGCGATCTCCCGCGACGTCCGCAGGCGCGTCGCCTCGATCAAGACCGTGTTGCCGGCGATCGCGCACGTGATCGCCTCGGCGGCGACCGAGCGCTCGGCCTCGGTGATCGCGGCGGTTACCAGAGCGGCGTCGTCAGCTCCGCGTGGACGTCGCGGCCGGCGCGGACCGCGCGGATCCTGTGACCTCGAGGACACTCCGTCCAGCCGAGGTCGTGCCCGGTCCCGAGGGTGCCGCGGACGACCGCCGGCTGGTCCTCGCCGAAGCCGAGCCCGCCTGCCTCGCAGGCCTGGCAGACGACGGCGAAGTCGGTGGCCGAGCCGAGGAGGACGATCGTCTGCTCGTACGCACCTGTCGAGTTCATGCCGCCGCCGCCAGGTCCGCGAACTTCGCGTATCGCTTCAGGAACGAGAGCTTGACCGCGTCCGTGGGACCGTTGCGGTGCTTCGCGAGGATCACCTCGGCGAGCCCCTGCTGGTCGGACTCCTCGTTGTAGTACTCGTCGCGGTAGATGAAGAGCACGAGGTCGGCGTCCTGCTCGATCGACCCGGACTCGCGCAGGTCGGAGAGGATCGGCCGCTTGTCGTGGCGCTGCTCGACCGCGCGGGAGAGCTGGGACATGGCCAGGATCGGCACGTCGAGGTCGCGCGCGAGCACTTTCAGGTTCCGCGAGATCTGCGAGACCTCCTGGACGCGGTTCTCGACCGTCGCGCCGGAGGTCATCAGCTGGAGGTAGTCGACAACGATCAGGCCGAGGTTCGGCTCGCGGGTCTTCAGCCGCCGCGCCTTCGAGCGGATCTCCATCATCGTGATCGAGCCCGTGTCGTCGACGTAGATCGGCGCCTTCGCGAGCTTGTCGCAGGCCGCCGTCAGCCGAGGCCAGTCGTCGGGGCCGAGCTTGCCGGTGCGCAGGCGGTTCGACTCGACCTTGGCCTCGCTGCACATGAGCCGCTGCGTCACCTCCGACTTGGACATCTCGAGCGTGAAGATCGCGACCGGGGTGTCGTGCCGGACCGCGAGGTTCGCCGCCATACAGAGGCCTAGCGCCGACTTACCCATGGAGGGACGGGCCGCCGCGATGATCAGGTTGCCCTGCTGGAAGCCGGACGTCAGCCGATCGAGGTCGCGGAACCCGGAGGGGACACCGGTAATGTCGGCGCCGGCCTCGTAGAGGGCCGTGATCCGTTCGAAGCCCTCCTTCAGAAGCTCGTCGATGTGGGAGAACTCGCTCGAGACGCGCGCCTGCGAGAGGTCGAAGACGACCTGCTCGGCCTTGTCCACGAGCTCGACCGCCTCGCCCGGCCGCTCCCAGCCCAGGCGCGAGATCTCGCCGCCCGCGCGGATCAGGCCGCGCAGCGTCGCCATCTCGCGGACGATCCGCGCGTAGTGGCCCGCGTTTCCGCTCGCCGGAACGAGGGCCGCGAGCTCGTGGATGCGCGGCTTGCCGCCGACGTCCTCGAGGTCGCCGCGCTCTTCGAGCTCGTCGACCAGGGTGATCGCGTCGACGGGATCGCCCTTCGCGTAGAGGGCGAGGGCCGCGCGGTAGATCTTCGCGTGGCTCTCGCGGTAGAAATCCGCGGCGTCGAGCACTTCGCTGACCGCCCCGATCGCCCCGGGGGAGATCATCATCGCGCCGAGGACGGACTCTTCGGCTTCGAGATTTTGGGGCGGGACCGGGGCGGCCGGCGAAGGCTGCGGCACCTGGGCGAACTGGGCGACCTGAGCCATAGCGCGCGAGTCAACAACAGACGTGCCCGGATTGGAAGGGGTGTGCATAACAGGCCCGTTCCTACTAGACGGTTTCCGGTCGTGTGCAGGCATAAAGGAACGCATGTTCGCACAGAGAGCGGACAGATCTGTGGGGAAAAACACCGCTAGGAGCGGGAAGTTCCTTCGCAAATCCCCAGGCGGTGGAAACCGCTGGGGAAAAGCCACGTCCTAACGTGTCAGGAGTGGCTGCGACGACGATCCGGCAGGCGGAGGCAGGCGACGACGCTCGGCTGCGGGAGATCACCGCGGTCGGGAAGGGTCATTGGGGCTACGACCGCGCGCGGGTGGCGGACTGGGTGGCCGGGCTCGACCTCGGCGCGCTCGACGAGACGTGGGTCGCGGAGGCCGACGGCCGGGTCGTGGCCTGGCTCGGCCTCCTGCTCGGCCCGAGCGTCTGCATCCTCGACCACCTCTGGGTCGAGCCGGACTCCTTCGGGCGCGGGATCGGGTCCGAGCTCTTCCGCTTCGGGGCCGACCGCGCGCGCGGGCGCGGGGCGAACTGGCTGCAGTGGGAGTCGGAACCGGACGCGACCGGCTTCTACGAGAAGCTCGGCGCGGTGCAGGTCGGCGCGACGCTCAGCTCGTGGGGGCGCGAGCTGCCGGTGATGCAGCTCGACCTAAGCGACTGAGTCGGCGTCGGCCGGCTCGGGCTCGGCGTCGGCGGGTGTCTCGACCGCGGCGTCTACGGAGCGGTCGAACGCGTCCTCGGGAACCTGCTCTTCCGCAGCCTCGGCGTCCGCCTCGGCCTCGGCGACCTCGGTCGCGGCGGCCTCGGCCACGCGCGCCTGCTCGGCTTCGTCGGCTGCGGCCGCCTCCTCCTGCGCGGCGGCCTCGTCCATCGCCTGCAGCTCCTCCTCGGGCGGCAGCTCGCCTCCTTCCGGGACCACGGCGACCCGCAGGGTCGCGGTCACGTCCGTGAAGAGCTCGACCGGGATCTGGTAGCGGCCGATCCGCTTGATCGACTCCGGCAGCTCGAGCTTGCGGCGGTCGATCCGGACGCGCTGCTCGTCCCACACCTTCTCGGCGACGTCCGTCGCCGTGACGGAGCCGAAGAGCGTGCCGGTCTCGCCGGCTGGGACGTCGAAGCGCAGCTCGGCGCTCTCGAGCTTCTGCACGAGCTCCTGCGCCTGCTCGAAGCTCTGGGCCTCGTGGCGCGCGCGGCTGGCCGCGATCCGCTCGAGCTCGGCGACGCGCCCCGGCGCGGCCGGCTCGGCGAGCCGGCGCGGCAGCAGGTAGTTGCGCGCGTAGCCGGCGGCGACGTCGACGACCTCGCCGCGCAGCCCGACCTTCTCGACGTCCTGGCGGAGGATGACCTGCATCAGCGGTCGCGGTCTCCCCGGTCGCCGCGGTCGCCCCGGTCGCGCCGGCCGCCCTCGCGCTCCTCGCGGCCCTCGGCGACGTACGGCAGCAGCGCCATCTCCCGCGCGCGCTTGACTGCGACGGCGACCTGCCGCTGATGCCGGCGGCAGGCGCCGGTGATCCGCCGCGAGCGGATCTTGCCCTTCTCGGAGATGTACCGGCGGAGCTGGCTCGTGTCCTTGTAGTCGACCTCTTCGATCTTGTTCCGGCAGAACCAGCAGTTCTTCTTCCGGATCGGCCCGGCGGAGGGCCCGCCGCGCCGGCGCTGCGACTGTCTGTCCTTGCTCGCCACTAGAACGGGATGTCGTCGTCGGCCCCGGCGCCGCCGCCGAAGTCCGCGTTCTCCGTCTGCGCAGCCGCGCCGGCCGGGACGAACTGGTTCTGCCCGCCCTCGCCGTCGCCGCGGCCGCCGAGGAACTGGACGCTGTCGGCGATGATCTCGACCGCCTGGCGCTTCGTCCCGTCCTGCGCGTCCCACTCGCGCCACTCGAGGCGGCCGTCGACCGCGACCGGGCGGCCCTTCGACAGGTACTGCGCGCAGCTCTCGCCCTGGTTGCCCCAGACCGTGACGTCGAAGTAGTTCGGCTTCTCCGTCCACTCGCCGGTGGCGCCGTCCTTGCGGCGCGTGTTGACGGCGAGCCGCAGGCTGCAGACCGCGGTGCCGCTCGGCGTGTGCCGCAGCTCCGGATCGCGGGTCAGGTTGCCCACGAGAACGACTCTGTTGATGTTGGCGGCCATCGAAATCCTCCTCACCCGACGGGTGTCGCTTGCTCCTCCGAATCCTGCCTTGTCTCCTCGATCCTGCCTACTGGCTCGGCGGGCCTTGTCGAACGGGTCGGCTGCTTCACCGCCAGGTGGCGCATGACACCGTCCGTGATCTTCAGCACCCGCGAGACCTCTTCGAGCGCCTCCGGCGAGGCGCTGAACGTCAGCAGGTGGTAGACGCCGTCGGCCTTGTGGTCGATCTCGTAGGCGAGCTTGCGCCGGCCCCAGGCGTCGTCGCCGCTCCACGTGCCGCCGGCGCCTTCGATGTTCTCGCGCACGCGCGTGACGATCTCGTTCTGGCGCTCGTCTGGCAGCTCGGGATCGAGCATGAGCAGGATCTCGTAGTCGGTCATCGGTTCCCGAATCACTCCTTCCCACGGTCTGAGTCGGCCTCGCCTGCGGGCGCCGCTTCGGGGCGTACGGCGCGACGGCGAGGCAGGAAGTCCGCGGAAGAGTAGCATCGCCCCGATGCGCAACCGACTCGCGTGGGTGGCGGGAGCGGCGGGCGCCGCGGGAATGGCGTACCGGGCCCTGCGCCGGCGGCCGAGGGCCGAGACGGAGAGCGCCGCCGACCCGCGGGCGGAGGGGCTTCGGCGCAAGCTCGACGAGTCGAAGGCGGCCGGCGACGACCGCGAAGAGTTCGAGGCCGGGGAGACGCCCGTCGACGAGGCGGACGCGTCGGTCGACGCCAAGCGGGCCGCCGTCCACGACCGCGCCCGCGCCGCCGCGCGCGAGATGCGCGGCTCTAGCCCGGAGGCTTGAACGCCGCCACGCCCGCGGCCAGGCCCCGGGCGACCTTCCACTCGTAGGCGCTCGACTGCAGGAGCCGTCGCTCGCGTGGGTTCGAGAGGAAGCCGGTCTCGACGAGGATCGCCGGCACGTTCGCCCAGTTGAAGCCGGTCAGGTCGCTGCGCGGCGTCAGCCCGAGGTTGCGGGCGCCCGTGGCACGAACGGCCGCGGTCTGGACGGCGCGCGCCGCGCGCAGGCTCGCGCTGTAGATGTCGTCGGTCCAGCCGCGGTGGTAGGCCGGGTAGAGCGTCTGGAAGCCGTGCATCGAGGTGTTCGCGGTGCCGTCGGCGTGGATCCGGAGCATCAGCGCCGCGTGGCGACGGTTGCAGAACTGCGCCCGGGCGATGTTGCCGCCGTTGCCGTATCGGAACGTCGGGCCGGTCCGCGTCATCGCGACGCGGTAGCCGCGCTGCAGAAGGAGCGTCCGCGTCCGCTTCGCGATCGCGAGCGCGACCGCCGCCTCGCCGGGAGCCCCGCCGCCGTCCTTGATCTTCATCGTGTGCGAGCCGGGCCCGATCGGCTCGGTCTGCAACCCGATCGCGGGCGGTGTGCCGTGGCCCGGGTCGAGGCAGACGAGCGGAGCGATCACGAGAGCCGCTCGGCCAGGTACGCGACGCCGAGCGGGTAGCGGTACTCGATCCCGCCGTGGCCGGCGTCGAAGAGCTCGAACGAGTAGTCGCTGACGCCGATCGCCTCGAGCTCGCGGCGGAACGCCTCGGCGCCGAGGTCGAGGTACGGCTCGTCCCACGTCCCGGCGTCGATGTAGATCGCGCGCAGGCCGCGCAGCGCCTCCGCGTGCCGCGAGGCCATCCGAACCGGGTCCCACTCGAGCCAGCGTTCCCAGATCTCCGGCCGCAGCCGTCCGGTCGCGGTGTCGAA
>JBPYFE010000096.1:0-27217 GCA_051986525.1 Gaiellaceae bacterium
TCCTCGCGCGCCTCGACGGCGTCGCCGACCCCGAGGAGAAGCGGACGCGCATCGGCGAGGAGTTCATTCGCGTCTTCGAGGAGGAGTCGCGCAAGCTGGGGGCGATCAAGTACCTCGTCCAGGGAACCCTCTACTCGGACGTGATCGAGTCCGGCGGGACCGAGGGGGTGGCGGCGAAGATCAAGTCGCACCACAACGTCGGCGGGCTTCCCGAGGAGATGGAGATGGAGCTCGTCGAGCCGCTGCGGCTCCTGTTCAAGGACGAGGTGAGGCGCGTCGGCGAGGAGCTCGGCCTGCCGGAGCGGATGGTCTGGCGGCACCCGTTCCCGGGGCCCGGGCTCGCGATCCGGATCATCGGCGAGGTCACCCGCGAGCGGCTCGAGATCCTGCGCGAGGCGGACGCGATCCTCCTGGACGAGGTCCGCCGGGCCGGGCTCTACCGCGAGCTCTGGCAGTGCTTCGCTGTGCTGCCCGCGATCCGCTCGGTCGGCGTCCAGGGTGACGAGCGGACGTACGCGTACCCGATCGTGATCCGTGCGGTCACCTCGGAGGACGCGATGACCGCGGACTGGGCGCGGCTTCCGTACGACCTCCTGGAGGCGATCTCGAGCCGGATCATCAACGAGATCCCGGCGGTGAACCGCGTCGCGCTCGACATCTCGTCGAAGCCGCCCTCGACGATCGAGTGGGAGTAGCTCCGAGCTAGCTCAGGAAGCGGCCGGGGGCTCGAAGCGCGGATAGCGCCCCCGCACCTCGTCCACGTACGCGCTCAGGTCCGCCGCCAGGGCCGCGTCGTGGATCTCGAGCATGTTCTCCGCGTTCTGCTCGCCTGAGCGCGAGAGGTTGAACGAGCCCGTGAAGACGACGTCGTCGGCGACCGTCACCTTCGCGTGCATGAAGTCGTGCACCGTTCCCTCGCCGTACGGCGTCGACGGCTTGCCGCTGAATTCACCGGCCATCACGCGCTGGAGCAGCGGCAGCTTCCAGGCGACGTTCCCGTTCTGGCGCCACTGGTAGATCACGCCCTGCACCTGCGGCGCGTCGACGCAGCCGGCGATGTCCCGCTTGCCCTCGGAGACGAGCTCCGCCAGGGTCGCGAGCACGGGCGCGGCCGTGATCACGGGCGAGCAGATCCGGATCCGCTGGGCCCGGCCGATCGCGTTCGCGATCCGGTGCGACAGGTCTTCGCCGTAGCCGGGCGTGAACCACGGGCGGACGAGAACGCCGTCGAGATGGAGCCGCGTCGGCGGGACGAAGCCGGTCTCCTCGACGAGATCCTTCTCCCAGAGCTGGTCGAAGTCCCGGAGGAAGAGCGCCGCGAGCTCGGGCGAGTCGGCCGTCAGGATCACGTTCTCCTGCCGCGACCAGGAGTCGTCGGTCCAGTTCATCGACCCGGTCCAGACCGAGGCCCGGTCGCGGACGACGAACTTGTGGTGCATCAGGTCGGGCACGCCGGCGACCGCCTTCTCCGGGACGCCGAGCGACTGGATCAAGGCGACGTCCGGCTCCGGCGGCGGCGGAACGGGGATCGGGTTCCGGTGATCGACGTTGTAGGCGATCCGCACCGCGACGCCTCGTGCGGCGGCGTCCTTGATCGCCCCGCCCACGATCGCCGCAGTCTCGGGCTCGAGGTGGAAGTCGTACTGCGCGAGCTCGAGCGACTCGCGCGCCTGGCCGAGCCAGTCCGCGATCGCGTGCGCCACCTCCGGCGGCTGCTGGCCGCCGTCCGTCAGAGTCCGGACGGTGAGCTTCGTCGAGGAGCTGGCTTCGGCCGAGATCGGCGCCACGTTCAACTTCTACCGCGACGGGCCGAGGGCGAACCTGTTGAGGCGCCGCCTCGGCGAGTACCTCGACGCGCGCGCCGGCGCGCCGCTCCTCCTCGTCGGAGAGGCGCCGGGCTACCGCGGCGCCCGGATCAGCGGGATTCCGTTCACCTCCGAGCGGCAGCTGACCGGCACGGGCCCGGCCGAGGCGACGGCGACCGTCGTCCGCGCGGCGCTGGCCGAGCTCGGGCTCGAAGAGACGACGCTCTGCTGGAACGCGGTGCCGACGCATCCGGGCACGGAGAGCTCGAATCGGAAGCCGACCACAGCCGAGATCGCGGCCGCGCGGCCGTTCCTCGAGCGCCTCGCGGAAGGGCGCCGCGTCCTCGCCGTCGGCCGCGTCGCGCAGGCGGCGACGGGCGCGCCGTACCTCCGCCATCCGAGCCACGGCGGGGCCGAAGCCTTTCGCGCCGGATTGCTACGATTCGGCCTCGGCGGACGCAGGTCCGCCGTTCTCATGCAGAAGACCTGGACCGCAAAGCCCGGCGAGATCGAGCGCCGCTGGTACGTCGTCGACGCCGAGGGGAAGACCCTGGGCCGCTTGGCGACCCAGATCGCGGACACGCTGCGCGGCAAGACGAAGCCGCAGTACACGCCGCACGTCGACACGGGCGACTTCGTCGTCGTCGTCAACGCGGAGAAGATCCAGGTCACGGGCAACAAGCTCGACGACAAGCTCTACCACCGTCATTCCGGCTACCCGGGCGGGCTCAAGAGCCGGCCGCTCCGCGACGAGCTCGAGCGGCGGCCGACCGAGGTGATCCGCAAGGCGGTCAAGGGGATGCTTCCCCGCAACCGGCTCGCACGGCAGCAGCTGACGAAGCTCAAGGTCTACGCCGGCCCGGACCATCCCCACGAGGCCCAGGCGCCGACACCGCTGGAGGTGAACTGATGGCGACGGCAGCACAGCCCGCCCAGTACCAGGGCACCGGCAAGCGCAAGACGTCGGTCGCGCGCGTGATCCTGCGGCCCGGCGACGGGGCGACGTGGTTCAACGGCAAGACCGTCGACGAGTACTTCCCGCGCCTCACGCACCGTGAGCTGGCGCTGTCGCCGCTCAAGGTCGCCGGCGTCGAGGGCACGTTCGACGTGCGCGTGCGGGTCCACGGCGGCGGCCCGAGCGGGCAGGCGGGCGCCGTCCGGCACGGGATCAGCCGCGCGCTCGTCGAGGCTGATCCGAACCTGCGCGACCCGCTCAAGCGTGCGGGCTTCCTGACGCGCGACGCCCGCATCGTCGAGCGCAAGAAGGCCGGCCTGCACAAGGCGCGCAAGGCCCCGCAGTTCTCGAAGCGCTAGCTTCGCCGCCCATGCGTCGCTACTTCGGCACGGACGGTGTTCGAGGCGTCGTGGGCGAGGACCTGACCACGGACCTCGTCGAGCGGCTCGGCAAGGCCGCGACGCTCTGGTCGAAGGGCGGGCGCGTCTTCATCGGCCGCGACACCCGCGCCTCCGGGCCCGAGCTCGAGGACGCCTTCGCCCGCGGCGTCGTCGAGGCGGGCGGGAACGCAGTCCTCGCCGGCGTCCTGCCGACGCCGGCGGTGGCGCTGCTGGCGCTCGACCTCGGCGTCGTCATCTCGGCGTCGCACAACCCGCCCGAGTACAACGGCGTCAAGTTCTTCGACCGCGACGGGCAGAAGCTCCCGGACGCCGCCGAGGAGGAGATCGAGGGCCTGCTCGACGCCGAGGGCCCGGGCGGCGGCGAGATCGACCACGTCGCGGTCGCGACCGACAGCTACCTGGAGCACATCATCGAGCGGTTCGGCAGCAACCTGACCGGCCTCAGGATCGCGGTCGACTGCGCGAACGGCGCCTACTCCGACATCGCGCCCGAGGCGTTCGAGCAGCTCGGCGCCGAGGTGACGGCGGTCGCCTCCGATCCGGACGGGACGAACATCAACCTCGACTCCGGCGCGACCGACCTCTCCCTGCTCCAGCGCACCGTGCTCCAGGGCGAGTTCGACCTCGGGATCGCCTTCGACGGCGACGGCGACCGGATGCTCGCCGTCGACGCGAACGGAACGCCGGTCGACGGCGACCAGATCCTCGCCATCCTCGCCGACGACCTCGGGGTCGACCTCGTGGCCGTGACCCAGATGACGAACCTCGGCTTCCACCGCTTCGCGGAGGAGCGGGGGATCCGGGTGATCACGACCGACGTCGGCGACCGCTACGTGCTCGAGGCGCTGCGCGAGAACTCCGGCCTGCTCGGGGCCGAGCAGTCGGGCCACATCGTCTACCTTAAGGACCACGTCACCGGCGACGGCCTCGCCGCGGCTCTCCTGCTCTGCGCCGCGCTCGACGGCAGGACGCTCGCCGAGGCAGCGGCCGTGCTGCCGCGCTATCCGCAGGCGAAGCAGAACGTCCGCGTGACGACGAAGCAGCTTCCGGACGAGCTCCGAGCCGAGGTCGAGCGGATAAACGCTGAGCTGAACGGGAACGGAAGAATCCTCGTCCGTCCCTCGGGCACGGAGCCCGTCGTGAGGGTGCTGGCGGAGGCCGAAAATGCCGAAAGAGCAGAGGAACTCTGTGCTAGGATCTCGGCTCTCGTAACACGAGAGCTCGGCTGACGATCCCGACGGCGGGATCGGTTTAGCAGCCGGGCTTTCGGCGTTTTAGAGGGAGTTCGGCAAGGACGGCGGAACGATCGAGGTTCACCCGGGAGTAACACCGGCGACGGCGAGGAAGGGAGCTTCAGGGTGTGCGGGATCATCGGATACGTCGGGGAGCGGCAGGCGAAGGAGCTACTGCTCAACGGGCTGCAGCGGCTCGAGTACCGCGGCTACGACAGCGCCGGGATCGCCCTGCTCGAGGACGACGGCCTCGACTACGTCCGCGCCGTCGGGAACCTGCAGGAACTGAAGGACGCCGCGGGGCCGAACGGCTCGGTGTCGACGACCGGGCTCGGCCACACCCGCTGGGCCACGCACGGCAAGGTCTCGCTCCAGAACGCGCATCCGCTCGTCGGCTGCGACGACGGCCGGCTCGCGATCGTCCTGAACGGGATCGTCGAGAACTTCCGCGAGCTCAAGACGACGCTCGAGGCCGAAGGACACGCGTACGGCTCCGAGACCGACGCCGAGACGATCGTCCACCTGATCGAGCGCGCCTACGACGGCGACCTCGTCGCGGCCGTCCGCGCCGCGTACAACCAGCTCGAGGGCCACTTCGCCTTCGTCGTCATCCATCGCGACCACCCGAACCTGCTCGTCGGAGCGCGGCAGCAGTGCCCGCTGCTCGTCGGCGTGGGCGAGGGCGAGATGTTCTTCGCCTCGGGCGCGACGGCCTTCCTGAAGGAGACGCGGCGGATCCAGCTGATCGACGACGGCGAGATCGTCGAGATCAGGCCCGAGGGCGCACGCTTCTGCGACACCGAGGGGAATGCGATCGAGCGGGAGGTCGTCGAGGTCGACTGGGACGACGAGGCCGCGGAGCGGAGCGGCTACGAGACCTTCATGCTCAAGGAGATCTACGAGCAGCCGGACGCCGTCCGCGAGACGCTCGGCGACCGCGTCCGCCACGGCCACCTCGTGCTCGAGAGCCTCGGGATGACCGACGAGGAACTGCGCAACCTGCGCCGGATCGTCGTCCTCGCCTGCGGCACCGCCTACCACGCCGGCGTCGTCGGCCGCTACATCACGGAGGAATGGGCGCGGATCCCGGTCGAGCCGGACATCGCCAGCGAGTGGCGATACCGGAACCCGGTCCTCTCGCGCGACACGCTCGTGATCGGGATCTCGCAGTCGGGCGAGACCGCGGACACGCTGGCGGCGATGCGGCTCGCGCGCGAGAAGGGCGCGCGCACGCTCGCGATCACGAACCAGATGGGCTCGCAGATCACGCGCGAGGTCGACTCCGTCCTCTACACGCGCTGCGGGATCGAGGTCGGCGTCGCCGCGTCGAAGACCTTCACCGCGCAGGTCGCGCTGCTCTCGCTCGTCGCGCTCAAGCTCGCCGAGGTGCGCAAGACGATCCCGGCCGAGGAGATCGAGTTCATCCTCGACGAGCTCTACGCGCTGCCGACGAAGATGACGGCCTTCCTCGAGGGGAGCCATCCGATCGAGGAGATCGCCGACCGGTTCCACGAGAAGCCGTTCTTCCTCTACCTCGGCCGCCACATCGGCCTGCCCGTCGCGCTGGAGGGCGCGCTGAAGCTGAAGGAGATCTCGTACATCCCGACCGAGGCGTACTCGGCCGGGGAGATGAAGCACGGGCCGATCGCGCTGCTCGACGAGGACACGCCCGTCGTGGTCGTGGCGACGAAGTCGCACGTCTACGACAAGGTCGTCTCCAACATCCAGGAGGTGCGGGCCCGCGGCGCGCACGTGATCGCGATCGCGACCGACGGCAACGAGGACATCCAGCACCACGCCGACGAGGCGATCTTCATCCCGCGCTCGCCGGCCTTCCTGCAGGCGGTGCTCGCGATCCTGCCGCTGCAGCTGCTCGCCTACCGCATCGCGCGCCTGCGCGGGCTGAACGTGGACCAGCCGCGCAACCTGGCGAAGACCGTCACCGTCGAGTAGGCGGCGGACGGCCGGAGCCGCGCTGGTATACCCGTCGCGGTGGGCGTGATCTCGACGATCGGCGACGGCCTCTGGAACGCGTTCCAGATGGCGTGGGAGGTCCTCTGGGCGCTGATTCTCGGCTTCGCGCTCTCGGGGATCGTCCAGGCGTGGGTGCCGCGCGAGCGCATCGAGCGCGCGCTCGGCGGCCGAGGCCTGCGGGAGGCAGCCGTCGCGACCGGCCTCGGCGCGGCGTCGTCCTCCTGTAGCTACGCCGCGATCGCGATCGCGAAGTCGATGTTCGCGAAGGGCGCGAGCTTCGCCTCGGCGATGGCGTTCCAGTTCGCCTCGACGAACCTCGTCTTCGAGCTCGGGATCGTGATCTGGATCTTCATCGGGTGGCAGTTCACGCTCGCCGAGTTCGTCGGCGGACTGCTGCTGATCGCGCTGATGTGGCTCGCGCTGCGGCTCTTCGTCTCGCGCCGGCTCGAGGAGGAGGCGCGCGCGAGCGCGGCCGCCGCCGATGCGGGCCATCAGCACGTCTCGGCCGAGTCGCGGGCGCCCTGGCGGCGCCGCCTCGCCTCGGTCGAGGCGTGGTCCGACGTCGCGCACAACTTCCGCGCGGACTGGGAGATGCTCTGGAAGGAGATCCTCGCCGGCTTCCTGATCGCCGGCTTCGTCTCGCTGCTGCCGGCCGGGTTCTTCAACGGCCTGTTCGTCACGGACGCGCCCTGGCCGGCCCGCCTGGCCGAGAACGTCGTCCTCGGCCCGGTCGTCGCGATCCTCTCGTTCGTCTGCTCGATCGGGAACATCCCGCTCGCCGCCGTGCTCTGGGCCGGGGGGATCTCGTTCGCCGGCGTGATCGCGTTCATCTACGCCGACCTGCTGATCATCCCGATCGTGATTGCGTACGCGAAGTACTACGGGCGAGCGATGACGGCGCGGATGGTCGCGATCATGTTCGGGGCGATCGTCGTCACCGCGACCGTGATCGACGCCGTGTTCAACGCGCTCGGCCTCATCCCGCAGACGCGCCCCTCGATCGACTCGATCGCAAGCCGCGGGATCGGCTGGAACTACACGACCTTCCTGAACATCGTCTTCCTCGTCCTCGGCGCCGGCCTCGTCGCGCTGACGCTGCGGCGCGGGGCCCGCGATCCGGTCTGCGGGATGACGATCGACCGCCACGCCGGCAGGCCGACCGCGGTCTACGCCGGACGGACGTTCTACTTCTGCGGCGAAGGCTGCAAGGCGAAGTTCCTCGCCGAGCCGGAGCGCTACGTCGACGCGACGGGCCGGCAGGCGCTCGCGCTCGAACACGCGGGCCACCACCACCATTGAGAGCGCTCGCGCTCGTCGTACTTGCGCTCGCGCTCGGCGGCTCTGCCGCGTCGTCGTCCGGGGTGCGGGTTCCGCGCGGCTTCCGAGTCTCCGTCCTCGCACGCGGGCTGACGCATCCGACGGCGCTCGCGTGGGGGCCCGGCGGGACGCTGTACGCGACCGAGGACGTCGGCAGGCTCGTCGCCCTCCGCAACGGCCGGCCGCGGCTCGTCGCGAGCGGCCTCCGCGTTCCGCTCGGGCTCGCGTTCGCCGGCCGTACCGTCTTCGTCTCCGAGCAGGGACGGCTCGAGCGCCTCCGTCTCTCCGGCGGCCGGGTCGTCTCGCGACGCGTGCTCGTCGGCGGGCTCCCGTACGGCGAGCACCAGCAGGACAACGTCGTCGTCGGCCCAGGCCGCCGGCTCTATGTCGGCAGCGGGTCGACCTGCGACGCCTGCACAGAACGCGACGCCAGGAGCGCCGCGATCCTCTCGTTGCGCATGGACGGGAGCGGGCTGCGCGTCGTCGCGCACGGCCTGCGGAATCCCTACGGCCTGGCCGTTCGGGGCGGCCGGATCTACGCGAGCGTCAACGGCCGCGACACGCTCGGGCGCCACGAGCCCGCCGAGATGGTGGTGCGAATTCGATCCGGTGCCCGCTACGGCTGGCCCGCGTGCTGGCCGAGCTGGCTGCACCGGCGGCTGGCCGGGTCGTGCGCCGGCGTCGCGAGGCCGGTCGCCTATCTCGAGCCGCACTCCTCAGCGGACGGAATGGCCTTCTGGCGCGGCGGGCTCTACGTCGCCGAGTGGGGTCAGTACTACAGCGCGCGCGACGGCCGCCGCGTCGTCCGCGTCGATGTCCGCACGGGCCGCGTCTCGACCTTCGCCGACAGCTTCGATCACCCGCTCGCGGTCTTGGCGGCCGGGCGCGCCCTGCTCGTCGCCGACTGGGGCCGCGGCATCGTCTACCGGATCCACCGCTAGATGCCGCTCTCCGGGCTCGCGCTCGCGCTCGCGGCCGCGTGCCTGCACGCGCTCTGGAACCTGCTGCTCGCCCGCGAGCGCGACCCGGCCGGGACGAGCGCGGTCTCGCTCGTCGTCTTCGTCGTCGCCCTGGCGCCGCTCGCCGCGGCGACCTGGAGGATCGAGAGCGGCGCCTGGCCGTACATCGTCGGCTCCGGCGCGCTCGAGCTCGCGTACATCGTCCTGCTGGCCGCGGCCTACCGGCGCTTCGAGCTCAGTCTCGTCTACCCGCTCGCGCGCGGGCTGGCGCCCGTGCTCGCGCTGCTGCTCGTGGTCGTGGTCGTCGGGACGAAGCCGTCGGCGGGCGAGGTCGCGGGTGTGCTCACCGTCGCGGTCGGGATCCTGCTCGTCCGCGGCTTCGGGCGCAGCGCCCGCGGCTCGGCGCTCGCGGTCACGATCGCGGCCTGCATCGCCGGCTACACGGTCGTCGACCGCTACGGGATCCGGCACGCGAATGTCGCGCCGTACCTGCTGCTCGTGATGCTGGGACCGGCGATCGCCTACCCGCTCGCGCTCGGCCGAGAGCGGACGCTCGCCGCCGCCCGTCCCGTCGCCGCCGTGATCGGCGTCGCGTCGGCCGCGACCTACCTGCTCGTCCTGCTCGCGCTCCGGGTTGCGAGCGCTCCGGCCGTGGCGGCGGTGCGCGAGACGAGCGTCGTGATCGCGGCCGCGCTCGCGCGCGTCGTGCTCGGCGAGCCCGTCGGCCCGCGCCGGCTCGCCGGCGCCGCGCTCGTCGTCGTGGGCGTCTGCCTACTCGCCGTCGCGTAGCGGGCCGCGCAGCCGCTTCGTCCGCGCGCGCCGTCGCTTCTCCTCGAGCCGCCGCTCCTCCGACGCCGCCGTCGGCTTGGTCGGGCGGCGGCGCCGCTCGACCTTGAGCGCCTCGCGCAGGGCCTCGACGACGCGCTCCACCGCGCGCTCGCGGTTCAGCCACTGGCTCCGCTCCTCCTGCGCGACGGCCCGGATCACCGGCCCCGCCTTCGCGATCACGCGCCGCTTCTGCGCGTCCGTGAGCGCGACGGAGGCCTCGACGTCGAAGACGGCCTCCGCGCGCGACTCCGTCTTCTGCGCGTGCTGCCCGCCCGGGCCGCTCGAGCGCGAGAAACGGAGCTCGATCTCGGAGCGCGGGATGGAGACCGAGGACGTCACCCGAATAGACTCGCCGGCCATGGCCGCGATTCTGCTCGACGTGGACGGCGTCTTCCACGTCTCCGGGAATCCCATCTCGGGGGGTGCGAACGCCGCCTCGAAGCTACGCGAGGCCGGCCATCGGCTCCGGTTCCTGACGAACAACACCACCCGGTCGCGGCTCCGCCTGGCCGAGGAGCTGCGCGGCTACGGCGTCGAGCTCGCGGACGACGAGCTGCAGACCACTGCCGTCGCCGCCGCGCGCGCCCTAGCGGGAAAGCGCGTCCTCGCCCTGACGATGCCGGCGATCCGCGACGACCTGGAGGGACCAGTCCTGGTCGGCGAGGACGCCGACGCCGTCCTGCTCGGCGGCGCCGACGAGACGAGCGAGACGAACCGGGTCTTCAGCTACATGAACCTCGCCCGGGCCTTCGCCGAGCTCGAGGCCGGGGCCGAGCTCTACTGCCTGCACAAGAACCCGTGGTGGCAGACGGCGCGCGGGCCGCTGCTCGACGCCGGCGCGTTCGTCGTCGGGCTCGAGTACGCGACAGGTGCAACCGCGACCGTGCTTGGCAAGCCGAGCGCTACCTACTTCGAAGCCGCGCTGGAGACGCTCGACGCCGACCCGGAGACGGCTTGGATGATCGGCGACGACATCGACGCGGACATCGGCGGCGCCGCCGCGCTCGGCATGCGGACGATCCTGCTGCGAACGGGCAAGTTCCGCGACGGCGCCGGCGCGTGGAGCGCGCAGCCGGACGCGGTGCTCGATTCGATCGCGGACGTGCCCGCGTTCCTAGAATCCGCGGCGTGACCGTCGGCACAGACCTGACTGAGGCGTCGCTTGCGATGCCGTTTAGAGCCGGTGGCGGCTTTGCCGCTGCCGGCGGCTTCATCCGGCTGATGGGGCGCACCCACCTGTGACCGTCGGCACCGACCTGATCGAGATCGCGCGGATCCGCCGGGCGCTCGAGCGGTATCCGGGGTTTCGGGAGCGTTGCTTCACCGCGGCCGAGCGCGCGTACTGCGACTCGCGCCCGAATCCGGCACAGCACTACGCGGCCCGCTTCGCGGGCAAGGAGGCGATCGGGAAGGCGATCGGCTTCGGCGTCGCGCGCGCGTTCGCGTGGCAGGAGATCGAAATCGCCGGCCGGCCGAAGCCGTCGGTGACGCTCTCCGGCCGGCTCGCCGCCTGGGCCGAACGGATCGGCGCCGGCGCGATCGACCTCTCGATGTCCCACTCGCGCGAGCTGGCGACGGCCGTGGCCGTGGCCGATGGCTGACGCGTTCGAGCCGCTCTACACGGCCGAGGAGATGAAGGCCGCCGAGGCCGGCCACGACGTCGACGAGCTGATGAACCGCGCCGCGGCGGCGGTCGCCGACCACGTCGAGCAGCGACACGCCGCCCGTCGGATCACGGCCGTCTGCGGCGGCGGCAACAACGGAGGCGACACGCGGATCGCCGCGCGCCTGCTCGCCGAGCGCGGCCGCGAGGTCCGGGTCGTCGAGACGAAGCCAGACGACGAGCCGAAGGACCTCGGCACGCCGGAGCTCGTCCTCGACGGGATCTTCGGCACCGGCTTCGAGGGCGAGCCTCGCGAAGGCGCAGCGCGGCTGATCGAGCAGATCAACAAGCTCGGCGTCCCGGTGGTCGCCGTCGACCTCCCCTCCGGCGTCGACGCCTCGACCGGCGAGGTGGCCGGCGTCGCGGTCGAGGCGGACGAGACGGTCACCTTCCACGGGCGCAAGCTCGGCGTCGCCGTCGGGCCCGGGCGCTTCCGCTGCGGGACGGTCTTCGTCGCCGACATCGGCCTCGAGCGGCGAGAGACGCGCGCGAGCCGGGTGACGCGCGAGCTCCTGCGCTGGGTGCCGCCGCGGCTGGACGAGGACAACAAGTACTCGGCCGGCTCCGTTCTCGTCGTCGGCGGCGCGCCCGGCACGACGGGCGCCGTCCGGCTCGCCGCGGAGGCCGCGTTCAGGGCCGACGCAGGCTACGTCACCGTCGCGGTGCCCGAGCAGTCGCTGCCCGTCGTCGAGCAGCAGCTGCTCGAGGCCGTCAAGCGTCCGCTCTCCGAGCTCGACGACGCCTTCGAGCGCGCCGGCGCCGTCGCCGTCGGGCCGGGGCTCGGCCGCGGCGACGAGCAGACGGCGGTCGTCCGCCGAGTGCTGGCGACGGAGCTCCCGGTCGTCGTCGACGCCGATGCGCTCTTCGAGCTCGAGCCGTTCGAGCGCGACGCGCCGACGGTGCTGACGCCGCACTCGGGCGAGCTCGGCCGTCTGCTCGGCGAGCAGTCGAGCGAGGTCGACGCGCACCGGCTGGACGCGGCGCAGCGCGCGGCCGACCGCTTCGGCGCCGTCTGCCTGCTGAAGGGCGCGGACACGATCGTGGCGGCGCCCGGCGAGGGGCCGCTCGTGTGCGACCTGGGGCCGCCGACGCTCGCGACCGCCGGCAGCGGCGACGTCCTGACCGGGATCATCGGCGCGTTGCTGGCGAAGGGAATGGACGCGCGGCTCGCCGCCGCGGCCGGCGCGGCTGCCCAGCAGCTCGCGGCGAGCCTGACCGGCTACCGTCGTGGGATGGTCGCGAGCGACGTGATCGCGGCGCTCCCGCAGGCGCTCGATGCAGCGGTCTGAGCTGACCGTCGACCTCGGCGCGGTCCGCCGCAACGTCAAGCGCCTGCGCGAGGTGGCTGCGCCGGCAGACGTCTGGGCCGTCGTCAAGGCGAACGGGTACGGCCACGGCGCCGTCGATGTCGCCGCGGCCGCGCTCGGCGCCGGGGCGACGGCCCTCTGTGTCGCGACGGTGCCAGAGGCGCTCCAGCTCCGCGACGAGTTCGAGGCGCGGATCCTCGTCATGGGCCCGACCGCGACGAGCCGGGAGATCGCCGTCGCGCGGGAGGCGAACCTCGAGCTCGTCGTCTCCGGCGACGAGCTACCGGAAGGCGTGCGAGTCCACGTGAAGCTCGACACGGGGATGGGCCGCTGGGGCTTCGCCGAGCTCCCCGAGCTGACCGACGACGTCGTCGGCCTCATGAGCCACCTCGCGACCGCGGACAGCGATCCGGACTTCGCGCGCGTTCAGATCGAGCGCTTCGCCGAGCTGACCGCGCCGTACGCACACCTGACCCGCCACGTCGCGAACAGCGCAGGGGCGCTGCGGTTTCCGGAGGCGCGGTTCGACGCCGTGCGCTGCGGGATCGCGCTCTACGGGCTCTCGCCGTTCGGGACGAGCCCGACCGAGGACGGGCTCGAGCCGGCGCTCCACTGGCAGAGCCAGCTCGCGCAGGTGCGGCGGCTGGAGGCCGGCGAGAGTACGGGCTACGGGCGCCGGTTCGTCGCCGAGCAGGCGAGCTGGATCGGCATCGTCCCGGTCGGCTACGCGGACGGCTTCCGGCGCGACCTGACGGGCACGAAAGTGCGCGTCGGCGGCGAGCTCCGCCGCGTCGTCGGGACGGTCTCGATGGACGCGTTCGCCGTCGAGCTCGACCGCGAGCTCGCCGTCGGGACGCCGGTGATCTTGCTCGGGCACGGCGTCCTGGCGGAAGATCATGCACGCGTGGCGGAGACGATCAACTACGAGCTCGTCTGCGGGATCAACAGCTCGCCGGAGCGGGCGCGGCGGACGGTGGTCGACTCGTGAGCGAGCCGAACCGGTTCGCGGAGACCGCCGAGCTGATCGCCGAGCGACAGGCCGAGCGCGCGGACGCGCTCGCAGCCCGGATCCGCGACTTCGTGCCGCTGACCGGCGACGAGCGCGCGCTCGACGTGGGCACGGGCGCCGGCGCGCTCGCCTACGCGCTGGCCCCGCTCGTTCGCGAGGTCGTCGGCGTCGACGTGGTGCCGGAGCTGCTCGAGCAGGCGCGCGCCCGCGCGCCCGAGAACGCGACCTTCCTCGAGGGCGACATGACCGCGCTCGAGTTCGGCGACTTCTCCTTCGACATCGCCGGAACGGTCAGAACGTTTCACCACGTCGCCCGGCCCGAGCTCGCGATGGCGGAGCTGACACGCGTCACGCGTCCCCGCGGGACGCTGCTCGTCGTCGACCAGATCGCCCCGAACGACCCGCTCGCGGCGCTCGAGCTCGACCGCTTCGAGCAGGCCCGCGACCCGTCCCACACGCGGACGCTCCCGGACGTCGACCTGCGGCAGCTGTTCGAGGCGAACGGGCTCGTGCTCGTCCGTTCCGAGTTCACGCAGGAGTCGCGCGAGCTCGAGCCGTACCTCGACCTCGCCGGCTGCGAGGGCCCGGCGCGCGACCATGCCCGCGCGCTGGCGCCGCCGAACTACGGCGTCACGATCGGTTGGTACCTGCTCAGGCGGCCGTGATCAGGGTCGCGGTCTCGCCAGGTTCCGGGAAGCGGCCGGTCTGTTGCTTGGAGAAGACGAGCCGGCCGTCGGCGATCACGTCGAACTGGCTCTTCGCACCCTCGAGCGCGGTCGCGTCGAGCCCCTGCTCGTTCAGCTCGGCCGCGACACGCGCGGCCTCTTTGTCGTAGCCGCCTCAGACGGGGCAGTAGAAGATCTCGACGCGCACGCCGCGATCGTATAGCCCGCGTCAGCCGTCGAGCCGCGCGATCGTGTCGCGAAGCTCCCTGCGCTCCTGCTCGTTCGTCGTGAACGCCTCCATCAGGCGGCGCTCGCCCTCCCCGGACAGCTTCAGGTGCGCGACGCGCCCGTCGTCGGCCGACTGCGCGCGCTCGACGAGCCCGGCCTCCTCCGCCCGGCGGACGAGCTCGGTGACCGTGCTCTGCGCGAGCTGGAGCCGCTCGGACAGCTCGGTCACGGTCGAGTGCTCGCGTCCGTCGGGAGCGCCCTTGATCATCAGGAGCAGCAGGTAGCGCTGCGGCGTCAGGCCGGCCCTGCGGGCGTTGCGCTCGCTCTTGCGGAGGAATGCGCGCAGCGCCGCCCGGAAGTCGGCGACGAGGGCGACCTCGGTCGGCTGAAGGGTCTGCATGCGATGGATTTTACGACGCTCGGCGCGAGAGTCTTCGTGCGATCTGGGTGAGAAGCCCCGGCGCCGCGGCCTGGGCGATTCCGGCCGGCCGATACCACCACGGGACGAATTGCTCCGTCCGCCGCCACTCGAGCGCACGCACGACCGCCTCGGCGACGGCCTCGGGCTCGGCGACGAGCCGGCGCAGGGGCCGGGCGCGAAAGCGGTTCCGATTCGGGAACCCGGGCGTGTGCACGAAGCCGGGGTTGATCGTGTGCACGCGGACCCCGCGCGGCAGCTCGGTCGCGATCCCGCGGGAGAAAGCGAGCTGCGCGTGCTTCGATGCCGTGTAGGCGCCCGCGTGGCCGGCGGCGACCGTCCCCGCGACGGAGACGATGTTGACGACGTCCGCCGGCGCGCCCGCCACGAGCGCCGGCAGGAAAGCCCGCAGGCACCACACCGAGCCGAGGTAGTTCGTCCGCACGAGCGCCTCGATCCGCTCCGGCTCCAGCTCGAGGAAGCCGCCGCGGCCCGGGATCCCGGCGTTGTTGACGAGCAGGGAGATCGCCGGGTGGCGCGCGATGACCGCGGCGGCGACACGCTCGACGTCCCCGCGGTCCGACACGTCGCAGCGCTCGTGCTCGGCGCCGACCTCGTTCGCGACCTCGCGCAGCCGCTCCTCGCCCCGCGCAAGCAGGACGAGCTGCCAGCCGCGGGCTGCGAGCGTCCGCGCGATCGCGGCGCCGATCCCGCTCGAGCCGCCGGTGACGACGCCGACGCGCGTCAGCGGCAGACGCGCACGTTGCGCTTCGCCTGCACGTGCCCGCCGCGGAAGTCGAGCACCGCGCGGAGCCGGTGGACGCCGCGCGCGGCGCTGCGGGTCTGCCAGCCGGCGCCGTAGAGGCCGGCAGTCCCGTGCCGCGAGACGGCGACGCGGCGCGTCCCGTCGAAGAAGCGGACGCCGAGGACCTTCGTCGGCGCGGAGGCCGACACGGCAAGCGAGGCGCGCCCGCGCAGGCACGAGGTTCCGAGCGGAAGCAGCCACGTGATCGTCGCGTGCCGCGTCCCGACGAAGCGGATCCGCTTGATCGTCGTGTTCGGGAGGACGTTCGGCCCGATCTGGTCGACGTTCTTCGTCTCCTGGTAGTCGGCCGCCTCGCCGGCGCCGCGGTACGAGCCGAGCTTGAGCGGCGGCGCCGTGCGCGGGATCGGGAACAGCGCCAGGCCGGAGCTCGGGTCGTAGAGCGCCGCGCCGAGCAGCACCTGCGGCCGGTACTCGAGCACGAGCGAGAGCGGGTCGACGCCGGAGCCGAGGTCGGTCACGCGCGCGGCGAGCATCGGCCGGCCCGCGGTCACGCGCCGCGTCAACAGCGTCAGGCGCGGCGGAGTGACGTCGTTGACCCACGACCGCAGCACGTAGCGACCCGCGAGCGAGCGCCCCGTGAAGACGTCCGTGCCCGAGTCGAGCATCACGTAGTACTTCTTCTCGCGCGGGAACAGCGCCCCGGCCGCGCCGATGTCGAGCCGGTAATCGGACGTGAGCAGGTTGGCGTCCACGGGCGTCCCGCTGTAGCCCTGGACGTCGTTCTCGTCCCGCGAGCCGAGCAGCCACGGTTCCGGCAGCGAGCCCGGGCTCGCGGCGATCACCGCGGCGCCGGCGTTCGCGACGGGCTGGTTGATGTGGACGGAGTAGAGCGTCTCCTTGCCGGTCTCGTGCATCGGCGCGCCGAAATAGTCCGGCGGCGGGCCGAAGGGGCTCGCCGGGAAGCGATAGCGGTCGATCAAGGACTGGCCGGGGAACGTGTCGCCGACCTGGAGCTTCTTCAGCGGCTGCTCCGGCACGTTCTCCGCACCGGGGCGCTCGACCATGAAGAAGTACGGGATCCGCCGCACGTCGGTCCCGTGCGTGAGCGTGATGAAGCCGTAGTCGTCGCCGGTTGCGCTTCCGGCGCCGGCACGGACGGTGACCGCGATGTCGGCGGTCCCGCCCGGTGAGATGGCAACCGCCGGCGGCAGGTCGACGAAGGCGCCGCCGGTCGCGGACTGGGCCTGGAGCCCGACCGTCCACGTTCCGCCGCCGCCGCCGGCGTCCCGAATCTCGAGGATCTGGCTGCGCCGCGCCGCGCCGTGGGTGATGTCGAGGCGGTCGAACGACAGCGAGACGGGGTCGGTGAAGAGCAGCGGCTTGTCCGCCCTCGGCAGGTTGATCAGCCCGGCGCCCTCGAGCAACACGGACGCTTCCTGGGTGCGCGCGGTGTCTCCCCAGGCCGGGCCCGCAGTCGACATGAGGGCCGACTTGATCTCGGCCGGCGACCAGTCGCGATGCCGGGCGACGAGCAGCGCGGCGGCGCCCGTCACGTGCGGCGCTGCCATGCTCGTGCCGTCGAACACGGCGAAGGGCTCGCCGATCGACTCCGGCACGGTCGAGGAGAGGATCTGCCCGCCCGGAGCCGAGAGGTCGGGCTTGAGGATGTGGTCGAAGTCGGTCGGGCCCGCCGACGAGAAACCGGTGACGATCCCGCTGCGGCCCGTGTTCAGCTCGTTGGACTCCCGCACGAAGTGGATCGGCGCCCGGCCGCCCTTGGAATCGAGGAAGTCGCGCAGGTTGGCGCCGTCGAGGTCGGTGACGAGGCCCGCGTCGAGCGCCAACCGGATCGGGATCCCGAGCGCGGTCGCCTCCTGGGGCCGGTTGTCGACCAGGACGAGCCCGATGGCGCCGCCGATCTCGGCATTCGCGGCCTTGACCGTGAGGGCGCAGGTGCCGCGGAAGACGAGCGCGATCGTCCCGCGCAGCGAGCCGGGCGGCACGGTGCCGCGGTTGTTCGGATCGCCCGCCGGCCCGCAGAGCTGCCGGTCGACGGGCCTGCCGTCCGTGCCGACGACCGTCCCGACGTCGACGAGCGTCTGCGTCGACGCCCACGTGCTCGCGATCGTCTGCGAGGGGACGAACGGAACCGCCTTCAGGTTCGCCGGCGCGTCGGGCGAGTCGACGACGAGCGAGGGCGCGTAGACGTGGGAGTTCGAGACCGCCGCGACGGAGATCGCGTCCGGCGCCGTCCCCGGCGAGCCGACCGAGCCGAGGCCCCAGTCGTCGCGGTCGTTGCCGGCCGAGATCACCGGCACGACGCCGGCCGCGGCGACGTTGTGCACGGCGTCGACGAGCGCGTCCGCGACCGGATCCGGCTGCGGGCCGCCGCCCGAGAAGTTGATCACGTCCATGCCGTCGTTCACGGCGGCCTCGAAGGCGGCGACGATCTGCGGCGTGAAGGCGTCGAAGCCGTCGGGCGTCGGCGCGTTGAAGACGCGGTAGTTCCCGATCCAGGCGTGCGGTGCGACGCCGCTGAGTCCGGAGGTCGCCGGATGGTCCGGCCCGGCGGGCGCGGTCGTGCCGGCGTCGCCGGCGGCGATCCCGGCGACGTGGGTCCCGTGGAACGAGGCGGGCGCGAAGAACGGCAGCCGGCCCTGGCGCCCCGAGGCGGGGCCCGGGAAGGCGCGCGCGACGATCACCTTCGGCGTCGTCCACTTGCGGCCGCCCTTGGGGAAGCCGGCCGGGTACGAGAAGCCGGCCGGGCTGAAGAACGGGTTAGTCTGGTCGACGCCGTCGTCGACGATGCCGATCTTGACCCCGTCGCCGCGGTCGCCGGTGGTCGCCCAGAGCGTGTCTGCGCCGATGATCGCGGGGCTCTTGTTCGTGTCCAGCGTGTAGCGCACGCTCGCGTAGACCTTGCGGACGGGCGAGAGGCGGACCAGCTCGGGCAGCTTCCGTGCCGGCAGCGACACGGCGAAACCGTCGAGGACGGTGCGGTAGCGGTAGGAGACGCGCGCGCTCGGGATCGCGCGCTCGACCGTCCGGACAGCGGCGGCCTGACGGCGGGCGAGCAGCGCCAGATACCGGCGCGAGCTCGCGGTGTGGACGTTCAGCTTGTCGCGCCGCTCGGTCGAGAAGAGCGGCCGGTGGTACTGCGCGAGCGGCGGCGTCGCGAGGCCCACGAGCACCGTGACGCGCCCGCTGCGGTGCGCCGCCGTGATCCTCAGGTTCCCGGCGCGGACGCGCGGGACGCTCCGCTCGCCGAAGGACCGGCGGACGGGGAGGAGGGCGGCGGAGGTGGTGGAGGCGAGAACCAGCGCCGCGACGACTGGAACGAGAAAGAGGCGGCGCAAGAGCCTCAGCGTAGCCCAGAAACCGTAGACTCGCCCGCCGTGAGCGGTTTCGAAGGCAAGCGCGGTCTCGTGCTCGGCGTCGCGAACAAACGCTCGATCGCCTGGGCGATCGCGAGCCGCCTTGCGGAGGGCGGAGCGCAGCTCGCGTTCACGTACCAGGGCGAGCGCATCGAGAAGAACGTGCGCGAGCTGGCGGATTCGGTCGGCGCGCCGCTCGTGACCGAGTGCGACGTCCGTTCGGACGACGACCTCGCGCGGGCCGTCGGCGAGGCGGGGGAGGCGTTCGGCGGGCAGCTCGATCTCCTCGTCCATTCGGTTGCGTTCGCGGCCGCCGAGGATCTCGAGGGCCGCTTCACGGATACGCCGCGTGATCGTTTCTGGATGGCGCTCGACGTCAGCGCCTACTCGCTCGTCGCGGCGGCGCGGGAGGCGGAGCCGCTGCTCGAGGCGGCAGGCGGCGGGTCGATCCTGACCATGACCTACCTCGGCGGCGTCCGCGCGGTTCCGCACTACAACGTGATGGGCGTCGCCAAGGCCGCACTCGACTCGTCCGTCCAGTACCTCGCCTGGGATCTCGGGCAGAAGAACATCCGCGTGAACGCAATTTCGGCGGGACCCGTCAGGACCCTTGCCGCCCGCTCGATCGCCGGCTTCCCGACGATGGAGGCGATCGTCGAGGAGCGCGCCCCCCTGCACCGGCACATCAGCGCCGAGGACGTGGCCGGCGCGGCCGCGTACCTGCTCTCCGACGACGCGCAGAACGTGACCGGGACGACGCTGTACGTCGACTCCGGGTATCACGCGATGGGAATGTGAGCCGGAACCCGCGAGCTGCGACGGCCCGGGATTAGACGGTCGCCGCGGCAAAGCCGCGACAACCTTTAGACGGCATCGCAAGCGATGCCGAAGCACGCGATGGGAATGTGAGCTAGCGCCGGACGGCCGGCGGGCGCAGCTCGTGGTTGCGGCGCATGTAGCGGTCGAACTGCGGCACGGTGAAGGCGCCGCGGCCGTGGCCGGTCGTGTAGATCAGGCCCTTGTCGATCAGGCGCGCGCGGGTCGGGCCGAGCTGTTCCGAGCTGCGGCCGAGTACGGCCGCGATCTCCCCGGCCGACTGCTCGCCGGGGCCGAGCTCTGCCATCGCCCGCAAGTACTGGAGCTCGAGCTCGGTCGTCCGCTCCGCGCGGACGCGGAAGAACGACTCGTCGAGCTTCGCCTCGACGTTCCGCCGGGCCTCCTGCGCGACCCGCTCGCTCACCGGCGAGCCCTCCGGGGCGAGATCCCAGACGATCTTCCCGTACTCCTGGATGAAGTACGGGTAGCCCTCGGTGTAGTCGACGATCACGTCGATCGCGCCGGGCTCGAACTCGACCCCGAGCTCGGCCGCCGGCTCGGCGAGCGCCGCCTCGGCCTGCGGCGGCAGCAGCTGCCCGATGCGCGGGAACTTGAACAGGCGCTCCGCGTAGGACTTGGCCTCGCCGGCCAGGCGCGGCAGCTGCGGCAGCCCGGCGCCGACGAAGGTGATCGGCAGCTGTCGCTGCACGGTTCGGTGCAGGCCCGCGATCAGGGACTCGAACTCGTTCGCCCGCAGGAACTGCACCTCGTCGACGAGGAAGGCGATGCCCGTCTCCCGCTCCTTCGCCGCCTCGCCGACCGCGACGAGCAGGTCGGTGACGTCGTCGCCGAGATTGCCGCTGTCGGCGGTTCCTTCGAGCGGCTCGATGTCGATCCCGGCCCCGACCGACCCGTCCGGGCTGACCGTGATCGAGAACGACTTCAACGCCGCCGCGGCCCGGCGCAGGCTCTCCGTCCACGAGCTCTTCGGCCCGACCTGAAAGAGGGCGCGCCGCACCATGCCGGCGAGGCGCGGGCCGAAAGGCTCGTTCTTCGTGATCTCGGCCGGCACCGTGATCCACCCGCTCGCGCGGGCGCGGCTCTCGAAGGCGCCGAGGAGAACGGTCTTGCCGACACCGCGCAGGCCGGTGATCAGCAGCGACTGCTCGGCGTAGCCGCGCCGCAGGCGCTCGAGCAGGATCTCGAACTCCTCCAGCTCGGCGTCGCGGCCGACGAGAGCGGGCGGGGGAGCGCCGGCGTTCGGCGTGTAGGGATTCGTCCGCGGGTCGATTGCCGGATCTTAGCTTTCTTATCGGATATCGATAAGGCGCGATAAGACGGAAAAGTCCGGTCTCACGGCCGTCTTAGCCGAATTCGCTAAAGCACGCTAAGACCGAAAAGAAAGCGCCCGGGCCCGGCGTGAACCGGGCCCGAGCGTTGTTCAGCTGATTACGACGCGGCGACGCAGTAGACGTAGACGGTCCCTGAGAGGCTCGCTCCCGAGGACTGCTTGATCGTCCACGACGTGTTGCCGGCCGGGTTGCCCGAGGCGTCGGAACGGTACGAAGCCGTCACCGAGCCCTGGATGTTGAACCCGCCGCTGAGCGCGTCGTAGTTCGACGGGCAGTCGACCGTGAACTGCTTGTCGCCGGAGGCAGCGCCTCCCGAGACGGTGATCACGGCGGAGCCGTCGAGGCCTGCGGCGCCCTTGGGACCTGCCGGTCCCTGCGGGCCGGCGGGGCCCTGCGGGCCCTGCGGGCCCTGAGCGCCGGCGGGGCCGGCGTCACCCTGCGGGCCGGCCGGGCCCTGCGGACCCTGGGCTCCCGTCTCGCCCTGGGGCCCCTGAGCGCCGGCCGCACCGTCCTGGCCTGCCGCGCCCTGGGCTCCCCCTGGGCCCTGCGGCCCGGCGTCGCCCTGGGGTCCCTGCTCACCCTGCGGGCCCTGTTCGCCCTGGGCTCCCTGGTCTCCCTGCGGACCCTGCAAGCCCTGCTCGCCCTGCGGCCCCTGAGGGCCGGAGCAAATGTCCTGCACGAACGCTAGCCCCGAGTAGAGCTGCACGCAGAGCGCGTTCTCCGGGTCGGAGACGGCGGTGACGCTCGTCCCGTCCTGGCCGTTCTGGCCGGCAGGTCCCTGTGCACCGGTCTCGCCGGCAGGTCCCTGTGCACCGGTCTCGCCGGCAGGTCCCTGTGCGCCCGGCGCGCCGGGGTCACCGTTGGCTCCCGCCGGGCCCGTTTCACCCGGCAGGCCCTGCGCGCCGTTCTCGCCCTGCGATCCGGCCGCGCCCGGCGCTCCGGTCTCGCCCTTGGCTCCGACGGCTCCGGCCTGGCCCTGCGGGCCCGCGGCACCCTGTGCGCCGGTTGCGCCCTGCGGTCCTGCCGGACCCTGCGGGCCGGCCGGCCCGGGCGGGCCGAGCCGCGTGCTCTGCGCGGCCCGAGCGGGCTTCGGGATCATCCAGCGCACCTCGTGCTTCCGGCACCTCTGGTGGCCCATCACCCAGCGCAGGACGCCGGTCCGGTGGCTCGCGCAGATCGGACCGCGAATCCGGTTCGGGTTGGTCGGGTACGACGCTGAGGCCGTGCCGGCGAGCGTCAATGCCAGCACCGCTGCGACGACTAGATACTTCACGGCTGCTCCTTCCTCCTGGTTCGACCCGAGTGGCCCGGCGAAACGGGGCCTCCTCGGTTGTGCAGCCAGCGTCACACGCGCACGCGGCGCGCGGCTTGACCGGAATAGGTCAATCAGCGCTCGAGGTTCGAGGCCGCCGCGAGCAGCTCGTCGAAGTCCGGAACCTCGCCGTCGTCGTAGCGCCAGGCGCCGCGAACGACCCCGCCGCGGTCGACGACGAACGCCGACCGTTCGGGCACCTCCGCGAACCCGTTGAAGTCGCGTGCGATGCCGAAGCCGCGGGTCGCCTCACCGTTCCAGTCCGAGAGCAGGGGGAACGTCAGGTCGAGCGCCTGGATCCAGGAGATGTGCGTCCAGGGCGAGTCGCGCGAGATTCCGAACGCCGCGACGCCCGCGGCCTCGAACTCCGAGCTCCTGTCACGCAGGAGCCGCATCTCGTCCGTTCAGGTCGAGGACCAGTCGAACAGGTAGAAGAGGAAGAGCGTCGGCCGTTCCGCGACCACCTCGTCGAGCGTCACGCGTTCGCGCGGCCCGAGCCACACCCGGGCGTCCGGGATTCGGTCTCCGATCGCCAGCATCGGCGCGAGCTTACGGCACGGTGACGGCGAGATCCCGCGCCGCCGGGGCGACCTTTTCCTGCAGGACGCGCTTTCCGGCGCCGTCGAAAACCGTGAGCGTCCCGCGGTAGAGCGACGAGGTGGCCACGAAGCCGCCGTACGGCGCCAGGTTGAACGACCCGTACGGCGTGTGGACGACGCGAAGCAGCCGACCGGTCGACGCCGAGAGAAATCGCAGCGTCCCGTCGTTGCCGCTCGTCACGTACGCCGGCGGCGCGACGGTCGAGGCGCCGAAGGCGACGTGACCCGGCGGTGCGCCGACCCGGATCTGCCGGGCGAGGCGACCGGTTGCCGCCGAGAAGACGCCGACGGAGGCACGGTCGTCGTACGTGACCCACACCCTCGACCCGTTCGGCGTGAAGGCGAGGTCGTGCGCAAGCCCCTGCGGATCGATCCGACCGCTCACGCGAGGACGGGCGGGATCGCTGACGTCGAGGGAGACCAGCGAGCGTGCGCGCTCGCCGAGCGCGACCCAGAGCCGGTTGCCCGTCGAGTCGGCGGCCATGTGGTGGGCGCCGTAGCCGACGAAGATCCGGCGGACTATCCGTCGGCGCGTGAGGTCGATGACGACGAGTTGCCCGCGCGCGTCGTCGGTGACGAATGCGTGTCGTCCGTCGGCCGCGATCACCGGGATGTGCGGCGCACCGAAGCCGTGCAGGACCCTGAGCACGTGCAGCCGGCGAACGTCGACGAGCGTCACTGCGGCGCCGCGCGTGCTGACGACGACCGCGACCCGCGGCGTCGATTCGACGTTCTGCGGGTCGGGCGGCATCGGCAGGCGTCGGACGATCCGTCCCGACGGCAGCGCGACGGCGATCAGCTCGTTCTGCGTCTCGGCGGTCACGAGCGCGACCGGCCCTCCGCCGCCGGCGCCGGCCTGCGAGGCGGGCGCGGCGACCACGAGTGCGAGCACGAACAGCAACCGCTTCACGTCCTGACTACGAACACTCGCCGCGATCGCGTCCGCATCGCATAATCACGCGCATGGGAGCAGGCGAGGCCTCGGACGCCGCGGCGGCGCTGCGCGAGCAGTCGGCGCTGCCCGGACTACTGCACGCGACGACGCGCGAACTCGTCGACGCCGTCGACGGCGTCGCCTGCGCGATCTCGCGCCGGGTCGGCGACGTCCTGATCCAGGTCGCGGAGCACGCCCGCGACGGCCGAACGCTCGTCCTCGGGCACGGCTACCTGATCAGCGACTTCCCGCTCACGCAGCGCGTTCTCGACGACGACGAGCCGGTGATCTGCTCGCTGCTCGACGAGAGCTGCGAGCAGACGGAGGCCCAGCTGCTCCGCGAGCTCGGGCTCGACTCGCTGCTGATGCTCCCGCTGCGGATGCCGAGCGGCCTCTGGGGGCTCGCGGAGGTCTACGTCAACGGCCGCACCTTCAGCGAGGAAGACACGGAGCGCGCCCTCCCGCTCGCGCGCCTCTTCGGCGAGCTGGTCGAGCAGCTGCCGGCGCCGGCGCGCTAGGCCGCTTCGGCGATCGCCGCCGCCTCGGTCGCCTCGGCGATCTCGCGGACGACCTCGACGATGTCGCGGTTCGCGTTGAAGATCCGCCGCTGGCGATCGGCGCCGTTGCCGCGCGAGAGGATCTCGCGGATGCCTTCGAGCTCCCGGTCCGCGTTCAGCTCGCGCGCATGCGGCTCGATGTCGCGCAGCGTCCGCCGGACGAGCTGCGCGACGGGGACGCGGTTCCGCCGGCCGGTCGCGAGGTCCATCACCGGCGCCTCGAGCCCGTAGCGGGCGGCGAGCCACTTGTTCTCGGTCGTCAGGATCCGGTGGTAGCTCGGGATCTCGCGGCCGGACTCGTAGTCCTCGCAGTAGCTCTTGACGAGCGCCTGGCAGAACGCCGCCAGCGCGACCGCGTCCTCCACTCGGGTGACGGCGTCGCAGATCCGGATCTCGACCGTGCCGAGCCGCGGGTGCAGGCGGATGTCCCACCAGATGTGCGTGTAGTCCGCGATGCAGCCGGTCTTCTCGAGCTGGCCGACGACCTCGGCGTAGTCGGCGTAGTCGCGGAACCGCGGCGGCGGCCCCGAGCGCGGGAACGCGGCGAAGACCATCTGCCGGCTCGACGAGAGGCCGGTCGGCTCGCCGCGCCAGAACGGCGACGACGCCGAGAGCGCGAGCAGCGACGACAGGTGGGCGAGCAGGCCGTTGACGACCTGGATCGCCTTCTCCGGATCGTCGACGGCGACGTGGACGTGCAGGCCGAAGATCAGCTCCCGCCGCGCGATGTACTGCAGCTGGTCGACGAGGTGGCGATAGCGGTCGCGCGCGGTGATCCGCTGCCGCTCGAAGAGGCTGAACGGATGCGTTCCCGCCGAGCCGACGCGGAGGTTGTCCTTGGCGGCGATCGAGGCGACGTACGCGCGCAGCTTGCGGAGCTCGCGGTCGACATCGCCCGGCGTCCGGCAGACGGGGGTCGCGATCTCGAGGACGGACTGCATCAGCTCGGCGTTGATCTGCGCCTCGAGCTCGTGACCGGAGATCGCGTTCAGGACCGTGTCGATGTGCTGGACGAGGTCGAACGTCTGGCCGTCGAGGAGCATGTACTCCTCCTCGACGCCGAGCGTGTACGGGTCGCTCTGGCCGAACTTGTGCTCGAGCACGCTGCCGCCGGGCGCGAAGCTCTTGCCCGTGATCGTGGCGGGGAAGATCATCTTCATGGCGCGCAGTATCTACCCGTTTTCGCGCGAGACGACCGCGTCGGCCTCGATCTCGACGAGGAAGCGCGGGTCGACGAGGCCCGTGATCACGAGCATCGCGCTGGCCGGCTGGATCTCGCCGAAGACCTCGCCGTGCGCCCGGCCGACGGCTTCCCAGTCGTCGGCCGAGGTGATGTAGACGCGCGTGCGCACGACGTCGGCCGGCTCCGCGCCGAGCTCGGCCAGAGCGCCGACGATGATCTCCAGGCACCGCTTCGCCTGCTCGTACGGATCGGGCGGCGGGGGTGCTCCGTCCGGCATCACGGCGGCGGTGCCGGAGACGTGGATCCGGTCGCCGACCCGGACGGCCCGCGAGTAGCCGACCGTCGGCGCATACGGTGAGTCCGCCGGGACGATCCGCCTTTCCACGCCACTAGCCTAGGGCGCGTGGAAGCGCTGCGGCAGATCGACTCCTGGCCGGTCGAGGGTGCCGCCGTCTGCGTGGTCGGCGCCGGCGGCGCCGAGACGTACGGCGACGAGAGCCGTGCGTTCGAGTGGGCCTCCGTGACGAAGATCGCGACCGCCCTCGCCGTGCTCGTCGCCGCGGAGGAGGGAATCCTCGACCTCGACGAGCCGGCCGGGCCGCCGGGCGCGACCGTGCGCCACCTGCTCGCGCACGCCTCGGGGCTGCCGCTCGACGCCGGGCCGCCGATCGCCGAGCCCGGAACCCGGCGCATCTACTCGAACGCCGGCTTCGAAGCCCTGGCCCAGCTCGTCGAGGCACGCGCGGAGATGTCGTTCGCGGGCTACCTCGCCGAGGCCGTGTTGACGCCGGTCGGAAGCGCGGCCGAGCTCGTCGGCTCGCCCGCCTCGGGCTTGCTCGGCACGCTCGCCGACCTCCGCGCGCTGGCCGCCTACCTGCTCTCCGGGGAGCCGGCGATCCTCGCCGCCGAGACACTCGCGGAAGCGACCGCCGTCCAGTTCCCGGGCCTCGTCGGCGTCCTGCCGGGCTTCGGCCGGATGGAGCCGAACGACTGGGGGCTCGGCTTCGAGCTCCGCGACGCGAAGTGCCCGCACTGGACCGGCGTGGGGAACTCGGCGCGCACGTTCGGCCACTTCGGCCGCAGCGGCACGTTCGTCTGGGTCGACCCGGAGCGGCGCCTTGCGCTCGCGTGCCTCACCGACCATGCATTCGGCGACTGGGCGAAGGACGCGTGGCCGCGCCTCGCGGACGCCGTTCTCAGCGAGGCGTGACGCGGAGCACGGCGGACGAGCCGTCGCCGCCGACGACGTAGAACGAGCGCCCGACCGCCGCTGCAGCCGCGTTCGCCAGCGGAGCGGGAAGCCGACCGGCGATCGCGACATTCCCGTCGGGCCGGATGCGAAGGATCGTCGAGCTGCCGTCGCCGCCGACGAGGTAGAGCGCCCCGCCGAGGGCGACGAGCGGCGCATGGGCGACCGGAGCCGGCAGGGTCGCCACGAGGCGCACGGAGCGCGTTCGCGGGTCGAAGGAGTAGACGGCGTCGCTCGGTCCCGAGGTCGTGATCCCGCCCGCGACGTAGAGCTTGCCGTCGAGTGCCGCGACCCCGGCGTAGCGCAGCCCGACG
>JBPYFE010000097.1:0-20873 GCA_051986525.1 Gaiellaceae bacterium
TCGCCGCGGTCGTCACCGGCCCCGACTGGCCGAGCAGCCGCGTCCAGGACGACGACGGCGTGGCGGTCGCGATCGTCGCCTTCGCGCCGACCGTGCCCGAGTTGAACGCGACCAGATACTCGCGCCGCGCGGCCCGGTCGATGCGGCTGGCGACGAAGAGCTGCTTGGTCGCGAGCCGGTTGACCGTCGAGCCGGTCGCGAGCGCCGGGTTCGCGCCGCGCAGCGCCGCCAGCGACTTCAGCTCGTCCTCGATCGGGTTCGTCACGTCGAACGACGAGCCGTTGCCGATCGGCGGCGAGCCCACGCGGGGCTGCGTCTTCCAGTCGGCGACCTGGGTCGGGAACATGTCTTGCCTGGCCTGCTGGTCGCCGCCGGTGCCGATCATGCCGACCTCGTCGCCGTAGTAGACGACCGGCGCGCCGCGCAGCAGGTACATCAGGTCGTAGCCGAGCTCGACGCGCGAGAGGAGTTTCGAGTCCTGCCCGGCACCGTGCTGGATGATCTGGAAGGCGGCCCTGCCCATGTCGTGGTTGCCGAGGAAGGTCGGCGGCGTCGGAGCCGTGCCCGACGGCCCGCGGTAGTAGTCGTCGTCCGCCATGCGGGAGGCGAGCGCCTTCGCGCCGGTCTGCCCGGCGGCGAATCCGGCGGCCGCGTCCTGGAAGGGGAAGTCGAGCACGCTGGGCAGGCCGCGGTCGCGCACGTAGGCCGACTGCTCGATGTCGTCGGTCATCACGACCTCGCCGAAGATCGGGAAGTCGCGGATCCCGACGCTTCGCGCGGCAGCGAGGATTTTCGGGACCCAGAGGCCGAAGAAGGCCGCGTTCACGTGCCGGGCCGTGTCGACCCGGAAGCCGTCGACGTGGTAGTTCGTCACCCAGCTCGCGTAGATCTGCGCCAGCCCGTTCATCACCGCCGGCTGCTCGGTGAACAGGTCGTCGAGCCCGAAGAAGTCACCCTGCTCGTACTCGGTCTGGCTCCCCGAGCTGAAGTCGATGTCGCCGCGGTCGTGGTACTTCGTCGGGTCGTTCAGCCAGGCCGGGTTCTTGGCCTTCGCGTCCGACGGCACGGCGAAGAACGGCCGGTAGGGCATGTTCGCGACGGACAGGCACGGGAACGTCTTCGCGCGGACGTAGCGCGCCGGGTCGAACACCTTCCCGTGGCAGTCCCGGTACGGGATCTGCGTCGGGTCGAGAAAGCCCGCGTTGCCCTGGAGCTGGATGACGTCGGCCGTGTGGTTGACGACGACGTCGAGGTAGACCTTGAGGCCCAGGCTGTGGGCGCAGGTCACGAAGTTCGCGAAGTCCTGGTTCGTCCCCAGGTGCGGGTCGACGTTCAGGAAGTCCTTGATCCAGTAGCCGTGGTACGCCGCGCTGTCCCCTTGCACCGTCTGCTGCCCGAACGGCGGCGTCACCCAGATCGCGGTGAAGCCGAGGTCCTCGATCCGGGCGAGGCCGTGCTTCGTGTCCGTGCAGTCGCCGGCCAGGCCCTTGAGGTCGCCGCCGTGGTAGTAGGCCGTGCTCGCCGGGTCGAAACCGGTGTTGCCCGGACCGCCGGTGAGCCCGCCCGTGTCGTTGGACGGATCGCCGTTCGCGTAGCGATCCGGCATCACGAAGTAGATCCGCTGCGAGGCGAGCGACGTGTAGACCGGCGGCTTCGCCAGCGCCGCGAGCGCCGCGCCGGACGGCGGCCCGGATACCCCGCTCGATCCGAGCGCAGCCGCAGCCCCCGCGAGCGCGGCGACGAAAGCGGCGGCAGCCGCCTTACCTGAGCGGGTCACCCGTCTCGGCGTCGAAGAGGTGCGCATTGCCGACGTCGATTGCGATCGGGATCTCCTGGCCGATCCCGAGCCCGATCGCGTCTCGGGCGGGGAAGCTGGCCACGAGGTTGGGCCGCGTCGCGGTCACGCCCTCTGCGTCGCCCTCCTCCTCGGCCTCCTCGGCCCCGGTGACGTGCTCGCGGAGCGCGTTCGCCTCGGTGCGGAAGTAGACGACCGAGTGGGAGCCGAGAGCCTCGATCAGCTCGAGGCGTGCCGTGATCTTCGGAAGATCGCTGTGCCCGCCGGCGGGGAGCAGGTCGTCGCTCCGCACGCCGAAGACGATCGTCTTGCCGACCTGATGCTTCACGCCGGGGTACCGCGCGACCGTCTGGTCGGCGAGGCGCACGGCCTGTCCGCCGACGGAGAGCGTGATCGAGCCGTTCTCCGCGGCGACGTCCGCCTGGAGCAGGTTCATCGGCGGCGTGCCGATGAAGCCGGCGACGAACAGGTTGGCCGGCTGGTCGTAGAGCCGCTGCGGCGTGTCGACCTGCTGCAGGCGCCCGAGGTTCATCACCGCGACCCGGTCGCCCATCGTCATCGCCTCGACCTGGTCGTGCGTGACGTAGAGCGTCGTCGTCCCGAGGGAGTGCTGGAGCTTGGAGATGTCGGAGCGCATCTGGACGCGGAGCTTCGCGTCGAGGTTGGAGAGCGGCTCGTCCATCAGGAAGGCCTGCGGATGCCGGACGATCGCGCGGCCCATCGCGACGCGCTGCCGCTGGCCGCCGGAGAGCTCCTTCGGCTTGCGGTCGAGGTAGGGCACGAGGTCGAGCAGCTTCGCGGCCCAGGCGACGCGCTCGTTGATCACGTCCTTCGGCGTCTTGCGCAGGCGGAGTCCGAAGGCGATGTTCTCGGCCACGCTCAGGTGCGGGTAGAGCGCGTAGTTCTGGAACACCATCGCGATGTCCCGCTCCTTCGGCGTCATCTTGTTGACGACGCGGCCGCCGATCGAGACGGTGCCGTCGGAGATCTCCTCCAGCCCCGCGACCATCCGCAGCGCCGTCGTCTTTCCGCAGCCCGACGGGCCGACGAGGACGAGGAACTCGCCGTCGCCGATGTCGAGCGACAGGTCGAAGACCGCCTGGACGCCGTTGGGATAGACCTTGTCGACCTCGTTGAAGACCACGTCAGCCATCGATGAGCCTCCAGGCATTGAAGGAAGGGCCGTCGGCGGGGAGGAGTGCGTCGCCGCTCTCGATCCGCGCGTCGGCGCCGTACAGGGTCTCGAAGCCGGGTGATCCGAGCGCGTCGAGCGGCAGGCGAACAGGCGGGTGCTCCGCGCGCGACGCCAGGCAGAGGATCCGCTCGGACCGGCTCTCGCGCAGGTAGGCGATCGCGTCGTCGGACACGTGCGCGTAGCGGATCCCGCCGCGCGCGAGCGCCTCGCTCGAGCGCCGCAACGCGATCAGCTCCCGGTAGGTCTCGAGCAACGCCGTGTCCCAGGTGTCGGGTCTCGACCACGGCATCGTCCTCCGTGCGTCCTCGCCCCACTCGCCTTCCAGGCCGACCTCGTCGCCGGCGAAGACCATCGGCACGCCCGGCGTCGTCATCTGCAGGCCGATTCCGACCCGTTGACGGTCGCTGCTGCCGCTGACGGTCCGGAAGCGGGCGACGTCGTGGCTGTCGACGAGCGCCCACGAGTGCAGCACCTTCCTCCAGGCGACACCGGCCCGGAAGGAGCGCATCGTGCGGACCAGCTCGGTTCCCGGCAGGCGCGGCAGGCCGGCCGGGATGCCCCAGAACGCAGTCCGCAGCTCGGCGGGCAGATCGGGCCTGCGCAGCCACGTCCAGACGGGACGGAGGAAGCCGGCGTAGTTCATCGCCCCCTGCCAGCCGCCCGCGCGCAGGTCGGGGCGGTAGTCGTGGCCGTGCTCGGCGACGACCAGCTTCTCGCCGGCGGCGGCGCGAATCCAGCGGGCGACGGAGTGGTTGAGGTCGACGTCCCGGAAGCGGCCGGCCATGTTGGCGACGTCGATCCGCCAGCCGTCGAGCTCGTACGGAGCGGCGAGCCACTTCCGCGCCACGGCCAGCATCCGGTCGCAGAGCTCGTCCGAGCCCCAGTTCAGCTTCGGCAGCGCCGGCACGCCGTACCAGCTCGCGTAGCCGTTCGCCAGGCCCTCGTCGAAGAAGAAGAAGTTCCGCTCCGGCGCCTCGGGATCGGCGAGCGCACGCTGGAACCAGTCGTGGCCGCGGCCGCAGTGATTCGGCGTCAGGTCGCCGACGATGTGCATGCCGCGGGCATGCACGGCCCGCACGAGCGACTCGAGCGCCTGGTCGCCGCCGAGCAGCGTGTCGACCCGGTCGAAGCTGCTCGCGTCGTAGCGATGGGTGCTGCCGGCGGGGAAGATCGGTGTCAGGTAGATCGCGTTCGCGCCCAGGCCCTCGATGTGGTCGAGGTGCTGCTCGACGCCGCGCAGATCGCCGCCGAACCACTCGGCGGCCGTGGTGGGGGCCCGGCCGTTCGGCAGCTCGTCCCACGCGCGCGAGACCGCCCAGCCCGGCGGCTCGACGGCGAGGCCGCTCGAGGCGAAGCGGTCGGGGAAGATCTCGTAGACGACGGAGCCGAGGTGCCAGTCGGGGCCGCCCTGGTCGACCGAGACGACGAAGTCGTCGGCGTCCGCGACGTCGCCCGAGACGAGGCCGGTGCCGGTCACCCAGGTGTAGCCGGTCTCGCCGCCCGAGAGCAGGAAGCGGTACCGCACCTCCGGATTCAGCACGGGGATGGTCGCGCGCCACCAGGTGTCAGTCTCGGTCTCCTCGTCGATCGTGGCCGCGATGCCGAGCGGATCGCCGTCGACGATGCAGCGAAGCGCCACCGCGTCGACCGCCGTTCCGCGCGGGACCCGCAGCCGGACGACGGCCTCCTCGCCGACCTCTGACGGCTGCTCGAGCACGTACCGATCCGACCCGTCGTGGTGCGGCTCGGCGAGCAGCGTTGCAGCCCGTGTCTCCGGCGCGATCGTCATCCCTTGACCGATCCCTGCGTCAGCCCGGAGACGATGTACCGCTGCAGGAAGAAGAAGATGACGACGACCGGGATCGCCGCGAGCAGCACGCCGGCGGCGAACGGGCCCCAGTGCTCCGAGTACTGCTGGTCGATGAACTGCCGCAGGCCGAGCGGGAGCGTGAAGTTTCCCGGGGTGATCAACAGGACGCTCGCGATCAGGAACTCGTTGATCGTCGCGACGAACGAGAAGAGCCCGACCACGATCAGCACCGGAGCGGCGAGCGGCAGCACGACCCCCCAGAACACCTGTCCCGGCGTCGCCCCGTCGACGCGCGCCGACTCGTCGAGCTCCGAGGGGATCGTGTCGAAGAAACCCTTCAGGAGCCAGGTGTTCACCCCGAGCGCGCCGCCCAGGTAGACGAGGATCAGCCCGAGCAGCGTGTTCAGGCCGATGGCCGAGAACACGTCGCCGGTGCGGAGGACGATCAGGTAGATCGCCGTCACCGCGAGCGGCTGCGGGAACATCTGGATCAGCAGCAGGAAGAGCATCCCCAGGCGGCGGCCGCGGAAGCGGAAGCGGCTGAACGCGTAGGCCGCGAGCGCGCCGAGCGCGACCGTGAGCAGCGCCGTCGCGGTCGCGACGATGACGGTGTTCGCGTACCAGCGCCAGTAGTGGACCGACGAGAAGATCTGCTCCGAGACGGCCTTCGAGCCGTAGAACAGGTTGTGGAAGTTGTCGAGAGTGACGTGGGTCGGGATCAGGCTCGACCCCTCGAGCGACGCGTTCGTGCTGAACGCCGCCGAGACGATGTAGGCGACCGGGAACAGCGAGACCGCGATCGCGATCCACGCGACGAGGTGCCGCCACCACACGTCCTTGAAGGGCGGCCGCTTCTGCGGGGCGAGCTTCGCCGTCTTCGGCTGCGCCTCGACGGCAGCGCGGGCGACGGGCTGCTCGAGAGTACTCATCTCAGGCTCTCCAGGGCCTTCGTCTTCCAGAAGCTGACGGCCGAGATCGTGGCGACGATGAAGAAGATCAGGATCGCGATCGTGCTCGCGAGGGCGTAGTCGTTGCCCTTCCCGGCCTGGAACGCGAGCTTCCAGGTGTAGCTGATCAGGATGTCCGTCGACCCGGCGATGGACTGGTCGTTCGACGCCGGGCCGCCGCCGGTCAAGAGGTAGATGTTGTTGAAGTTGTTGAAGTTGAACGCGAAGGAGGCGATCAGGAGCGGCGCGACCGCCACGAGGAGCAGCGGCAGCCGCACCTTGCGGAAGATCTGCCAGGGGCCGCCGCCGTCGACCTTCGCGGCCTCGACGAGCTCACCGGGAATCGCCTGGAGCGCGCCGAGCGAGACGAGGAAGAAGTAGGGCACGGTCAGCCAGGTGCTGACCATGATGCAGGACAGCCTCGCCCACCACGGGTCGCTGAACAGCCAGGGCACGTTCGTGCCGAAGATGGGGTGGATGATCGAGCGGTTGACGACGCCGAAGTCGTCGTTGAGCAGACCGCTCCAGACGAGGAGCGAGAGGAAGCCCGGAACCGCATAGGGGATGACGAGGAGCGACCGGTAGAGCCGCAGGAAGTGCATCCCCGGCTTGTCGAGCGCCATCGCCACGAAGAGGCCGATCGCGAACGAGAACAGCACGGTCAGTGCGGCGAAGCCCACCGTCCACGCGAGGACACGCAGGAACGGACGCGAGATCAACGGGTCGTGGACGACCCGGCCGAAATTGTGCAGCCCCACACCTGTCTTCCAGCCCGGCTCCAGCTCTTCCTTGCCGCTCGCCGAGACGAACGATCCGCTGCCGTTGTCGCGGAAGACGGTGCCGTCGGCGATCCGTGTGAACGTGTCGGCTTTCGGGTTGTACTTCAGGGTCGGCTCGAGCACCGCCGCCTGCGTGAACCCCTGGGGCTGGATCGCCTCGGCGCCGTTCCCGGTCGGGATGTTGAATCCCTGGATCGTGAAGAGCTCCTTCTGCGGGACGAGCGTGTAGCCCTTGGCGGCCGTGATCGCGCCGTCCTTGATCCTGAAATCGGTCTTCGGGACGGAGATCAGCTTCTTCGGCGTGCCGACGTAGGTCTTGCCGGAGTCCTGGTCCTGCAGGAGCTGGACGAGCTTTCCGTCCGCGTCGCGCGCGTAGGCCATCGTGTAGACGGCGCCGTTCTCCGGCTGCTGGAGCGAGTTCTGCTGGATCGACTGGATCGCCTGGCCCTTCGTGAGGATGTGGCCGGTGGAGTAGTTCGTGAAGGCGACGTTGATCGTGTACACGATCGGGGCGATCTGGAACGCGACGAGGAAGACGAGGCCGGGAATGAGGAACTTCGCCGGGACGAAGCGGTTCCGCGACACCATGTAGATCGCGTCGATGCCGACCGTCGCGACGAGCAGAACGGCGAACGCGGGCCACTTCTCGTGGTCGGCCAGGACGGTCGCGGCCCAGACCGCGAGCGCGTTCAGCAGGCCGAGGAGCACGACCTTGACGACGACTCCGACCGTGCCGGAGAAGAAGGCGATTCCGCGAGCGATCCACGATGGCCGGAAGACCGGCGCCACGTGAGCAGGTGTCGAAGCGGCAGTCGTCGTCATCGAGAGCTCGTGCGGGTCGATCCTAAAGCGTGAGGGGCGCCCGGTTTTCCGGGCGCCCCTCACGAACGATCAGCCGATCTTGTTGGCGATGTTGCGCGCCGCCGTGCGGAACGCGAGCCGAGCCGGTACGGCGCTCGAGCCTCTCGTCGCCTTGAACCACGCACCGCCGAGCTCGTTCCAGACGGAGGCCATCTGGGGGATGTTCGGCAGCGGGACGCCGCCCACGCCGGCCTTGCCGAACGCAGCGAGGACAGGGTCCTTGACCAGCTTGCCGGCCTTGAGGTTCGCGGGCGGCCGGCCACCGGCGAGCGCGACCGCGACCTGCGCGGCAGGCTGCGCCATGTAGTTCGTGACAAGGTCGATCGCGGCGGAGCCCACGCCGTGCTGCTGCGCGTACTTCGTCACGAAGAGACCCTGGACGCCCAGGAACGGAACGGACTGACAGGAGATCTTCGGCAGCTGGACGATCTGGAACTTGATGCCGCTCGACTTGAGCGCGGCCGAGTTCCACGGGCCGGTGATCCAGAAGGCCGCGTGCTTGCCGAGGAACGCGCTCTGTGCGGTGCCGGAGGTGACCTGCGAGTTGATCAGGCCCTCCTTGTTCCACTTGTCGATCAGCGGAGCGTTCTTCATGAACTTCGGGTTGGCGACGCCGATGTTGGAAGGATCCAGGTTGCCGACGCCGTTCTTGCCGAAGATGTAGCCGCAGAGGCCGGAGAAGAACGGATACATGTGGTACGCGTCGCCGTTGCCGCTGTTGCCCTGCTGGACGGCGATGGCGAGGTTGTTCGAGCTCTTCTTCTTGAAGGCCAGAGCCGACGCCTCCAGCTGCTTGAACGTCTTCGGCACCTTCGCCAGCTTCGTGTTGACCACGAGTCCGATGTTCTCGAGCTGGACGGGCAGGCCGTAAAGGCGCTTGACGGCGGTGCCGTACGACATCGCGTCGAGCGAGTAGCCCGGGAACTGCGCCTTCACCGACTTGCTGAGCACGAGCGGCACGACGAGGCCGTTCGCGGAGAACCCGCCGACCCAGTCGCTCGCGCCGATCACGACGTCGGGGGCCGTCGAGGCATCGACGGTTCCGAGGCTGTTCTGGATCGTGCCGAAGTCCTTCTGGACGACGTTGATGGTGATGCCGTGCTGGCTGCCCCAGGCGCCCGCGACCTTCTGCATGGCCGGCGTGCGGCCGGCATCCGCCCAGATCGTCAGCGTCTGGGCGTGCGTCTTCGCAGTCGCCTGCGCCGCGGCGAGCGCGCCGACGATTGCGAGCGCCGCCAGCAGCGCTGCAATCCGCAGCGGCTTGACTCTCGACATGTTTCTGCCTCCTTGTTGGCGGCGCCTCATGCGCCGACGAAACGTGTTACACGTACTTGAAACAAGCGGGGCCATAGTACGAACCTGTCCGGCGAACGTCAAGCGGGTTCTCCACAGGGTGATTCGGTATTTCTCCCTGGCACAAACAGAGAACGAGGGCTAGTATCTCCGGCCGGGGTTCCTGAGACACTTTCCTGCACTGTGAAATGTCGAGCCTGAGAGATGTAGCCGCACGAGCCGGCGTGAGCGTCGCCACGGCCTGGCGGGTCGTACACGGCGTGGACTCCGTGCGCCCGGAGACGCGTGACCGCGTGGAGCGGGCGATGCGCGAGGTTCTGTACGTGCCGCAGGCCCGGCCCGACGCGACGGGGGCGATCGGCCTCCTGCTGCCGGAGTTCGCCAACCCCGTCTTCGCCGCCCTCGCGCAGTCGATGGAGACGTATGCGACCCGCGACGGTCTGGCGACGATCCTCTGCAACACCGCGGGCTCGGCGCTGCGCGAGGTCGACTACGTGCACATGCTGCTCGAGCGGCGCGTCGACGGGATGGTCTTCATCTGCGCCGAGGTCACCGACGTCCGCAGCGAGCACGAGCACTACGCCCAGTTGATCGAGCGTGGCGCCCGGATCGTGTTCGTCAACGGCGCATCGGAGTCGCTCGAGGTGCCGGCCGTCGGGGTCGACGAGCGCGCCGCCGGGCGGATCGCCACCGAGCACCTTCTCGAACTGGGGCACGAGCGTGTCGGCTTCGTCGCCGGTGATGCGTATGCGCTGCCGACGCGCCAGAAGCTCTTCGGCCGAGAGGACGCGTTGCGCGCGCACGGCTTCGAGCCGAACGGGTACGTCGCCCACGGCCCGTTCACCGTCGCCGGCGGGCGCGAGGTCCTGCGGTCGCTGCTCGAGTCGCATCCGCACGATCCGCCGACCGGCGTGATCTGCTCGAACGACCTGATGGCGATCGGCGTGCTCCAGGAGGCGGCCGAGCTCGGCCTGCGTGTCCCGGACGACCTGTCGGTGGTCGGCTTCGACGGGATCGAGGCGACCGGGTGGACGCAGCCCGCGCTGACGACGGTCGAGCAGCCGATCGACGTGATCGCGAAGACCGCGATCTCGGCACTGAGCACGCAGATCGACGATCCGGATCAGGCGCTGGCGAGCTACGTCTTCCGCCCGCGGCTCAGGCGGGGCGGCACGACGGCCCCGCCGCGGCCGGCACCGGGGTCGCGATCCGAGCGCCTCGCCCGCGGCCGCGCCTAGCTACAGAAGGTCAGCGGCGCGTTCGCCGGAGGACGCGTTCGTCCCCGATCCGACGGGTGACGCCGTCTGCGTCGAACCGCTCCAGCAGGAGCTGTGCGGCCCGTCGGCCGATGCCGAGCAGGTCGCGGAAGCGGGCGAGCGTGATGCGTTCCGATGCCTGGCATTCAGCGACGAGCTTTTCACGCGCCCGCTCGAATGCCTCGGCCGAGACGGCCATGCCGTCCCCGAGCCGCACGAGTCGGCCCTGCTGCTCGAGGTAGAGCGCCAGCTTCGCATCGTCCACCTTGACGGGCTCGATGCCGAGGCGCGCCTCGAGCTCGGCCGCAGCCGCCTCGCGCTCACCGAGCGACGCCGCGGTGCCGGGCCGGTAGAGCTTCGAGCCGCGGCGCTCGAGGCCGAGCAGCGGCACGACCGCGCCTGCCCACGGCTCTGCCGGCGGGTGGATACCCGGATCGAGCGGATCGGCGTCGGCCAGCCGGCGGTCGAGCTCCTCCCGCAGCTCGCCGAGCCACTCCTGCGAGAAGACCCACTCGCCCGCTCGCTCGAGACCGGCAGGCTCGCCGTCGAGAACGTGCCGTAGCGACTCGATCCGGACGGGAGCGTGAACCGTGGCGGCGACGTCCCCGCGCTGCATCAGCACGATGCGCTCGGCGCTCGCGTGTCGCGGCGGCGACGGATCGAGCACGATGCCGCCGCCGAGCGTCGTCTCGCCGCGGAGGACGACGCGGTCGCCGCGCGCCGCCACGGCCTGCGACGCCAGGCGCAGCTGAGCATGACGCTCGCCGATCCGCCGCACGACCGCCGGGATCTCCGCCGTGCCGTGATGGACATGGATGCGGGCTCCGCCCTTGATCGGCGCGAGCTCGTCGAGCGAGACGTCGAGCCGATAGCTCGCCGGGAACGCGCCCGGCGCGATCAGGGCCTGGCCGCGGCGCAGCCGCGTGCGCTCGACGCCGGGGAGGCTGACGGCGACGCGCTGGCCGGCCTCGGCGCGCTCGACGGTGCTGTCGTGAACCTGCACGCTGCGGATGCGGACGGGAAGCCCCCCCGGCTCGGCCCGTAGCTCGTCCCCGTCCCCGATCGAGCCCGACCAGAGCGTTCCGGTCGCCACCGTGCCGATGCCGCGGAGCGTGAAGACGCGGTCGACGAAGATCCGCGTTGGACGCTCATCGGCCCTCGCAGGCACGCGGTCGGCCGCCGCCGCGAGCCCGGCGCGCAACTCGTCGAGCCCGGCCCCGGTCTTCGCGCTGACCGCGACGACTGCTGCGCCGGGGACGAGCTCGCGCGCCTCCTCGAGGGCCAGCTCCAGCGTCTCCTCGTCGACGGCGTCGGCCTTCGTCACGGCGACGACCCCCTCGTCGATGCCCAGCAGACGGAGGATCGCGAGATGCTCGTGCGTCTGCGGCCGGGCGCCCTCGGCGGCATCGATCACGAGCAGGAAGAGGTCGATCCCCGTCGCACCGGCGATCATCGTCCGGACGAAGCGCTCGTGCCCCGGCACGTCCACGAGCGACAGCCGCCGGCCGTCGGGCAACTCGAGTGGCGCGTAGCCGAGGTCGATCGAGATCCCGCGCGCCTTCTCCTCGGGCAGCCGGTCCGTGTCCTTGCCCGTCAGCGCCCGGACGAGCCACGTCTTGCCGTGGTCGATGTGGCCGGCGGTTCCGACCGTCAGCGGCACGCGAGCACTGCCGCGGCGGCCTCGTCGGCCTCGGCGTCCGAGAGCGCGCGGCAGTCGAGGAGCAGCCTCCCGTCGCGCACGATGCCGACGACGGGCGGGTCGCCCTCGCGCAACGGCGCGGCGAGCTCCTCCTCGAGCGCACAGGCGAAGCTCTCGAGCTCGAGCAACGGCAGTGCGCCGCCGCCGACTCTTGCGACCGTCTCTTCGACGGCGCCGCCGGTGAGCGACGCCAGCCGCTCGGCACGGGCGCGGACGCTGTCGGCCGGCTCGTCGAGGATGCGCAGGACTGGGATCTCGCGCCGCGCGCGGCGCGGATCGAGATAGAGGCCGAGCGTGCCTTCGAGCGCCGCGAGTGTCAGCTTGTCGGCCCGGAGCGCGCGCTGCAGCGGGTGCCGGCGCAAGCATTCGACCAGCTCCGCGCGGCCGACCACGATGCCCGCCTGCGGCCCGCCCAGGAGCTTGTCGCCGGAGAAGCAGACGAGGTCGGCGCCCGCGGCAAGGCTCTCTCGCGCCGACGGCTCGTCGGGAAGCGGCACGAACGCACCCGAGCCGAGGTCGTCCACGAGCGGGATGCCCGCGCGCGAGGCGATCGGAGCCAGCTCGGCGAGGCCCGGACGCTCGGTGAAGCCGACGACGCGGAAGTTCGACGGGTGGACGCGCAGGATGACCGCTGTGTCGGGTCCGATCGCGCGCTCGTAGTCGGCGGCCCGCGTGCGGTTGGTCGTGCCGACCTCGACGAGCCTCGCGCCCGATCGCGTCAGGACGTCCGGGATCCGAAAGCCGTCGCCGATCTCGATCAGCTCACCGCGCGAGACGAGCACCTCCCGTCCGTCTGCCAGCGCCGCGAGGGCGAGCAGGACGGCCCCCGCGTTGTTGTTGACGACGAGCGCGGCCTCCGCTCCGGTCAGGCGGCGCAGAATGCCGGCGACGAGGTCCTGGCGCGACCCACGCTTCCCTCCGGCGAGGTCGTACTCGAGGTTCGAGTAGCCGGAGCCCACCTCGCGAACCCGCTCCAGTGCCGCCTCGGGGAGAGGCGCACGGCCGAGATTCGTGTGCACGATCACCCCGGTCGCGTTCAACACGCGTCGCAGGTGCGGTGCCCGGAGCGCCGCGAGCTCGGTCTCGAGCTGCGCGGCCAGGTCGCCCGGCTCCCCGCCGGCGCGGATCTCCTCGCGGGCGCGTTCGAGCACCGCACGCGCAGCCTGGACGGCGAGCGGATCGTCGAGCCTGCGCACGAGCTCGTCCACCGAGGGGAGATCGCGAAGCTCCATCAGGACGCGGCCGCCTCCGCGTCGTCGATCACGTGGGCGCAGTTCCGCCGGTAGCACTCGAGGACGAGACGCACGGCCTCGGCCGGGTCGTTGGTCAGCGAGAGCAGGAGCAGGTCGGCCGGCGCGATCAGCTGCTCGTCGATCAGCTTCGCCTCGATCCACGCGAGCAGCCCTCGCCAGTGCTCCGTGCCCACGAGGACGACGGGGAAGTGAAGGATCTTGCCGGTCTGGATCAGGACGAGCGACTCGAACAGCTCGTCGAGGGTGCCGAAGCCGCCCTCGCAGAGGACGAAGCCCTCCGCGGCCTTCACGAGCATGGTCTTGCGCGCGTAGAAGTGCTCGAAGGTCAGCTCCCGGTCGAGGTACCCGTTCGCACGCTGTTCGTGCGGTAGATCGATGTTGAAGCCGATCGAGAGCCCGCCCGCCTCCTGGCAACCACGGTTGGCGGCCTCCATGATCCCCGGGCCCCCGCCCGTCACGACAGCGAAGCCCGCCTCGGCGAGGCGCTGCCCGATGACGCGCGCCCGTTCGTAGGCCGGGTTGCCGGCCGTGATCCTCGCAGAGCCGTAGACCGTCACGGCTGGCCTGCCGATGGCGTCGACGGCCGCGAAGCCCTCCCGGAACTCCTGCGCGATCGTCGTGACGTGCCGGTCGAGGTCGGTCTCGACCCGCTCGAGGATCGCCCGATCGGCGTCCGGTCTGCTCACAGACGGTGCTGGGCGACGTGCGAGCCGATCATGCCGAGCACGAGCACGGCGGCCAGGCCGGCGTAGGCGAAGCCGATCATCGCCGCCCGGCCCTTGGCGCCGCCGCGGCGCAGGTACTCGAACGCCCGCAGGATCTGGCCGCCGTCGAGGAAGCCGATCGGGATCAGGTTGAAGAGGTTGATCAGGAAGCCGAAGTAACCGAGCGCCTGGAGCAGCTGGGAATGCTTCGCCTCGCCGACGGCCCAGAAGACGGCGGCGCCGACGGTGCCCAGCACCGGGCCCGCGATGGCGACTCGGGCCATGCGCCACGGCGTCAGGTGCTCGGTCTTGAACGCGACGAAGGCGCCGAAGAACGGCACGAAGATCGGCCAGTGCGGATGCAGGCCGAGGCGCCGCGCCTCGATGTAGTGCCCCATCTCGTGGATCAGGATCAGCGCGACGAATCCGATCGCGATTCGCCAGCCCCAGATCAGCGCGTAGCCGCCGATGGCGACGAAGATCGTCGCGAACTTCGCGAACGCGAAGCCGAACTTGAGGGCGGCGCCCGCGATGACGGCGAGGGTCGCAGCGATGCGCTTTCCGAGCTCCCGCCAGTTCGTGCCGGGATTGATCGGCTCGTAGTCCCGTGCGACCTCGGGCGGTTCCACGAACCTACGGTAGCTCGGAGGCAGGCCGCCGGGCTAGGACCCGCGTCCGATCCACTCCTCGCCGCCCTCGTAGACCTCCTTCTTCCAGAGCGGCACGATCTCTTTCAGCCGGTCGATCGCGTCCCTGCAGGCGGCGAGCGCATCCTGGCGGTGCGGGGCTGAGACGGCGATGACGACGCTGAGGCCGCCGATGTCGACGCGGCCCGTGCGATGGGCGATCGCGACCTCACACAGGTCGTAGCGCCCTTTCAGCTCCTCGGCCAGCTCGGCCATGACCTTCTCTGCCATGCCCGCGTAGCCCTCGTACTCGAGGTAGTGCACGCTTCGGCCGCGCGAATGGACTCGCGTCGTGCCGATGAAGGTGGCGACGGCCCCCGCGTCGGCGGACCGCGCTTCGGCGATGACGTCTGCGGGATCGAGCGGCTCTCCGGTGAGCCGGAACGCGCCGCCCGAGACCGGCGGGATCAGCGCCACCTCGTCCCCGCCCGCGAGCGGCGTGGGCCTGGCCGCGTACTCGAGGTTGACGGCGTACAGAAGCCCCTCCGGCTCTTCGCCGAGACCGAGCGCCGGCCAGACGTCGGCAACGCTCGCGCCGTCCGGGAGCTCGAGCACGCGCTCGCCCGTGCCGGCACGCTCCCGAAGTCCGGCGAACAGCCTGACGGTGATCTGCACGCTGCAAGCGTACGATCCCGGCATGGCCACGAGCGAGGACCGGCGCACGACCGACTCGGGCATCGAGATCGAGCCCGTGTACACGGCCGAGGACGTCGCCGGGCTCGAGCTCGAGCCGCCGGGCGAGTACCCGTTCACGCGCGGACCGTATTCGACGATGTACCGCGGCCGACCGTGGACGATCCGCCAGTACGCGGGCTTCGGCTCGGCCGAGGAGACGAACGCACGCTTCCGGTACCTCCTCGATCGCGGCCAGACGGGGCTCTCGATCGCGTTCGACCTGCCCACGCAGCTCGGCTACGACTCCGACGACCCACTGGCGGCCGGCGAGGTGGGGCGGACCGGCGTCGCGATCGACTCGATCGAGGACATGCGCATCGTGCTGCAGGGCATCCCGCTCGACCGCGTCTCGACGTCGATGACGATCAACGCGCCCGCGTCGCTCCTGCTCCTGCTGTACGAGCTCGTCGCGGAGGAGCAGGGCGTCGCAGGCCAGGCGCTACGCGGCACGGTCCAGAACGACATCCTCAAGGAGTACATCGCGCGTGGGAACTACATCTTCCCGCCGCGGCCGTCGATGCGGCTCACGACCGACCTGTTCGCCTATTGCTCGGAGCGCCTGCCGCGCTGGAACACGATCTCGATCTCCGGCTACCACATCCGCGAAGCGGGCTCGACGGCTGTCCAGGAGGTCGCGTTCACGCTTGCGAACGGGATCGCATACTGCCGCGCGGCCGTCGACGCGGGCCTTTCTCCTGACGAGTTCGGCGAGCGCCTCTCCTTCTTCTTCAACGCCCACAACGACTTCTTCCAGGAGGTGGCGAAGTACCGGGCGGCACGCAGGCTGTGGGCGCGGATCACGAAGGAGCGGCTCGGCGCGACGAACCCCCGGGCGATGGCGCTTCGCTTCCACGCGCAGACGGGCGGCTCGACGCTGACGGCGCAGCAGCCGGAGAACAACGTCGTCCGGGTGGCCGTCCAGGCCCTGTCGGCCGTCTGCGGCGGCGCGCAGTCGCTGCACACGAACGGCTTCGACGAGGCGCTCGCCCTCCCGACCGAGAGGGCGGCGCGGATCGCGCTGCGCACCCAGCAGGTGCTTCAGTACGAGGCCGGGACGACCGCGACTGCCGATCCGCTCGGAGGCTCGTACTACATCGAGGCGCTGACGACGGAGATCGAGGAGCGTGCCCTCGAGCTGATCGACCGCATCGATGAGCTCGGCGGCGCGGTCGCCGCCGTCGAGCAGGGCTTCGTGCAGCACGAGATCGAGGAGGCATCGTTCCTCTACTCGCAGGAGGTCGAGTCGGGTAACCGCGTGATCGTCGGCGTGAACTCGTTCACGGAGGCCGAGAGCGCCGAGATCGAGCTGCAGCGCATCGCCCCGGAGATCGAGCGACGCCAGCTCGAGCGGACGGCGCGGGTGAAGGCCGAGCGCGACGCGACCGGGGTCGATGCTGCGCTGGCTGCGGTGCGCGCGGCCGCGGAGGGCGAGACGAACCTGCTCGTCCCCATGCGAGAGGCTCTCCGGGTGCACTGCACGGTCGGCGAAATCTGCGGCACTCTGCGAGACCTCTGGGGAACGTACGACACCCAGCGGCCCTAGAGCCGTGCCTCTTCGCATCCTGCTCGTCTCCCAGATGTACCCGGGGCCGGACGACCCGGACCTGGGGACGTTCGTCGCGCAGATCGCGCAGGCGCTCCAGAGCCGCGGGCACGAGATCGAGCTCGCCGTCCTCGACAGCCGCGGAGGGGGCAAGGCGCGCTATTCGCGCCTCGCGAGCCGCGCCGCGCGCGCGGCCACGACCTTCCGCCCGGACGTCGTCTACGCCCACTTCCTCGTCCCTTCGGGGTTGATCGCGGCGCTCGCCTCGCGAGCGCCGCTCGTCGTCACCGCGCACGGCCAGGACGTCCGCAACGTCGGCGCGATTCCCGGGGTCGCCGCCGCCACGAGGTACGTCGTCGGACGAGCTGCCGCCGTGATCGCGGTCTCCGACTACCTGCGGCGCGAGCTCGAGGCGAAGGTTCCGGCCGCGACGGGAAAGACGCAGGTGATCGACTCCGGCGTCGATCTCGTCCGCTTCCACGTCCGGCCGGTCCGCCCGGACCTTGACTCGGGCCCGGCCTTCCTCTGCATCGGCGGCCTGACGGAGAGGAAGAACGTCGTCCGGCTCGCCGATGCCTTCGAGCTCGTGGGCGAGGGGGCGCTGACGTTCGCGGGCGACGGGCCGCTGCGGTCGCAGCTCGAGCGGCGTCCCCGGGTGATGCTGCTCGGCACCGTCGCGCCGGAGCGGATCCCGGAGCTGATCGGCGCGAGCGACGTCGTCTGCCAGCCGAGCCTCGTCGAGCCGTTCGGACAGGCGCTGCTCGAGGCGATGGCCTGCGGGCGGCCGGTCGTCGCCACCTCGGTCGGAGGCCCGCCCGAGTTCGTCCCCGCCGGCGGCGGCGTCCTCGTCGCCCCGACCGACGTCGCGGCGATCGCCGCCGGGTTGCGCGAGGCGGCCGCTCTGCCGCGTCCGAACGACGCCGCGCGGGCGGCCGCCGAGGAACACGACGTCGCCCGGCAGGCGGAACGCATCGAGGCCGTGCTGGAGCGGGCGGTCGAAGCCGCCCGCTCCTCACGTGAACGCGGCTAGCCGGCCGGCGGTGGAGCGGTCTGGGACGTGTCGGACGGCTTGCTCGGAGGCTTGACCTCGGCCCGCAGCGCCTGCATGTCGTCCCGGAAGTTCATGTCTCCCTTGATGACGACGGTGTAGATGATCCAGGCGAGGATCGCGCCGGCCGCGGGGCCGACGACGTACACCCAGAAGCCTGTCCACTCCGAGCCGACGAGCGCCGGCCCGAGAGATCGCGCCGGGTTCACGGACGAGCCGCTGAACGGGATGGCCGCGAAGTGGATCGCGAGCAGCGTGAGCGGGATCGAAACGAGCGCAGTGCCGCCGAAGCGCTCGCTCTTCGTCGATTGCAGGATTACGAGCACGAAGACGGTTGTGAACGCGATCTCGAGGAAGAGCGCCTGCCCGTCCGACGCCGGCACCGTCGCGGTGGCCTTGACGACGTCGTGGTTGAACGGGATCAGCATCAAGAGCGACGCCAGGATCGCGCCGGCGAACTGGAAGATCCAGTACCCGAGCAGGTCTTCGAACGACAGCCTCCGGTCGAGGAAGAGCCCGAGCGAGACGGCGGGGTTGAAGTGGCCCCCGGAGATCTCCGCAAACGCGTAGAGCCCGGCCATCAGTGCGAGGCCGAACGCGAACGGGACCGCTATGAGAACGATGGCGTTCACGCCCGCCGCCCCCGACGGGTTGAACGGAGCGGCGCCGGAGACCTTCAGCGCAGCCGCGATGCCCGTACAGCCGCCGAAGACGAGTACGAACGTGCCGAACAGCTCAGCCAAGTACCGTTGCCATTGCTTCACTCGCCGACTCCCTCCGAGACGCGGGACAGTTCGAAGCGAAGCGTGGCAGCGCTACCGGATGGAGCGGAGGCGAATCAGGCTTCCGGCGTGCCCTGTCTGTCGAGGTCGGCGAGACGCACCTCGACGAGCGGCCCGATCGCGTCCTCGAGGCCCGACTCGCGCGCCAGTTCGAGCGCCTGCTCGTAGCTCTCGCGCACCTTCTCGCGGCTGACACCCTGCTTCAGGCGGTTGTCGCCGGTCACGAGCAGATGCTGGATGCGCGCGCGGACGTCCTCGGCCACGACTCCGGTACTCTAGGCGCGGAGATGCTGCAAGCGGTCGCCGTCTGGCACGTCCTCGTGTCCTTCGCCCTTCTGGGGTTGATCCTCATGCATTCCGGCCGCGATGCGGGCTTCGGTGGCATGGGCTTCACGCCGGCGTCGCAGGGCGGCACGCACATCGTCGAGCGCAACCTCACGCGCCTGACAATCCTCGTCGCCGTGATCTTCTTCGCGGACACGGTCGTGCTCTTCCAGCTCCTGAAGTAGGCCCGCTAGACTTCGGCCGTACCACCGAGCGCTGGTGGCGGAATTGGTAGACGCGCAAGGTTGAGGGCCTTGTGGGTGCATAACCCGTGGAGGTTCAAGTCCTCTCCAGCGCACCTCTCAGGACGGACGGCGAGGCGGCATCTCGCCCTTGACGCCGTCCGGGGCTCCCGCTACGTTCATCGAACACACGTTCGGAAAGGACCGGGATGCTCACACCGAGACAGCGACAGATCTGGGACTTTCTCGTCGACTACGGCGACCGGCACGGCTACCCGCCGACCGTGCGCGAGATCGGCGAGGCCGTCGGGCTCGCGTCGCCGTCCACGGTCCACGCGCACCTGGCCAACCTCGAACGAGCAGGCTTGCTCCGCCGCGACCCGACCAAGCCCCGCGCCCTGGAGCTGATCGGGCGCGAGCGGAGCGGGGCCACCCGTCCGACGCCCGAGACGCACGTTCTCCCGCTGGTCGGGCAGATCGCCGCGGGCGGCCCGATGCTGGCCGAGGAGTCGATCGAAGGCTACGTCGGCGTGCCCGAGCCGCTGGCACGCGGCGGCGACGAATTCATCCTCCGGGTCAAGGGCGACTCCATGGTCGACGCCGGCATCCTCGACGGCGACTATGTCGTCGTGCGCAAACAGGAGGACGCGCAGAACGGGGACGTCGTCGTCGCGCTCGCCGGGTCGGACGAGGCCGCCGACGAAGCGACCGTCAAGCGGTTCTTCCGGGAGTCGAACGGCGTTCGCCTGCAGCCGGAGAACGACGCGCTCGAACCGATCTACGCGCCGCACGTCCAGATCCTCGGCAAGGTCATCGGCGTCTTTCGGCGGTTGTAATGGGTGCGGTCGTCGAGCTGAACCGGTCGCTCGACCAGGAGCTGCACGCGCTCCTGCGCGGGGCGAGTCTCGAGTGCCTCGTCTGCGGCGAGTTCGTCTTGCACCTCCCGGATGCCTCGATCTTCTGCCCGGAATGCGGCTGTTCGGTCGCCCGTCGCGCGGCTAGAATTCAGGATGCAGGCCGGGTGACCGCGGGCTAGCTCTGCGGGGCTGGCGCGAGGAAAGTCCGGACACCGAAGGGCAGGATGCTGGGGAGACCCCAGGCGGCGAAAGCCGACGGAAAGTGGCACAGAAAGGAGACCGCCACCGGCGACACGTCTCTCTCCGGAGACGCCGGCGGTAAGGGTGAAACGGTGGGGTAAGAGCCCACCAGCGCCGTGGTGACACGGTGGCTAGCCAAACCCCGTCCGGTGCAAGGTGAAGCAGGCCCCGACGACGCTGCCCGCCGAGGGGCCGGGTACACCGCTCGAGCCGACCGGGCAACCGGCGGCCTAGAGGGATGGTCACCCTCGACAGAATCCGGCTTACAGGCCTGCTACCGCGAAGCCCCCGCAAGGGGGCTTCGTCATTCCTCGTCTTGCCAGCGCCAGTTGAACTCGACGTCGGGCAGGCCGAGCAACGCCTCCGCCTCCCTGCTCTTCTTCACTCCGCCGAGGTTCGGGGTGACGGCCCTCAGCGTCGGATGCCCGAGCAGCGGCCGCAGGTCGTCCGGCTGCAGCTGAGGCATGTCGTCGAGCAGGAGCTCCTCGAGTGCCGGCGCGGTCGCGATCGGCGCCAGGTCGCGGATGCCCTTCATCGTCTCGAGCTCGATGCGTCGGAGCACGCGGGCCCCGCCGAAGTCCGGCAGGACGGTCACGTGCGGGAGCGTCTGCAGGAAGAGATGGCGCAGGTGCGGGAGCGAGCCGACCGTCGACACGTCCGACAGTCCGCGGATCCGCCAGAGCTCGAGGTAGCGCAGCCGCCCGACGCGGGGCAGGAGCCCGAGGTCGTTCGTGCCGCCGAGCTTGATGTCGAGTGAGCGCAGCTTTTCGAGCGGCAGGAGCAGCGACAGGTCGGGGAGCGTCATCGACCGCAGCGTCAGGTCTTGGAGTTCCGTGAGCTGCGACAGGACGTCGATGCCCTTGTGCTGCTTCTCGAGATAGAGCCACTTCAAGCTCGGGAAGCGGTCGAGGGTTCGTAGATCGAGGTGGCGCTTGGTCGCTCCG
>JBPYFE010000098.1:0-13556 GCA_051986525.1 Gaiellaceae bacterium
TGATCGACTCGGCTCCAATGCTGGGGATCGGCGACGCTCTCACGCTCGCCTCGAAGGTCGGCGCAATGCTCCTGGTCACACGGCTGAACCTCGTGCGCCGGCCGATGCTGCGAGAGCTCGAGCGGGCGCTGGCGAATTGCAAGGCGACGCCGCTCGGAATCGTGGTCACCGGTGCCGCCACCTCATCTGCGTACGGCTACGCCTACGGGTACGAGCTGCCCCGGCTGAGCGGAGATAAGCCGGAAGCACCCACCCGCGCCGGCGGGCACCTGACGTGAGCGCCGCGCAGCAGGATCGCTCCCCCGAACGCCTATTCGCGATTCTCGAAGCGGACGGAAACGGCTACCACGTTGCTCCGTCTGCCAACAACAACCGTCGGGCGCAGCTCATCTTGCGAAGCCTCGTCTGCGCGGATCTATGCGCAGTCGTCGCGGCGTTCTTCGTGGCAAGCATCGTCTCGGACCGTGCCGCAGGGTGGGCCGAGGGGTTGCTTCTCGTCGGCCTGGTGCCGGCCTGGCTGATCCTCGAATACCTCCACGGGATGTATCGGAGGGACATCGGGTGGGTCGACCACACGACACCCGACGAGTTCGGTCGCCTGGTGCACGTTGCGACGATCGGAGCCTGGCTGTTCTGGCTCGGAGCCTGGGCCTGTGGTCTCGGCCCCAGCCTCATCGACGTCGTCGTGTTCTGGTCGCTCGCTCTCACCTTCACAACCCTCGGAAGAGCCGCAGCGCGCGCGATCTGCCGGCGCCGGCCTGCTTACCACCAGCGCGCACTGATCGTCGGAGCCGGGACGGCTGGCACCCTCGTCGCGACCAAGCTTCTGAATCACTCCGAATATGCGATCGACGTGGTCGGCTTCGTCGACGACGGCGACTTCCGCGAGCCCTTCCCTCACGACGACGCTGTGATTCTCGGCGCGTTGGACGACCTGGAGGAACTCGTCCGTTCCCTCGATGTGGATCGCGTGATCTTCGCGTTCTCGTACGAACGTGACGAGCGCCTGCTCGACCTCGCGCTGCGCCTGCGGAGGATGGCGGTGCAGGTTGACGTCGTCCCGAGGCTGTTCGAGATGCTGAGCTCCGAGGTCGAGGTCCACTCGGTCGAGGGCCTACCGCTTGTCGGTCTGAGACCGATCTCGTCAGAGCACCACATGTTCGTCAAGCGCGTGCTCGACGCAGTGCTCGCCATCGTGGGGCTGGTCCTTCTGGCGCCGCTGCTCCTCCTGGTGTCCGCTCTCGTCAAGCTCGACTCACGCGGCCCCGTGCTGTACCGGAGTCCGAGAGTCGGCGCCGACGGCACGACGTTCGAGCTTCTCAAGTTCCGCACGATGCGCCACGAAGCGGAGAGCGAACTCGAGCGTCTCATGCAGGACGACCAGCTCAGGGAGGAGTTCGCGCGTACGCACAAGCTGCGGAACGATCCGCGCGTCACGGGTGTCGGGAGACTGTTGAGGCGAACATCTCTCGACGAGCTCCCGCAGGTGATCAATGTCTTGCGAGGCGAGCTGAGCCTGGTCGGCCCGCGCCCGATCACCACACGCGAATACGGTGTCGTCCAACAGAGCGAGCGAGCCGGCGGGCCGTGGTCGGGGCCGCGTGGCTACTGGCAAATCCGAGGACTCCGACCCGGCCTCACCGGGCTCTGGCAGATCAACGGCCGGTCTGCGATCTCCTACGACGAGCGCGTCAGGCTCGACAAGCTCTACGCCGCGAACTGGTCACTCGGTATGGATTTCCTGATCCTGGCGAAGACGCTGCGGAGCCTCGTCACGAGCTCCGGCGCCTACTGATCGAATGCCGGAGCAGCCAGGCACCAGGGGAGCCGCGATCGAGCCGGCTGCGAACAACTCGTCACCGAACGAAAGGGTGCCGTCGAGAGGGTGCCGTTCGGCGTCGGTTGGGGTCGTGGTCGTCGCGCATCGGGGCCGTAGCCACCTCGAACGATGCCTACCGACGATCGCTGCCTCGTCCATTCGGCCCCAGATCCTCGTCGTCAACTCCTCACCTGGAGATGGCACGACCGAGCTCGCGGGCCGGTTCGGCGCGCGCGTCCTCGACGTAGAGCCGGCGAGCTTCAACCATGGCAGAACCAGGGAGCAGGCTCGGAAGCTGCTCGACACCGACGTGGTCGTGATGATGAGCCAGGACGCCTATCCCGTCGGCGCCGACGCTCTCGGTCACCTTGTCGCACCCGTGCAGGCAGGCGAGGTTGCAGCTGCGTACGGAAGGCAGGTTCCTCGCGCCGGTGCGCACTTCTTCGAGGCGTTCATGCGCGACTTCAACTATCCGTCCACGAGTCATGTCCGCACTCTCGTCGACGTCGATCGATACGGGCCGTATCTCTTCTTCTTCTCCAATGCGTTCGGCGCCTACGACCAGCGAACGTTGGACGAGATCGGCGGGTTCCGCCCCACTCTGTCGCACGAGGATGCACTGGCGGTCGCGATGCTCCTCAAGGCTGGACAGCGGGTGGGCTACGTCGCAGATGCGGTCGTCGAACACTCTCACCGGTACACGATCGGCGGCGACTTCGGACGCTACTTCGACGCTGGCTATGCTCGGGCGGGCTTCGGAGCGGCACTCGATCCCGGCGGCCCGGAGACCAGGCTCGGCGCCAGTTATGCGCGGGCACTGATCGCGGAAGTCGGTCGGTCGCGGCCCTGGCTGCTCCCTTACGCCGGCGTCCATCTCGGCGTGAAATGGCTCGGCTTTCGCGCGGGACGGCTCGGCCGAAGGACACCAAGTGCGCTGAATCGTTTCTTGAGCGGCCAGAAGTACTACTGGGACACTCGCGACCCGGAGCCGGCCGCGTGAACGAGATCCAACTCGGTGCCAGGCGGCTCATCGGCGTCGTGGCCGCCGCAGGAACAGCCGCGCTCGGCGGCTACGTCGTCGTCCACGGCAACCCGGCGTACGTCGCCCTCGGACTCGCAGGAGTCGCATGCTGCGTTTTGATCGTTCGGCGGCCCGAGGCCGGGGCACTCCTGATCATCGGCCTGACGGCGATCCTTCCACGCAGCGTTCTCTTCGACCGGGGCCTACCGATCGGCGGCGGCGCCTTGAAGATCACCGATCTCCTTCTACTCATGACCCTGGGCGCCTGGGCGGCCCGCCGAACCGTTGCACCCGAGTCTGCCCGGTTGCCGGACCGTTGGACGACAGGATTGCTGGTCGTCTCCGTCGGATTCGCACTCGTCGCAGTCATCACAGCGAACGTGAGGGGGACCCCTACCAAGCTCAGTCTCCTGGAGCTCCGGCCGCTCCTGTCCTACCTGCTCGTCTTTCCTCTTGTCGACGGGGTCCGCAGTTGGCGGCAGCTCGAGCGCGGAATCGCCGTCGTCCTCGGCATCGCCGGTGCGGCGGCAGTCACTGCGCTCTGGCAGTACGCCCACGGGGTCGGGGCCGCCGCGACCTATGCCGGCGGGGCAGTTCGGGTCGTGGACACGGTCTACCTCTACCCGATGCTCGCGATCGTGTGGACGCCGGCTCTGCTCGCCTTCCTACCCACCGCACGACTGAAGCGTGCCACCGTGTTGCTCGCTGCCCTGTGCCTGGGGGGCGTGTTCGTGACCTTCGCCCGCGGTGCCTGGGTGTCGATCATCGTCGCGGCGCCATTGGCATTCGCCCTCCTTCCAACCGGGCGTCGGGCGCGAGCCGTTTCCTGGTTGCTGCCGATGGTCGTCCTCGTTGCAGTCGCCCTGGTCGCCGTGAACGCGTGGTCGCCGAGCAAGGTCGGCAATCCATTCCAGGCCGGGCTCGACCGGATCACTTCGCTGGGGAGCACGTCTTCAGACGTCTCTGCCCAACACCGCTTCACGGAATGGCGCGCAGCCGGCCATCAGATCGCGCGACACCCGCTGACAGGCATCGGGCTGGGCAGCAGCATCGAGTATGACAACCCCGAGTTCTCGCCTGAAAGCAACAGCTACGGCTTCGTCGTCAGCACGTACTACATCCACGACAGCTACATCTGGTTCGCGCTGAAGCTGGGACTCCTCGGGGCAGGTTGCATCCTCCTCCTCCTGGCCCGCACCTGGTTCAACGCACTTCGCGGTTATCGGAGTTCGATCGATACGCGAGAGCGGCTCGTCCTCCTTGGGTCGTTCGGGTCACTGACCGCCCTATTCGTGCTGGCCGTCACGGGGCCGCATCTGAACGTGGACAACGCCACGCCGGCCGTTGCCGCCCTTGTAGCCGCAGTCGAGATCGCACGACGCCTCGGCCGGGAGGTGGCGCCCTGATGAAGATCGGACTGTTCGACTGGACGACAGGCGGGCACCATCAGATCTACGCGAAGTGGATCGCCGATGCCATGGAAGAGGTAGGCGAAGTCACGCTCGCACTTCCGGACATGGAGCTCGACGGGCGCAAGGGCTGGCCTCTCGGGTCTGCGCGGCCCGCGCTCGACCATACTCGACCCCTCGGGCCTCAACACCGTGACCTCGCCGAGCGAGAGCTCGATCTTCTGGTCGCCTTCGCCAGGCGCACCGAACTCGACCACGTGGTCCATCTCTACTCGGATCCGGTGCTGCGGCGACTCGTCGAACGGCCCCCTCTGCCGTGCCCGACGACGATCTGCGTCTTCTTTCCGCGAGCTCACTACCGACGCAGCTACGGGACGAGCCTCGGCGCGAAGGAACTGGCGCGGGCACGCTTCCTGGAATCGTTGGTCAAGCGCTGGCGGCGGCGCGCCGATGCGCACGCGATCTTCACGCTCGACGAGGCCGCTGTCCAACGGTGGAATGCCCGTCCTGGCCCGAGTGCCTTCTATCTCCCGGAACCGCCGGTGGTCACCGAGCCCTCGACATCGGCGGAGCGGAAAGGTTGCGTCCTCTACGGCACTTTGGCGCCGCGGAAAGGCGTCCACCTCGTAGCCGACGCGCTGTCCTCGCTTCCCGGCACCGTCCTGACACTTGCGGGGGAGGTCGAGGTCGGCTATGCCCCGCGCCTCGGGAAGTTGACCGAAGCCCTCGCCGCGGCAGGCGTCGAGGTCGAACTGCGCACTCAGCGGCACGACGAGCAGGAGACGCTGCAGCTCCTGGCCAAGGCTCGGTGTGTGCTCCTGCCGTACGTGTCCCACTACACGCGGTCTCGTGTCCTGCTGGAGTCCGCGGCGGCCGGGACTCCTGTCGTCGCGCACGAGCAAGGGCTACTCGGCCACATCGTGAGAGAACACGGGCTGGGCCTCACCGTCGACTGCCGAGACACTCGTGCCTTCCGCGAAGCGATCGCTTGCCTGACCGCCGGCCCGGACCAGACGTCGCTCTACGCAGCCAACCTGTCCGCGTTTGCCCAAGGACACTCGGAGGGGTGTTTCGCCGCGTCCGTGCGTGCGCCATTCGAGAGCGCGGACGACCGACCGCACGCCGCCCAACTCGTGACAGGAGAGTTCGCATGACCAACCTGATCATCGGAGGGGCAGGGTTCATCGGCACGAACCTCGCCCATCGGCTCGCGCAGTCGGGAGAGGCCGTGACGATCGCGGACAACTTCTTCCGCGTCGGGACGCGATCGAACGCGAGCTGGCTGACCGAAACGCACCCCGAAGTGGCGATCGCCGAAATCGACATCCGCTTCGACGTCGCCGAACTTGAAGAGGCAATCCAAGAAGCGACACGGATCTACCATCTCGCAGGCCAGGTCGCCGTTACGAGCTCGGTCCTGGATCCGCGCGCCGATTTCGAGATGAACGCTCTAGGGACTCTCAACGTGCTGGAATCGATGCGCCGAGTCGAGAGCACAGCAGCACTCGTGTACTCGTCCACCAACAAGGTGTACGGCCGACTGGAGAGCATCCCGGTGGCCGAGAACGATCGGCGGTACGAACTGGTCGACCGCTCCGGGATCTCGGAGGAACAGCCGCTCGACTTCCACTCGCCGTATGCATGCTCGAAAGGCGCGGCCGATCAGTACGTCCGCGATTACGCCCGCATCTATGGCCTGCACACGGTGGTACTCCGCCAGTCGTGCATCTACGGGCCGAGGCAGTTCGGTGTCGAGGATCAGGGATGGCTCGCCTGGTTCACGATCGCCACGCTCCTCGACCAGCCGATCACGATCTACGGAAGCGGGAAGCAAGTGCGCGACGTCCTGCACGTCGACGATCTCATCGATCTGATGTTGATCGTCTCCGAGCAGGGAGATCGAACCGCGGGACGCGTGTACAACGTCGGAGGAGGCCCCGAGCTGACGCTCTCGCTCCTGGAGACGATCGAGCTTCTCGAGCGCTCGACCGGCGTCGATCTCGATCCGGCATTTGCCGACGAGCGCCCCGGTGACCAGCCGATCTACGTCAGCGACATCGGCCGCGTCAACCAGGAGCTCGGCTGGCAACCGCGGATCCATCCCGCAGACGGACTCGAGGAGCTAGTCGGCTGGGTCGAGACGCATCGCGAGCTGGTCGAACACGTCCTGGCCGAACGGCACGAGGCATCGCTCGTCACGCGGCGGTGAAAGCGCTCGTCGTCAGTCCGTTCGTCCCGCACCCACCCCGCGACGGAGGCCGGATCCGCATTCACGCGCTCCTGAGCCGCCTCGCGGCACGTCACGACATCGAGCTGTTGGCACTCGCCGGGCCCGACGAAGTCGATGCGGTCGCGTCGCTAGAAGAAATCGGGATCCGGGTCACGGCGGTCCTGCATTCGCCGAACAGGGTGGGCGCGATGGCGTCCGCGATGGCCTCGCGAACGTCCCTCTACGCACAGCTCTACCAGTCGAAGGCACTCTCAGCATTCGTCGCAGATCGACTGGCACTCCAGAATCTGGACGTCGTCCAGTGCGAGTTCTCGTTTCTCGGGGGCTATGTTCCCGCACGACCTCGGGGCGGGCCACCCTGGATCGTGGACGCACACAACATCGAGTTCCGCCTCGCCGGGGCTGTTTCTGGCGGAGGCGTTCCCTACCGCCTCTACGCGCGCCGCGAAAACACCAGACGGCGCGGCGAGGAGATCGGTGCGTTCCGGCGCGCCGACCACGTGGTCGCCGTCTCGGAATCCGACGCGGCATCGATCCGGCGACTCGTCCCCGAGGCCTCGGTGTCAGTCGTTCCGAACGGCGTGGACATCGGTGCGCACCGACCGTCGGACAGGGCAGAAGGGAGCCGCGAGCCCTCGGCGGTCTTCGTCGGCAAGATGGATTTTCGCCCGAACGTCGACGCCGCCCGGTGGTTCTGCGAGGACATCCTGCCGCGGGTGCGGGAGGCACGACCCAACTTCCGGCTGACGATCTGCGGCGGCCCCGTCGCACCGGACGTTCGACAACTGGCGGACGATCCGTCGGTTCACGTCACGGGAATGGTGGAGGACACCGACACATACGTCGAGGACGCCGCGGTCGTCGTCGTGCCACTCCGCGCCGGGAGCGGGACACGCCTGAAGATCCTGGAGGCCTTCGCGCTCGGGCGGCCTGTGGTTTCGACCACGATCGGTTGCGAAGGCCTCGAAGTGAAGGCTGGAGAGCATCTGGTGATCGCCGACGGCCCAGCCGAGATGAGTCAAGCCGTCGTCGAGCTACTCGACGACCCGGTGAGGCGTGAGGCACTCGGCCTCGCCGGCCGGGAACTCGCCGAGCAGCGGTATGACTGGACCGAGTCCGCCGGGCGCCTCGAGAGCGTGTGGGCGACTGTGGCCAAAGGTGCGGAGGTCGCGGCGTGACTGCGGTGAGCGTCGTCGTGACAGTGAGGAACGAGGCAGGTTCGATCCAGGCCTTGCTCGAGCGTCTCGAAGCGCAGACGCGTAGGCCCGACGAGGTCGTAGTCGTCGACGGAGGCTCGACGGATGCGACGCGACGGATCGTGATCGACTTCCAGGCACACGCACCGGAGATACGGCTGGTCGACGCTCCCGGCACCTCGATCGCGGCAGGACGGAACCTCGGGGTCGCGGCGGCCGGCCACGAGATCGTCGCGGTCACCGACGCCGGCACCGATCCGGAGCCGAATTGGCTGGAGCGCCTGGTGCAGCCGCTGGAGACGGATCCAGACCTGGGTGTCGCCGGCGGGTTCTTCGTCGCAGGGGGGACGACCTGGTTCGAGCGGGTCCTCGCCACGATCATCACCCCCCAACTGCGCGAGATCGACCGAGATCGGTTCCTCCCCTCCAGCAGGTCGGTCGCCTTCAGGAAGGCATGGTGGGAACGAGTCGGCGGCTACCCGGAGTGGCTCCGACACTGTGAGGACCTGGTCTTCGACCTCGACCTTCGGCGGGCCGGCGCCCGCTTCGCCTTCGTGCCCGACGCGGTGGTCGCCTGGCACGCGCGTTCGAACCTTCGGCGTTTCGCCCGTCAGTACTTCGACTACGCGCGAGGCGACGGCCACGCGCATCTCTGGGCCGGTCGGCACGCAATTCGTTACAGCGCATACGGAACGGGCCTCGCCCTGCTGGTCGCAAGCCGCTCACGCAGGAACCTCCTGCCTATCCTCGGCGTCGGCTGCGCCCTCCACCTGCGGAAGTTCGTCCGCCGGGTCATCGACCGACCGCCTCTGCCGGGCGCCGCAGGACGGGCATTGTCGTTGGCAGTAGTCCCGGTTGTCGTGGTCTCGGGAGACCTGGCAAAGATGGTCGGCTATCCAGTGGGGCTGGCCGAACGTGGGCTCGGCGTGGTCTCGACGGCCCGACACCAGGGCCCGGCGCAACCCTGAAGATGGTCGACAGAGAAAAGCCGCTCCGGATCGCCCACGTGCAGCCGATGACGCTCGATCTATTCGGACACCAAGATCGGGACTTCGGCACGACTGCGAATTACTTCTTGCCGAACCTCGCTCGCGCGCAGGCCGCAGCGGGTCACGAGGTCTGCATCCACCTCTTGACCTCCTCAGCTTCGCATTCCGCATCGCTCGGACGCATCAAGGTTCATTTTCACCGCTGTCTCCAACCTCCCGCGATCGCAGGTACGCATCGGCGCTTCGGCCGTCAGCTGAGCACGCGAATGCTCGTGAAGCTCTCGCGGCCGGCGCCGCATCTCGTCCACTTCCACGGCGCACGCAACTGCCAGCTCATGTTCGCTGGTGTGGCAGCACACACCACTCGCAAGGGGATTCCTCTCGTCGCGCATGAGCAAGGCACCAGGGACGGCATGGTGCTCGAGGACTGGTCGTTCAAGTACGCCATCCGTCGCGCGAGCGCCCTGATCGCCGGAAACTCGGAGAGCGAGCAGGCTTTTCGACACGAGCTGGCCACCTCGCCGACCGTTGCCGTGCACAAGATCCCCAACGGGTACGACCCTGCCTTCTTCTACCCGGATCCGATCGCGAGGGGGCGCGTTTCGAAAGGTCTACGCACTCTGATCGTCTCCCGGCTGTCAGCCGAGAAGGATCCCCTCACCGCGGCCGAAGCGGTCAGGACATTCGCCGAGCACGGCCACGAGGTCGAGGTGACCGTCATCGGCGACGGACCACTGCGGACGCAGGTCGAAGAGCGAATCCGATCGGGAACCGATCGTCTTCGCGTCCTCGACCGTGTGCCTCAGTCACAGCTCCGCGACCACTATCGGGCCGCAGACGTCCTGCTGTTGACGTCGCTCGGGGAAGGTTCGAACCAGACAGTGGTCGAGGCCATGGCGTGTGGATTGCCGGTCATCGCCACGGATGTGCGCGGCATACGCGACGTCGTGGCAGACGCGGGCATCTTGATCCCAGTACGCGACTCGGACGCAGTGGCTTCGGCGTTGCGGCGGACGATCGCCGAACCCGGCCTCTTGCGAACGATGCGCGACGCAGGCCTGGCCCGCGTGCAGTCGCTGACCTGGCAGGCCATCGCAGAGCGGCTCGACACGGTCTACGAAGACGTTCTCGGGGCTGCCAGATGAATCCGTTCCACGGCCTCAGGAGGAACACGGCGATCAACCTGGTGGGGGCGGCCCTGCCCTTGCTGGTCTCACTCGCGACGGTCCCTGTCTACATCCGGGTGATCGGGCCAGATCAATACGGCGTGCTCGTGATCGTCTGGGCGCTTCTGGGGTACTTCGGAGCGTTCGACCTGGGGCTGAGCCGGGCCGTCGCCAACAAGGTCGCGCAGCTGCGGGACGCTTCCCCGACAGATCGGGCCACCGTGGTCTGGACAGCCCTCATCGTTGGCTTCGGAGTCGGTTTGCTCGGCGGTGTTGCAATGGCCGGTGCCGGCTACGTCTTCGCTGACCGTCTTCTGGATCTCCCACCGGCGCTACACGACGGCGCAGGCTCGGCCCTCGTCTGGCTTGGCGTGGCTGTACCCCTCAGCAACGCCATGTGGCTGCTGATCGGGAGCCTCGAAGGTCAGGAGCGATTTGTCGTCGCGAACGGCGTGACTGTGATCTCGACGGTCGCCTCGCAGGCGCTTCCGCTCTGCCTGGGCCTGTTGTTCGCCTCGAGTCTGAAGTGGATGCTGGCCGGAATCACCATCGCGGCGCTGGTCGGCTTCCTGGTTGCGCTCGGCGCCTGCATTCGTTGGGTACCTCTCGTGCGTTCGAAGCCCTTCGACCGCTCGCTTGCTCTGGATCTCTCACGGTACGGCGGCTGGGTGATGGTCACGGGTTTCGTCTCCCCGATCCTCGTCATGGCGGACCGCCTTGTCATCGGAGCGGTGAGCGGAGTCAGAGCTGTCGCGGTGTACGCGGTCCCCTCGAACCTCGTTGGACGCCTGGGCATCGTTCCGCTCAGCGTCGCCCGGACACTCTTCCCCCGCTTCTCGCTCCTCGGACACGAGGACGCTGCCCTCGTCCAGCGCAGGACTGTCCTGACCATGGCGGGCGTGATGGCGCCGGTCTTCGTCACGGCAATGTTCGCGCTCGAGCCGTTCCTCCACCTGTGGGTAGGGGAGGCGCTGGGTTCCGAATCGACGGGAGTCGGAGAGATCCTGTTGCTGGGAGCGTGGCTTTATGCCATGACGACCGTCCCGTACACGTACCTCCAGGGCCAGGGCCGCCCCGACCTTCCGGCAAAGTTCCACCTCATCGAGCTTCCGCCTTACCTCCTTGCGCTCTGGGCCGGACTCCACTTCCGCGGAATCGAGGGGGCGGCCTGGGCATGGACCGGCCGGGTCGCTCTCGATGCGGTGCTCCTGTTCGTCGCCGCACGGCTCAGAGGGCGTGCACTGCGGGGGGCACTCGTTGCGACGGTGCCGATCATCCTGGGATACCTCGTCGTCGCTGTCGGAACCGAGAGCGTCGCCCCCCGCGTCTTCGCAGCGATCGTCCTGCTCGCCGGGTCGGTCTTCATTTCGCTTCGGCTGCTCGCACACGAAACAAGCGCTCACGCCGCGAGTTCCGCACCGAGCGCATCGGAGCGGCTCGCCGAGGCGCAGCGGCCATAGGCGCCCGATGACCTTCCAAGATCGATCGGCAGGGAGCGAGTTGGTGTCCACCTCCGGCCGGGAGACGTTCCCGCTCGTGTCGGTGATCACGCCGACGCTCAATGCAGCGCGGTACCTGGGTGCAACCATCGACAGCGTCAAGTCGCAGGACTATCCCTTTGTCGAACACATCGTCGTCGATGGAGGATCCACGGACGAGACCGTCGAGATCGTCCATCGGGCGAGCGATGTCGTGCTTGTGCGTCGAGCTGTCTCGGATCAGGCGCAGTCGGTCAACCTCGGTTTTCAGATAGCGCGCGGCGACGTGATCGGCTGGCTGAATGCCGACGATCTCTACCTCGAAGGGGCGATCGGGCGAGCCGTTCAAGCTCTGCATGAACACCCAGACGCCGCAATGGTCTATGCGAACTACCTCGAAATCGACTCGACTGGTAACGAGACCCAACGGTTGCCGTCAAAGCCGTTCGACCTGAAGTCGATGCTGAACGAGGGGAACCAGATTCCTCACCCGACGGTCTTCGTCCGGCGCTTGATACTCGAGGATCTCGGCTTCGTCTCACCCGAGTTCCAGTACGCGATGGATTACGACCTCTGGCTTCGCATCGCGAAGCGCCACCCGGTCGCATACATCGATGACTACTGGGCTGCCTTTCGTATTCACGCTGAATCCAAGTCCGGACGGCATTCGCCACAGTTCTATTCCGAGATGCGGGCGATCAGCAGAGCCAACGGAGGCTCGTTCTTTTCCCGGATTTGGGTGACACACCACGTCGGTCGACTCCGTCGTGTTGTCGGCGCGATCGTCCATGGTGACGGAAACTACTTTCGGGCCAAGACAGAACGTCAGGTGCTTCCTGGTCGGCGACTGCGCCGCAGAACCACGCCCACACGAGCGCACCACAGGTAGGGCGGCGCCCGCTGCCAAGCTGGCTCGCGATCGGGGACCGCGCGGACTACCCCTTTTGAGGGAGTAGGAAGAACGCCAATAGGCCGACGTGAACATATGTGCGCGTCGCCCGCCAGCCGGCACGGATCATCGCCGCGGCCTGCTGTCTTATGGTTGCCGCGGCCGGAGCTGCCTTCGCCGGGCCCTCGCGGGAGAGCGTTGCGTCGTCGAGCACGCCGGAGTACGGCCTCCATCAGGACCTGACGTTCGACGGCTACGCCTGGCGCCGTGACCAGGCGATGAACATCGCGAGCTCGATGCACGCGCAGATCTCCCGCAACAGCTTCCTCTGGGCGAAGATCGAGCCCAAGCAGGGCACCTTCGACTGGACCGTCCCGGATGCCGTCGTCCAGGGGCTCGGCTCGAGGGGGATCGAGCCACTGTTCGTGCTCTACGGCTCTCCAAGCTGGGCGAACGGCACCGACCCGTCGACCCCTGACGCCTCCCTCTATGTGCCACCTGCCGGGAAGGCCTTCGACACCTGGCTCGACAAATACGCAGCGTTCGTCCGACAGGCCGTGCTTCGGTATCGAGGTTCGGTGCAGAAGTGGGAGATCTGGAACGAGCCGAACGAGCGGTACTTCTGGAAGCCACGACCCGATGTCGCGCTGTACGCCCGTTTCTACACGCGCATTCGGCAGACGATCCTGGGTGCCGATCCAAAGGCCCAGGTGGCCGTCGGTGGCCTCGCCGGCCTCTGCTGCAGCATCGACATCCCCGGCGTCTCGTTTCTCGACAAGCTGCTGGCGCAGAAGGCGCCGATCGACAACGTGGCGATCCACCCCTACCCGGGAAAGGGCCAGTCGCCAGACGTCCACATCGCCTGGGAGAACAACTTCGACGACATCGCGATGATCCGCCAGCATCTCGTCCAGGCGGGGAAGCCCGTGCCGATCTGGGTGACGGAATGGGGCTGGTCGTCGGCTGCCGTCGGCTCGGCGAACCAGGCGAACTACCTGGCCCGGTCGCTCGATCTTCTTCGAACGGCGTATCCGTACGTCACGGTCGCGACCTATTTCCTCGACTACGACCGGGGTACGACGTACGAGCAGGGGCTTTTCGACAGCTCGTTCCGACCGAAGCCCGCGGCGGACGCCTTCAAGCGCTTCATGGAAACCGCCGCCCAGGCGGCGCCTGCGAAGACACTGCCCAGGAATCGGTAGTCACCTCGGGGGGCCCCCGAGACGCATAGAACGGGAGAGCGGCGGGCTCGCGCCCGCCGCTCCAAACCCCCCGGCGCCACAGGATGATTGCCGTCAGTCCCTCGGCAGAGGAGAGTCACTTCTCCCATCGGCAGGCAGGCGGGGAGCCATGAGGGAC
>JBPYFE010000099.1:0-11007 GCA_051986525.1 Gaiellaceae bacterium
ACTTCGTCGAGGGGCTCGGCGGAGCCCAGTTCGCGCTTCCCGGTGCGGTCGAGCGTCTTCGGGAGTTGCGCGCGGGCCGGCGCGACGACGATCCGCCGGAGGCGCTCGTGCTCGCGGCGGCCGATCCGGCGCAGCCGTACGGCGCCGCCCTCCCGTGGCCGAGGCGCGCCGGCGCACGGGCGGCCCGCGTTGCGGGCGCGCACGTCGTCCTGCTCGGCGGCGAGCCGGCGCTCTACGTCGAGCGCGGCGGGAGGTCGCTCGTCCCGCTGCGGGATCCCGACGAGGAATGGCTTCGTCCGGCTCTGGCCGCGCTGGTCGAGCACGTCCGCTCGAGCGGCAAGAGGCGGCTCGCGGTCGAGCGCTTCGACGGCGAGCCGGTCACCGAGAGCGAGGCGATGCCGCTGCTCGTCGAAGCCGGCTTCCTCGCCGGGCCTCGGCGCGCCGTGCTGCGACCGTAGCTAGCGCGCGAGCCGGCCGAGTACGAGCCCGAAGAAGACGTGGCGGACGGTCGCCTGCGCGTACGCGCGCCGGTTTCCGTAGAGCGGCGGCACGCCTTCGTCGCCGCGGGCCGGGTGGTGGCGGTCGACGAAAAACGTGAGCGGATAGAGGCCGACGTGCTCGGCCAGGGCGAGCCCGAGCGCGAGCCGCCGCGGTGGCAGCGACGTCCGCCGCCGCAGCGCGCCGTAGGCGAGCCCGAAGACGGCGCCGTTCAGCCCGTGCAGCGCGAAGCCGGCGGCGCGCCAGCGCGGCCCGCGCGTGACCGCTTTCCCGAGCAGCGCGACGTCGGAGTAGTCGCAGCGGAAGAGGCGGCGGTCGAGCGGCTCGAGCAGTCCCCAGGCCGTCGCGGCGACGACGCCCGCGGCGGCGTCGTTCACCGCCTCGCCTTGGCGATCGTCCGCGTCGCGGTCTCGAGGTCGGAGCCGCCCCAGCGCGCGCCGAGCCGCTTCACGGTCTTCGAATCGACGGCGGCGCCGCCGACGAAGACGGCCACCTCCTCGGTCGCGCGGCTGCGTGCGAGCTCGCGCTCGAGCGGCGGGACGCGATCGGCGATCGACGCGCTCAGGCAGAGCACGTCCGCCTCGACGTAGCGCACCATCGCGAGCGCCGCGTCGATCGGCGTGTCGCTGCCGAGGAAGGTCACGCGCCAGCCCTCGCTTCGCAGCAGCGCGGTCAGCATCATCAGGCCGAGCTCGTGCCGCTCGCCGGGCGCGCAGGCGAGGACGGCCGAGCCGTGGACGGAGCCCTCGGTCGAGACCGAGAGCGGGCCGAGCCGAGCCCTCACCTCCGCGCTGAGCAGGTGCTCGTGCGCGACCGTCAGCTCGCCGTGCTCCCAGCCGTCGCCCGTGCGGACGAGGAGCGGCGCGACCACCTCGTTGAGCGCGCGCGGGACGCTGTGCATCGCGAACGCCTGGTCGAGCAGCGTGCGGACGCGCGTGACCTCGGAGGAGACGAGCGCGCCGTAGAGCGCGTCGCGCAGCTCCGCCGGCGACTCGGCCGCCTGGTCCGAGCCGCTGCCGAGGAGCGCCGCCGCCTCGCCGATCCGGTACCCCTCGGCGAGGCGGGACTTCAGCCACTCGACGCGGCTGACGTCGACGTCCGTGTAGCGACGGTGTCCGCCGCGCGAACGCCTGGGGCGAAGGACGCCGTAGCGCTGCTCCCATTTGCGGAGCGTGTCCGGCGGCACGCCCGTCCGCCGGGCGACCGCCGCGATGTTCGTGTACGCGGCCATCCTCGACAAAATTGTGACACCCGCGGCGCGCTGTCGCTTGACACCGAATCGCGAGAGGCGTATAGACCGGCCGGTATCAACGACAGGCGATCCGCATCGTCCGGAATGGTCAGGGGGGACGGGAGGAGAGGTGCTTGTGAGACGCCTTGCCTATCTCGTCGCCGGACTCGCGATGTTCGCGGCGGCGGCGGGTGCGACACCGGCGGTCGCCGCCTACGGCGCCGGCGGCAACTGCAGCACGAACGCGTGGATGTGTACCGAGGTCTACAAGTCGATCGGGCCGAACTACGCCTACACAGGCCACGACGAGCCCTCGGTGCTCTTCTACTCGAACCAGAAGAGCTCGGGGAACTCGACGGACTACACGTTCCGGCTTCCGCGCGACCCGGCCGTCATGCCGACGCAGGACGGGCTCGGCACCACGTGGAACTTCCAGCAGCATCCCGCGTTCTGGTTCGGGATGGCAATGTGCGACAACGAGTCCGCGCCCGAGTACACGAAGACGTGTACGCCGGACAGCGACACGAACATCAAGGACGGCGCCGATCCGTCGCAGCCGGACTACATCGGCTACCACGCCGGCACGGCGTTCATGGAGATGCAGTTCTATCCGCCTGGCTGGGTTCCGTGGGAGGCCGGCGTCTCGTGCACGGCGACGCAGTGGTGCGCGGCGCTGAACATCGACAGCCTCAGCGAGAACATGAACACGGCCGACCCGTCGCAGGTGTTGAACAACAACGACTGCCTCAACACGGCGGGCGTTGAGCCGGTCGGGTTCGCCTTCATCACCAAGAACGGTCATCCGCAGGCGACGGTCGATCCGCGGACCGCATTCGCGCCGCCGTTCGACCAGACGACGCCCGACCTGAGCAAAGACATGCTGATGAACCCGGGCGACGTGATCAAGCTCTCGATGCACGACTCCGGGGAGGGCTTCCGGGTCGACATCCAGGACGTGACGACGCACCAGCACGGGTCGATGGTGGCCGGTGCCGCCAACGGCTGGAACCACGTTCTCTTCCAGCCGAACAGCTCGACCTGCAACGTCGCTCCGTACTCGTTCCATCCGATGTACTCGACGTCGAGCGAGCACACCCGCGTCCCGTGGGCTGCGCACAGCTACAACGTCGCCTACTCGGACGAGATCGGCCACTTCGAGTACTGCAACCTGGCCGACGAGAACGGGAACTGCATCGACAGCGGCAACGCGTCGGATCCGGCCCGCGACGGCGATGACATCGCGTGCTTCAACCCCGACGACTCGTTACTCGTCGCGATCGGAGGCTGCATCTTCAGCGACGGTGACTTCGACGGGACGTCGTACAAGCTCGCGAGCTGGGCCGGCAACGGGCACGACTCGGTCGCGCCCGATCCGATCACGTTCAGCAGCGCCACCTTCAACGGCGGCAAGAACTACGACCGGATCGCGTTCGAGGCCGACCTGCCGCGGATCGAAGGTCCGCCGTGCAACCGCTTCGCTCAGGGCGCTCCCGGTTGCTCGAACCCGCCCGCGGGCGCGCAGTTCTACCCGTTCTTCTCGACGAACGACGGCAGCGCACTTGCCGGCGGGACTCCTGGGCTCGGGAACGACCCGCAGTGCGTCTGGACCGAGGGCGGCCCGAGCTATCCGGGCACGACCAACAACTTCGGCGGCAGCTCGACCACGGAATTCGGCCCCGCGCTGGGGCTGGCCTACCCGGCAGCCGGATTCCACCCGACCTTCCGCTGGAACAACTTCCGGCGCGTCCTCGACACCAACCCCTGCCCGAGCTAGGGGCTGGGCGAAGCTCGACCGAGAAGGGCGCCTACGGGCGCCCTTCTCATTTCCGGATCGTCACGCGGACGACGTTCGAGTAGTGCGTGGTGCAGTTGTGGAGCTGCGGCGGGCAGTCCGGGACGCTGTCCGAGTTGACCGCCGAGACCTGCACCCAGTAGGTCCCGCTCGGAAGCTTCGTCGGGCTCCGCCAGCGGAGGGTTCCTCCGGACGCCTTCAGGTCGAGGCGCGTGCTGTAGACGACGTTCGCACGCGCGAGGGCGCCGCGGACGGTTGCGGGCTTCGTCGCCGCGGTCACCGTCACCGGGAGGAAGTCGCCGTATTGCGCCCGGACGACGAGATGGCGATGGCTCGAAGTCGCCGAGACGATGTGCGGGACGCCGGTCGCGGACGCCGTCGACGCCGTGACTGCGGCGATGAGCGCGGCACCGATGATCCAGCGACGGCACATCGGTGCCTGACCGTAGCACTGCCCGCTCTACGCTGCGCCCATGCCGGAAGGAGACGCACTCGCGCGGGCCGCGCGCCGCCTCCAGGTGCTCGTCGGCGAGCGCGTCGAGGTCGAGGCGCGCCACCCGCGCGCGGTCGTCAAGCGCGTCGCCGAGCGCCTCGACGGCCGCCGGCTCGAGTCCGTCGAGCCCGTGGGCAAGAACCTCCTTCTCCGCTTCGAGGGCGGCGTCGTCCTCCGCAGTCACCTCCGCATGACCGGACGCTGGACCGTCCGGCCGCGCGGCTCGCGGCTCGTCGGGCGCCCGTGGTTGATCCTGCGCGGCGCGGAGAAAGAGGCGCTGCTCTGGAACGGGCCGGTGCTCGAGCTCGACGACCGCGTCACCCGGCGTCTCGGGCCGGACATCCTCGCGGAGCCGCCCGACCTCGACGCGATGGTCGCGAACCTTCGCCGAGCCCCTTCCCGCGCGGTCGGGGACGCGCTACTCGACCAGCGGCTCGTCGCCGGGATCGGGAACGCGTGGAAGGCGGAGGTGCTCTGGCACGGGCGCGTGTCGCCCTGGCGCCGCGCCGGCGACGTCTCCGACACCGAGCTGCGGGCCGTGCTCGAAGCGGCGCACGTGCAGATGTCGGCCTCGGTGCACGGCGGCAAGGAGCGGCGGAACGTCTACCGCCGGGCCGGCCGTCCTTGCCCGCGCTGCGGAGCGCGAATTCGGTCGTGGCCCCAGGGCGATGACGCCCGGATGGCGTACTGGTGTCCGGGGTGCCAGGCAGGGGAGGAGCCGCCGGGCGCGTAGCTCTAGGCGTGGCCGTGCGCTCGCCGCAGCTGTACCGCTCCCTCCGCCTGTTCGCCCTGGCGAGCTTTGCGCTGCTCCAGCGCGAGGTCGACGGTGGCGCCGAGATCCCGTTCGTGTTCGAGGAGCACGACGGCGGCAAGCGACCTCTCTACGAGTACCGCGTGCTCGTCGGCGACTACGTCGAGGCGCGCGCGAGCCGGCTCGCGGCCCTGCCCGATGGGCTCGCCGCGCTCGACGATCTCCGGCGCGAGTCCGCCGCGGCGATCTATGCGCGCGCACACGCGGGCGGCGAGACGGGCGAGAACGACGCGCTCGTGCGGACGATCCTGCTGCCGCTCGTCGTCGCGACCGCGGAAGGGTGCGGCGGGTTCGACTGGAGCGACGAGGTCTTCGACCGTGCCTACGGCGCGCTGGAGAAGTCGCTCTTCGGCAAGGGCCACGCCTACGCGGCGGTCGCGCCCCTGATCGGCCTCGGCGCCGGCGCCCAGGTCGACCTCGGCCGCGGGATCCGCGTCCGGGCCGCCGCCGCGGGCGAGCTCGCGGCGCACTGGCCGGACGCGAACCGGCTCTTGCCGCAGCGCTTCGGCCGCGAGCCCGACCGCGTCTGCGTGCTCGAGCTCGAGCGGCCGCTGCCGCCCCAGGAGCACGAGCCGCCCGACTCGCCGGGCGAGATCGCGGACGCCGTCTCGGCGCTTCGGCTCGCCACGGCGGCGCCGCTCGCCGCTGGACCTGTCCTCTTCGAGCGGCTCGACTGGCGCCCGTACGGGATCCGGCCGATGCTGCCGATCGCCGCGACGCAGCCGCCCGGGGAGCCCTCGCGCCTCGACGCCTTCCGGGGCAAGCTGGCGCGCGACCTGCTCGAGCGGATCTCGGCCGCGGATGAGGATCCTGACCTGTCCGAGGCGCTTGACCGCTGGGAGCTCTCCCTCTTCGCGACCGAGCCGTACCGCTCCGAGCAGCTCCGCGAGTCCTTGACCGCGCTCCTCGGCGGCACCGACGGCCTCTGGGCGGCGACGGTCCGGACTGCGCTGCTGCTCGGAGAGACGGCGCGCGAGCGGGCCGACCAGCTCGAGCGTCTCCGCGCGCTCGGCGGCGGCGAGCCCGCTTCTGCGGCGACTGCCGACGCGATCCGGCGGGCGCTCGTGGAGACGCTCCTCCACGGCGACCGGGCTGCGCTCGTCGCCGCCCTGGACGAGTCGCTGCTCGGCCTGCGCGCCCGGCCGGCCGGGTTCGTCGCGCTCGCTAGCTGAGCAGCGGGCTCAGCAGCCAGAGGACGACCAGCACGCTCCCGAGAGCGACGCCGACGCCGATCCAGATCTTCGTCCCCGTCGAGAGGTACGTCCGCGTCTGCGCCCGCGGGGTCTCGAGCCCCGGAAACGGATCGACCCATTCGCGTTCGTCCTCGTACGCGCGCCGGCGCTCCAGCTGGCGCAGGTTCTGCCGCGCCGCGTAGACGACGTTCTCGCGCTCGATCTCCGTCCGCTCGTCCCGCGGGATGACGCCGTGGGCGAAGTCGAGCACGGCGCGCAGCTGCGCCGCGTTGCCGCGGCCGACGGCATCCCGCCGCGCGCGGTCGAGCCGACGAAGCGCCCGGAGCGGGTCGTTCTGCTCGTACGCCGCGCGGGCCGCGTCCAGCTCGCGCTCGAACCGTGAGGCCACGGGGCGAAAGTAACGCCTTCGGCACGGACCTGTCACGTAGGCGCGACACCCTCGCCGCTACGGTCGTGAGATGGACGAAGCGAGAGCGGTGCTCACGCGGCTGGCCCGGATCGAAGCCCTCGAGCGGGAGGATGCGCCGCCGCGCGCCGTGCTCGCCGAGGTGCGCGAGCTCTTGCGGGAGGGCGAGGCATGGCTCGGCGCCGAAGGTGGCCGGGCGGACGGCGCGGCCGAAGCGCTCGATCGCTGCCGCGCGTACGGCGAGGAGGCGAATCGCGTCGCATAGAGTCGGCCCGTGGCCGACCACGTGATCCATTGGGACGACGTCGAGGACGAGTACGACGAGGCCGGCACGATCGGCAGCACGTGGAACCAGCTCGCGCGCGCCGCCGGCAGCGTCCGCGTGAACATGAACCGGATCCGCGTCGAGGCCGGCCGGCGCTCGACGCCGCTCCACACGGAGACGGACGAGGAGATCTTCTTCGTCCTCGCCGGCAGCGGCCACTCGTGGCAGAGGCGAGGGGGCGAGGACGAGACGTTCGAGGTTCGCGTCGGCGACTGCCTCGTCCATCTCGCCGGTCAGGAGGCGCACACGCTCGTCGCCGGTCCGGACGGCCTCGACGTGCTCGCATTCGGCTTTGGCCCGAGGCCGGCCTTCGCGTACTTCCCGCGGCTCGACGCGATGCGCGTCGGCCCGGCGGTCCTCGACGTACCCGACCGTCACCAGTGGGACCTCGAGGGCGCGCTCGACGATCCGGAGCTGCCGGCGCCGAGCCCGCGGCCGCAGCGGATCGTCAACCTGGAAGACGTCGAGCCGGAACGGTTCGGCCACGGCCGCGGCGAGATCGACGTCGAGATTCGCTATCTCGGAGAGGCGGCGGGGTCGGTCGACACGGGCCTCAGGTACAACCGCGTCGCGGCCGGGATGCTGAACGTGCCGCCGCACTGTCATTCCGTCGAGGAAGAGCTCTTCGTCGTCCTCGACGGCGACGGGACGCTGCTGCTCGGCGACGACGAGCACGCGGTTCGAGCCGGTCACGTCGTGGCGAGGCCTGCGTCCTCGCGGATCGCCCACGCCTTCCGCGCCGGCCCCGAAGGGATGACGCTGCTCTCGTACGGCACGCGCGAGCCGAACGACATCGCGTACTACCCGCGCTCGGACAAGATCTACTTCCGCGGGGTGGGCTTGATGACCCGGCTCGAGCGGCTCGACTACTTCGACGGGGAGGAGAATTCGCCCGGACCGGGATAAAGTCCCCGGAAATGAGCGAGGAGCAGCGCCCGCTCGCCGCCGTCCAGGAACTCGCGCGCTCCGCGCAAGGGGCGGGCGAAGCCGGCGAGCTTCTGCAACGAATCTGCTCGAGCGTCGCAAGGACGTTCGGCTTCGAGCGGACGCTGATCACGCGCCTGCGTCCCGACAGCAGCCGCCTCGACCTCCTCGCCGCACACGGGATCTCGAGCGACCAGGTGCGCAGCTTGTCGCCGAGCCTCGACGACTGGGACGTGCTGAAACGCGCCCTCGAGAGCCGCGACCTCGTCTTCGTCGAGGACGTTCGCGCCGCCGGCTCGCTCCCGCCCGGTGTCGCGGAGGAGTACGGAATCCACGGCGCGCTCGTCCTGCCGCTCGTCAGCCAGACGCGTGTGATCGGCTTCCTGAGCGCCGACCACGGCGGCGATCCCTTCGACCTCGACGGCAGCGAAGCCGAACTCCTGCGTACGCTCGGCGCCCTCGTCGCCTCGTTCCTCGAGAACGCGCTCGTCCAGGAGGAGCTCCGGCGACTCGACCGGCTGAAGAGCAACTTCATCGCGCTCGCCTCGCACGAGCTCCGGACGCCCGCGGCGGTGATCTACGGAATCAGCGCGACGCTCCAGCTGCGCGGCGACTCGCTGAGCGACGACCAGCTCGGCGACCTGCGGCGGGCGCTCTTCGACCAGAGCGAGCGGATGCGGCAGCTCGTCGACCAGCTGCTCGACCTCTCGCGGCTCGAAGCGAACGCGATCACGGTCCGGCCGATGCCGATCCGCGTGAGAGACCGGGTCGAGGATCTCGTCGCGGCGCTTGCTCCGGAGCACGTCTCGGCGATCGAGCTCGCCGTGCCCCGGGAGCTCGAGGCCGTCGCCGACCCGTCCGCGTTCGACCGGATCGTCTCCAACCTGATCACGAACGCGTTCCGCTACGGCGAGCCGCCCGTCCGCATCTCGGCCGAGCAGCGCGACCGCCATTTCCGGCTCGCGGTCGAGGATTGCGGCCGCGGCGTCAGCCCGGAGTTCGTGCCGCAGATGTTCGACCGTTTCACCCGCAGCGAGGAGTCGACCTCGATGTCCCAGGGCGCCGGGCTCGGGCTGTCGATCGCCCAGTCGTTCGCGCACGCGCAGGGAGGCGATCTCCTGTACTCGGAGGCCGTGCCGAACGGCGCCAGGTTCGAGTTCGTGCTCCCCGTCCTCGAGGCGGCCGGGAAATAGCCCGAAAAGCCCTGCATTTACGTGCATAAAGGGTTTGGCTACCATCAGACGAAAGAAAGGGTCTGATGGGGCTGGCACGCCTGCTTCCGCGACCGGGTACCCGGGACGACATTCCGAAAGGAGTCACGGTGGGGAGGGTCATCGCCTTCGCCAACCAAAAAGGCGGCGTCGCAAAGACGACGACGACGCTGAACCTCGGCGTCGCCTTCGCCGAGAAGGGGATGAAAGTCCTCCTCGTCGACCTGGATCCGCAGGGGAACCTGACGATGAGCCAGGGCCTGAATCCGGACTCGATCGAGCGCTCGATGTTCGACGTTCTCGTCCACCGGCTGCCGATCACCGAGGTGATCCACCAGGGCGAGGTCGACCTCGCCGTGTCGTCGATCGACCTCGCCGGCGCCGAGCTCGCGCTCTCGAGCATGATCGGCCGCGAGCGCGCGCTCGAGAAGGCGCTGGCGCCGGTCAAGGAGAACTACAACTACATCCTGATCGACACGCCGCCGTCGCTCGGCCTGCTGACGATCAACGCGCTCGTCGCCTCGAACGGCGTCATCGTCCCGGTCCAGTGCGAGTACCTCTCGCTGCGCGGCCTCGTCCAGCTCGAGAACACGCTCTCGATGATCCGCGAGAACCTGAACCCGGAGGTCGAGATCCAGGGGATCCTGCCGACGATGTTCGACAACCGCACGCTGCACTCGCGCGAGGCGGTCGAGATCCTGCAGGAGAACTTCGGCGACCTCGTCTTCGACACGAAGATCCGCAAGACGATCCGCTACGCGGAAGCGCCCGTGAAGGGCAGCTCCGTCCTCAAGTACGACCCGTCAGGTAGCGCCGCGGAGGCCTACCGCGAGCTCGCGAAGGAGGTTCTCAATGGCTCGGCGCCGCGCCAGCATGCGTGAGGGTCCGCTCGCGGAGCTCTTCCGCGCCACCGAGGCCGCGCAGCGGCAGGCCGAGAAGACCGGGACGCCGGCCGAGGCCGAGCCCGAGACGCCTGCGCCCGAGCCGCAGGAGGAAACGGTCGAGCACGTCCCCGAGTTCCTGCTCGAGGAGGAGGCCGCGCCGATCGCGGCCGTCCCGGAGCCGGAGCCCGAGCCGGAACCCGTCGCCGAGGCGCTTCCGGAGCCCGAGCCGGAACCGGAGCCCGTGAAGCTCGAGCCCGTCCCCGAGCCGCCGCCGATGCTCCAGCCGCTGCCGGAGCCGCCGCCGCGCCTGCATCGCGTCCCGCGCGGGGAGACCGCCGCCTACCTCGCCGTGATCAAGGTCGTCGGCGTCGGCGGAGCCGGTCTGAACGCGCTCGACCGGATGATGGACGCCGGCCTGGCGCAGGTGGAGTTCGTCGCCGTGAACACGGACATCCAGCAGCTGCGGATGAGCGACGCGCCGGTCAAGATCCACATCGGCCGCGAGCTGACCGAGGGCCTGGGCTCCGGCGCCGATTCCGACATCGGCCGCAGCGCGGCCGAAGAGGCGTACGACCAGATCAAGAACTCGCTCCGCGGCTCGGACATGGTCTTCGTCACCGCCGGCGAGGGCGGCGGGACCGGCTCCGGCGCGGCGCCGGTGGTCGCGCGGATCGCGCGCGAGCTCGGTGCGCTCACGGTCGGGATCGTGACGACGCCGTTCCGCTTCGAGGGGACGCGCCGCCGCGGCACGGCGGACGCGGGCGTCGACGAGCTGCGCCGCAACTGCGACACCGTGATCGTGATCCCGAACGAGCGGCTGCTCGAGGTGCTGGACAAGCAGACCTCGATGCTGGACGCGTTCCGGATCGCCGACGACGTCCTCCGCCAGGGTGTCCAGGGCATCTGCGACCTGATCACGCTGCCGGGCCTGATCAACCTCGACTTCGCCGACGTGCGGACGATCATGAAGGACGCCGGCTCCGCCCTGATGGGCATCGGCTTCTCGACGAGCGACAACCGCGCTCGCGAGGCCGCCGAGCGGGCGCTCAAGTCGCCGCTGATCGACCAGCAGATCGTCGGCGCGAAGGGAATCCTGCTCTCGATCGCCGGCGGCGACGACCTCTCGCTCTACGAGGTCAACGAAGCCGCCGAGGTGATCCGCCAGGCCTCGACCGACGACACGAACATCATCTTCGGCGCCACGGTGGACGAGCGGCTGACGGGACAGATCTGGGTGAC
>JBPYFE010000100.1:0-32535 GCA_051986525.1 Gaiellaceae bacterium
GGCGGCCGATCCCGCCGGCGCGAGCAGTATTGCTCCGAGCGCCGTGACCAGCACGACGCGTGCGTACTTCAGCATGGTTAGTCCCCTTTCTGACGGCTGCGGTCCGCGCTCGAAGTGTCCGACGGGAGGAGCCGGAATTCAAGAGGCGATAGGAGTAGGGTCGTACGACCCTACGATCGGAGGCGCGACATGCCCGACGGCCCCGACACCATTGTCCTGATCCACGGCCTCTGGCTGACCCCGCTCAGCTGGCAAGGCTGGGTCGAGCGGTTCGAGAGCAAAGGCCACAAGGTGCTCGCGCCCCCGTGGCCCGGGATGGACAGGGAGATCGAAGAGGTGCGCCGGGACACGAAGCCCTACGCGCGGCTCGGCGTCGGCGAGATCGCCGACCACTACGAACGGATCGTGCGCGAACTGGACTCGCCGCCGATCATCATCGGCCACTCCTTCGGTGGGCTGCTGACGGAGCTACTGCTCGACCGAGGTCTCGGCGCGGCCGGCGTTGCGATCTCGCCGGCGCCGATCAAGGGGATCTACTTCACGCCGCCGTCCAGCCTGCGCGTCGCCTCGATCGCACTACGGAATCCGGCGAATCGCCACCGGGCCGTCTCGCTGACGCCGGAGCAGTTCCACTACGGCTTCGCGAACACGCTGACCGAGCAGGAGTCGCGTCCGCTCTACGACCGCTACGCGATCCCCGGTCCGGGACGCGTGCTCTTCCAGGCCGCCTTCTCGAATCTCGACTTCGGCACGCCGCTCAAGGTGCATGCGAACGGCCGGGCGCCGCTCCTACTGGTCGCGAACGGCAAGGACAACACGGTGCCTGCGTCGGCGACGAAGGCGGCGTACAAGATCCAGAGCAAGGCCGCTTCGGCGACGGAGCTGAAGGAGTATCCCGATCGCCCGCACTTCACGGGCGTCATCGACGGCTGGGAGGAAGTGGCCGACACCGCCCTGGACTGGGCGACGCAGCATGCTGTCAGCTGAGCTCGAGGCGGAGAATCGGTAGCGGCTCCGACCAGCGGGTCGCCGCGCTGTCGCGCACGTGGCGGGCCCCCATGCGCTCGTAGAAGCCGATCGCGTTCGCGTCGGTCTCCCATTCGAGCGCCGTGAAGCCCTCGTCGCGGCCGCGCGAGACGGCGAGCTCGAACAGCGCGGTGCCGACCCCGTGACCCATGAACTCGGGCAGCACCCAGAGATCGTCGAGCCACCAGCCGCCGTCTTGCCGGCCGAAGGACGCCCAGCCGACGGGCCTGCCGTCGAGCTCGGCCACGAACGTCTCCCGGTCTTCAAGGCCGCTCGCCGCGAAGTCGGCGCTTCGCACCCAGGCCTCGACCCAGGCCGGGTCGTAGCCCCAGTGCCCTTTCGCAGCGATCGCGATCTCGAGCAGCAGCTCGTGCTCGTCGGGCTTCGCGGCTCGGAGACGCAGCGGGCTCAGGCGGGCGGCGTGAACGGTCGCGCCGACTCGGCGTGGTGCTTGAGGTAGGCCGTTCGCAGCTCGCGCGTTCGGCGCTCCAGGCCGGCGATGAGTTTTCGTGCGTCGCCGAGCTCGCGGGTCAGCGCCTCGGCCCGGCGAACCTCGGCGGCGATCTCGGCCAGAGGGCTCGACGCGTCGGCGTTCAGCTTCGCGAGCCGGGCCTCGGCCGCGCGGAGCTGCGCCGAGGTCGCGCGTTCCCAGCCGCCGGCCTGATCCGCGAGCACGCGCAGCTCGCTCTCGGTCGCGCTGTCGCCGGCGACGACTTCGCGGAGGCGCTTCACCAGCGCCAGATCGAGCTTTTCCGGACTGGGCGGCACGGGCGGCGGCCCGAGATTAACGCTCCTCCAGGTTCTCCGTCCCGGCGATCGCGTGCACGCCGCGGCCGAGCGCGACCTCGAGCGCCGCCGTCAGCAGGTAGACGGAGCTGCCGGCGAAGGCGCCCAGGAGCCAGGCGGCCCAGCCGTTCAGCGCCCAGCCGAGGAGTGCCGCGGCTCCGACGCCGGCGCAGGCGGAGACGATCGAGAACGACGTCCCGAGCGCCAGCACCATCGGCGGCTCGCGCTCGATCCGCTGCCGAAATCCCTTCGTCACGACTGGGTTCAACAGCGCGAACGGCAGGCAGGCGCCGGCGGCGAAGACGAAGACGTCGGCGACGCTCGTCGGGCCCGCCAGCCGGCTCAGGACGCCGAAGCCGCCGGTGACGGCGACGGAGAAGCCGTAGGCGAGCGAGTTGTTCCGCGCGGACAGGCCGAGGCCGCGCCAGTAGTGCTCGAGAAAGCCTTCCGGCTCGCGTGACATCCGGCGGCGTCTTCCCCGTGCAACACTCGTGCAACCCACCACGAAAGGGATGGAGCCATGGTCCAGAACCCGCCCGAGGGCTACACGCGCGTCAGCCCGTACCTGTACTACGAGGATCCCGCCGCCGCGCTCGACTGGCTGACGGAGGCCTTCGGCCTGACCGAGAAGCTGCGCGTCCCGAGCGAGGACGGGAACGTCATGCACGCGGAGCTCCAGGCCGGCGAGTCCGTGATCATGCTCGGCCGCCCCCGCGCCGAGTACCAGAACCCCAAGAACCTCGGCGCGGTGACCTCATCGCTCTACGTCTACGTCGAGGACGTGGACGCGCACTACGCGGCGGCGAAGCGAGCCGGTGCGGTGATCGAGCGAGAGCTCGAGGACCAGATCTACGGCGACCGCCAGTACGCGGCCATCGATCCCGAAGGCCACGTCTGGTACTTCTCGACGCACGTCAAGGACGTGTCGCCTGAGGAGATGGCTGCGCTCGTGGGCGAGTCCGGGTAGCGGTCACGAAGACGGCGACGACGGCGCCGAGGAGCGCGACGACCGCCGAGATCGCGAAGGCGACCTCGTAGCCGTGCGCGGAGGGTAGGCCGGTCGCGGCGACGACGCTCGCGGTCAGGATCGCCGCGCCGATCTGGCCGCCGATGACGCCGCCGATCGTGCGCATGACCGTGTTCATGCCGGTCGCGACCCCGGTCTCCGTCGCGCGGACCGCGGATGTGATCAGCGTCGCCATCGCAGCGAACGCGAAGCCGATGCCCGTTCCGAGGACGGCCGTCGCCGCGAGGATCTCCCACGGCTGGTCGTTCCACATCGCCAACATCGCCGCGGAGATCCCAACCAGGAACATCCCGGCCGACAACACCCACTTGAAGCCGGTTCGCCGTCCGATCAGGCCGGCGAGCGGTCCCGCGAAGAGCAGCGTGACCGAGCTCGGGAGCAGGTAGAGCCCGGCCTTGGTGACGCTGGCGCCGAAGCCGTATCCGGCCGAGGGCTCGGTTTCGACGAAGTTCGGGATCAGCACGAACGTCCCGAACATGGCGAAGCCGGCGATCAGCGCGCAGGTGTTCGTGAACAGCACCTGCCGCTGGACGAACACGTGCATGTCGACGAGCGGCTCCGGCACCCGTAGCTCGGCCAGGACCCAGATTGCGAGCAGAAGCGCGGCGCCGGCGAAGAAGGCGAGGACACGCCCGGAGGTCCAGCCCCAGCTCTCGCCCTCGGTCAGCGCGAGCAGGAGGCAGACGAGGCCGCCCGCGAGGAGGCCGGCCCCGACGTAGTCGACGCGCCCGGGCGTGCGGATCGGCGACTCCGGGACGTAGCGGTGGACGAGCACCGCCGAGATCGCGACCGGGATCGCGCCGAAGATGAACAGCCAGCGCCAGCTCAGGTTGTCGACGATCAGCCCCGAGAAGACGATCCCGAAACCGCCGCCGACGCCGAAGACGGCCGAGATGAGGCCGATGCCGACCGGGACGCGGTCGGGCGGGAATTCGTCCCGGATGATCCCGAAGCTGAGCGGGAAGACAGGAGCGCCGAGCCCCTGGACGGCCCGGAAGAAGATCAGCACCCAGATGTTCCAGGCGCAGGCCGCGCCGACGCAGCCCGCGAAGAAGAGCACGAGCGTGATCACGAGCAGTCGCTCCTTGCCGTACTGGTCGCCGAGCTTGCCGATGATCGGCGTCGCGACCGAGGCGACGAGGAGCAGGACGGTCAGCACCCACGTGACCCAGGTCGTCGTCGTGTTCAGCGCGTGCTGGAGCGTCGGCAGCGCGGGGATCACCATCGTCTGCTGCAGCGCGTACGCCGTACCGGCGATCGTGAGGATCCCGAGCGTGACGTTGTAGTGCTGCCTGCCTGGCTCCGCGCTCACGTTCGAACGCTACCCGCGCCGCCTGCCGGCGATGCGCTACGCGAGGCCGGTTGGCGTCGGCTTCTCCAGCGGCCGATCGGCCGGCCGAACGCCGTCCGAGGAACCGCCGGGAAGCCGCACGGTGAAACGCGTCCCGCGCCCCGGAGTGCTCTCGACGTCGACCGAGCCGCCCATCCCCTGGACGAGCTCCTTCACGATCGAGAGCCCGAGGCCCGTGCCGACGCTGCGGTCGGATGCGTAGCGCGAGTAGAGGTAGAAGCGGTCGAACGCGCGGGGCAGCTCCTCAGGCCGAAGGCCGGGGCCGGTGTCCTCGACCACGATCGCGGCCTCCTCGGAGACGACGCGAACGACGCCGCCCGGAGGCGTCAGCCGCAGTGCGTTCTCGACGAGGTTCGAGACGACCTGCAAGACGCGGTCGTGGTCGCCGACGGCAGGCGCCGCGGTCGGCGCGAACGCCTCGAGCGTGACGCCGAAGTCGCGCGCCGGCGCCTCGTAGCGGCGGACGACGTCGCTTGCGATCTCGGACAGGTCGATCGGCTCGCGGTGGATCGAGAAGTCGGTCCGGTTCATGCGCGCGAGATCGAGCAAGTCGCGGACGAGCCGCTCGAGCCGCGCGGCCTCGAGCCCGATCACCTCGGCCGCCTCGGCCGGCTCGAAGGCGCCGTCGCTGACGCCCTCGGCGTAGCCTCGGATCGCCGTCAGCGGCGTCTTCAGCTCGTGGCTGACGGAGAGCAGGAACTGCTTTTCGGCCTCCCGCGCCACGCCGAGCTGTTCGGCCATCTCGTTGAACGAGCGCGCGAGCATCGCGATCTCGTAGGCGCCCTCGACCGGGACGGGCTCCGGCTCGCGCTCTTCGGCGACGCGGCGGCTCGCCGTCACCACGCGCTGAACCGGGCGCGCAATCTGCCGCGCGAGCAGGAACGCGGCGACGGCGGCGAGCGCGATTCCGGCCCCTGCTGCGATCAGCAACGCGAGGAGGAACGGATAGAAGGCGCTGTTCCCGCGACTGCGCGGGCGGAGCAGGACGAGCGCTCGGTTGCCGACCTTCCGGGCTGCGAAGAAGTAGTCGACGCCGTTCAGCCGCTCGGTGCCGTCCACGGCCACGCCCTTGCGGACGCGCACGCGATTCTGGTTCGAAAGGTACGGCGTCGGTCGTTCGAGCGGGATCGCCCGAGCGGTTTCCTGCTGGGTGTGCAGGATCTTCGTGTTCAGGCTCTTCAGGTGCCCGAGCGGGAAGACGGCCCGCGATTCGCGCGCCTGGAGGACGTCGGCCTGATGGGCGAGCCCCTGCAGCGTCGCGTGCTCGACCTGGCGCCGCGTCAGCACCGCCCCGATCACGAGCATCAGCCCGACCGAGAGCGCGACCACGAGCACCGTCGCCACGAACAGGTTCGTCCGCAGCGATCGCCGTCGGTTCACGTCAGCCTGGTCGGTTCACGGTCTTGCTGCTTTGTACCCGGCGCCTCGGACCGTGCGGATCAGGTCGGGCCTGCCGAGCTTCCGCCGCAGCTGCGCGACGTGGACGTCGACGGTGCGCGTGCCGCCCGGGTACGTCATCCCCCAGACCCGGTCGAGCAGCTGGTCGCGGCTGATCACGATCCCCGGGTTCTCGAGCAGCGTCGCCAGCAGGTCGAACTCCTTCGTCGTCAGCTCGACCGGCCTCTCCTCGACCGTCACCTCCCGCGCGTCGCGGTTCAGCACCACGTCGCCGAGCGTGAGCACGTCCTCGGCGCTGCGCCCGTCGGTGCGGCGGAGGACGGCCTTCATCCGCGCCACGAGCTCTCGCGGAGAGAACGGCTTCGTCAGGTAGTCGTCCGCGCCGAGCTCGAGCCCGGCGACGCGGTCGGGCTCCTCGTCGCGCGCGGTCAGCATCAGGATCGGGACCTCGGATTTCGTCCGCAGCGTCCGGGCGACGTCGAAGCCGTCGATTCCCGGCAGCCGGATGTCGAGGACGACGATCCGGACCGGGTGGCGGTCGACCTCCGCGAGCGCCTCCTCGCCCGAGCGGACCCAGACGACGCGGTAGCCGCTCCGCTCGAGGTAGCCGCGCGTCATCGAGCCGATCGAATGCTCGTCCTCGACCAGCAAGACCGTGCCGCCCTGACTCCCTCCGTTCGCGGGTGCGGCCGGCCGGTTCATTTCCCGGTGGCCCAGATCTGGTCTGCAGGCTTGTCGCCGTCGTGCATCGTCGTCGCCATCATTCCTCGGCGGAGCTGCGTGTAGCTCGAGCTCTGGCCGTTCACCTTCACCCGAACGAAGGGTGACGTCGCAATGGTGACAGTCGTACCGTCCGCTTCGCGGAGCGTCAGCGTCGGGCCGGTGATCTGCTTGATCCGCCCGTGGTCGAGCAGGAAGTCGTGCAGGACGTTGTCCGCGGACTTGAGCGCGATCTCGGCGCGGAGCATCCGCGGCCCGAGCAGGTACGAGATCGTCGGGTAGGGGATGACCGGCGTCCCTCGCGGGCCGCTCGCATAGACGGCGTCCGCGGGACTGTCGCCGTCGCGCGGCACGGCGACCTGCATGCCGGCGCGCAGCGCCTTCAAGGTCGAGCTCTTGCCGCTGAGCAGCACGCGGGCGCTGGCGGCGACCTTGATCGTCGTCTTCGTCCCGTCGCGCTCCATCAGCGTCAGCGAGCCGGCGGCGTAGCGCTTGGTCAACCGCCCGCGGTCGACCTGGAAGTCGTGCAGCGTCCCGTCGGCCGCCTGGACGCCGAGCTCGCCGCGGATCATCTTGCCGCCGAGCAGGTAGGTCGCCTGCGCGCGCGGAATCGTCCCCCCGCGCGCGAACGCGAACGCCGGCAGCGCGAGGACGAGCGCGCATGCCAATGCGACGGTACGTGTCCGCCTGGTCATCATCACATTGTCGCTCCGCAGATCAGGTTTCCTTGGCCGCGGTGTAAGACGAACGTAAAAACGGCTACTCCGCGTGCGGGCCGGCGGTCTGCGCCACGGCCCGAACCCGCGGCAGCTGCGGCACCGCGGCGAGCGCGACGACGGCGGTGACGGCGCCGGCGACGCCGAAGGCGAGCTTCGTGCCGCCCGTCGCCGCGAGCCAGCCGGTCAGGATCCCACCGAGCGGCGCGAGCCCGTTGAAGGCGAAGTAGTAGAAGCCGATCACGCGACCGCGCAGGTGGTCGGGAGCCCGCAGCTGGAGCAAGGAGTTCGAGTTCGCCGTGTAGAGCGTGAAGCAGGCGCCGGCGCAGAAGAGGAGCACCGCGGCCGGCAGCAGCGAGTGCTGCGGCGCCAGGACGAGCTCGGCGATCCCGAGACCGGCGGCGCCGACGACGATCATCTTCCAGCTCTCGCGCGCGAGCGCCGCCGCCAGCAAGCCGCCCACGAGCGCGCCGGCCCCGAAGCAGGCCGCGATCAGCCCGAAGACGCGCGGGCCGGACTCGAGCGTCTGCCGCGCGAGCACCGGGAGCAGGACGTTGAAGTTCATCGCGATCGTCGAGATCGCGACCAGCATCGAGAGCACGAGCCGGACGTGCGGGCTGCGGCGCGCGTAGGCGAGGCCCTCGCGCAGCCCGCGGACGAGCGTCGGCTTCTGCTCGGGCTCGCGCTGAAGAGCGACGAGCTTGCTCGAGTCCATCAGCAACAGGCCGACCAGCACGGCGATGAAGCTGACCGCATTGATCGCGAACGCCGGGCCGACGCCGAAGGCGGCGATCAGGACGCCGCCGATGCCGGGGCCGACGATCCGCGCGGCGTTGAACAGCGACGAATTGAGCGCGACCGCGTTCGGGAGCTCAGCGCGGCCGACCATCCTGAAGGTCAGCGCCTGCCGCGACGGCGCGTCGAGGACGAGCACGATCCCGGTCACGGCGGCGAGCCCGTAGACCATCCAGACCTGGACGACGCCGAGCAGGACGATCGCCGCGAGCGTCGCCGCGATCACCATCCGGACGGCCTGCGTCCAGACGACGGTGCGCCAGTTGTCGAGCCGGTCGACGATGACGCCGCCGAAGAGTCCGAGGACGCTGAAGGGGACGAACTGGCAGGCCGCCAGGATTCCGACCGCGACCGGGGAGTGCGTCAGCGCGAGCACGAGCCAGGCCTGCGCGACCTTGTCGATCCACGTGCCGGTCTGGGACACGGCCTGGCCGATGAAGTAGAGACGGTAGTTCCGGTGGCGCCGAAGGCTCGAGAACGTCCGCTGGTTGAGCGCGAGGATGGCCGCCGTCATTCGGCGATCAGCTTCTGGAGCGGTTCGATCGCGGCGTCGACGGCTTCGAGCTCGTCCCGGGACAGGCCACGGAGGCGCGCCGCGAGCCACGCGGTGCGCCGCGACTTCACCGACCGCAGCACGCGCTCGGCCTCGGGCGTCACCCGCAGCCCGACACGGCGCCGGTCGGCGCCGGCCTCGCGGGCCAGCAACCCGGCAGCCTCGAGCCGCGCGACGTACTTCGACATCCCGGGCGCGGACATGCGCTCGAGCGCGGCCAGGTCGCGCACGCCGATCCCAGGATTCCGCTGGATCGTGAACAGGAGCGAGGCCTGCCCGCCCGTGATTCCGAGCGAATGGATCTCGCGGCGGAGGTGGCGGTTCAGCTTCAGCAGGACCGGGCGGAGCTGGTTCGCGACGGCGATCGGATCTGTCTCGACAAGAGTTTCGGTCATATCGTTAACCAAGTTAACGGTAGCAAGACGGTCATACTTCGGCCTCACCCAAAATGGCCAATCCACTCGAAGACGTGCAGCGCGGCCTGCAGGTGCTCCGCGAGCGCCTGCGCGAGTCGGCGGGCGCCGACCCGGTGGACTGGGTCACCGACCGGTTCAAGCCGCCGCTCCCGCCGCTGCCGATGTCGGAGCTGCAGGCCGAGCTCGACTCGCTCGTCGGGCTCGCGACCGTCAAGGAGCAGGTGCGTGCGCTCGTCGCCTTCCTCCAGATCCAGGCGCGGCGGCTCGAGCACGGGCTGCCCGAGGTGGCGACCTCGCAGCACCTCGTCTTCACCGGCAATCCGGGGACGGGCAAGACGACGATCGCGCGGCTGCTCGCGCAGATGTATCGCTCGATGGGGCTGCTCGAGAAGGGCCAGCTCGTCGAGGTCGACCGGGCCGGGCTCGTGGGCGAGTACGTCGGCACGACCGCGATCAAGACCGACCGCGCGATCCAGCGCGCGCTCGACGGCGTGCTCTTCATCGACGAGGCGTACGCGCTCGCGCGGGCCGGCGCGCACGCCCGCGCCGACTTCGGCCAGGAGGCGATCGAGACGCTGCTGAAGCGGATGGAGGACTACCGCCACCGGCTCGTGGTCATCGTCGCCGGCTACCCGCGGCCGATGGAGGAGTTCCTGAACTCGAACCCGGGCCTGCGGTCGCGCTTCGCGCGCGAGATCGTCTTCCCCGACTACACGACAGCAGAGCTGCTGGAGATCACGCGCAAGTTCGCCGCCGAGAACGAGTACGTGCTGACTGAGGGCGCAGCCGAGGCGCTCGGCCGCGTCTTCGAGCAGGCGCGCCGCGGTGAGGCGTTCGGGAACGCGCGCTACGCGCGCACGATCTTCGAGCAGGCGTTGAACGCGCAGGCGCTGCGGCTCGCGAGCGTCTCCGGCGAGACGTTGGAGCAGCTCGAGCCGAGCGAGCTGATGACGCTCACGGGCGCCGACATCGAAGCCGCCGCCCGGGCTCTCGGCGAGGGCGGCGTCCGGCCGCGCCGGCGCTGGCTTCGCGCGGGCTAGGCGAGCCTAGGCCGGGAGGATGTCGACCGAGACGATCGTGTCCGGCCGCAGGTAGCGGCCCTGGAAGCGCGGCCAGGTCTCGCCTTCGGTCGTCACGTCCGCGACGACTGCGAGCGCGAGCGCCTCGGCCTTCTCGGAGTCGTCGACCTCGCCCGCGACGACGAGCTCGTCGTTCGTGAGCCTGATCGCGACGCGGTAGGCCGCTGCCGGCGGCATCGGTTGGGGCGCCGGCGCCGGCGCGGGAGCCGGCGAAGGCGCGGGGGCTTCCTCGACGGGGGCGACCGGAGCCGGGGCAGCCTCGATGCCGTGCTCGGCCCTGAGGTCGGCGACCTCCTCGGCCGTCACCCAGCCGCGCTCGACGACGATGTCGAGCACCGATCCGCCCTTCTCGAGCCGGTCGCGATGAGCCTGCGCGAGCTGGCCCATCGACAGCTTGCCGCGCTGAACGAGCTCGGCCTCGAGCGGCGGGCGCACGGGCATCTCTTCGCTGAACGCAGCGCCGGCTTCTTCCGGTGCCGGGAGGCTGACCGGGGGCTCGGCCGACAGGCCGGGGAGTTCGGCAGGTTGAGAACTCATGACCGCAGTGCGGAGCGACGCCGCTTCCGCAGAGGCGTTATCGGCCGGCCCGCGCCCCGTCTTGCTCCCCCTAAAGGTTGACTCGGTGGTTGCGAGTTGCCGTTCAGCGGGTATGTCCCGAGTCCGATGAGACGCCGTAGCCGTCCCGCCAGGCCGCCTGCCGCAGCGGACCAGCCGACCGTCGTCGACGGCAGGGGCGGGCCGCCGCCTGCGGTCGAGGAAGAGGTCATTCAGCCGGGGCGGCGGCCGCCGGAGCTCTGGCCTTGGCTGTTGCTGCTGCTCCTGCTCGTGATCGGCGGACTGCTCGCGGCGTACTTCTTGACTCGCGACAACAACCACAAGAAGAGCAATACGACGACGGCCAAGGCAGTCGCCGTTCCCCCGGTCGTCGGCGAGAAGCAGAACGTCGCCGTCCAGACGCTGAACGCGCGCGGGCTCCTCCCGCGCATCACGACGAAGCCGAGCAAATCGCCCGCGGGCGTCGTCTTCGCACAGCAGCCGGCAGGCGGGACGCAGGTCACGTGGGGGTCGCCCGTCACGATCTCGGTCTCCGGCTCGCAGGTCACCCGCGTCCCGAACGTCGTCGGAGTTCCGACCGCGGTCGCGGTCAAGCGCTTACGCACGAACGGGCTCGCCGCGTCGACCGTCAGCGTCGCCTCGTCCAAGCCGTCCGGGACCGTGCTCGGGCAGAACCCGGCGGCCGGCGCGTCCGTCTCGAAGGGGTCGACGATCTCGATCCGCGTCTCCAAGGGCCGAACCGCGGTGCCCAACGTCGTCGGCCAGCCGCTCGCCTCCGCGCGCGCGGCGCTGCGCGGCGCCGGCCTCGTCGCCGCCGTCTTCGACGTCCCGAACGCGCAGCCGAAGGGAACCGTGGTCGCGCAGAGCCCGAGCGCGAACACCAAGGTCGCCCGCGGATCGAAGGTGCGCCTCAACGTCTCCAACGGCTCGGCGGGGACGACGACCACGTCGACCACCGGGGGGACGACGACCACGACGCCGGCGGCGACCAAGGTGAAGGTGCCCAAGGTCGTCGGCCTGCAGCAGTCGGCCGCGCAGCGGAAGCTGAACGCAGTCGGCCTCGGCTCGCGGGTCGTCTACGTCGCCTCCTCGAGCCCCTCCGGCCGCGTGATCGACCAGGGGCCGTCAGCCGGCACGACGGCAAAGCGCGGGAGCAAGGTTCGGATCGACGTCTCGCTCGGCCCGAACCCGGGAGCTCAGGCGAACGTCCCGAACGTGGTCGGCCAGGATCAGCAGACGGCGACGTCGACACTTCGCAGCGCCGGTTTCACCGTGCAGGTGATCATGGTTCCGACGACCGATCCGTCTCAGGCCGGGAACGTCGTCGACGAACAACCTGCAGGCGGAACGAAGGCGCCGAAGGGCTCGCAGGTCACCATTTACGTCGGCCAGACGAGCGGCTAGAACCTCCGGCTGCATGCCGCAGCTCGCCCGCCGCGTTCCGCGGCTGCTCCGCGCGAACCTGAACTTCCGCCGCTACTGGCTCGGCCAGTCGATCTCGCTCTTCGGCGACCAGATCACGACGCTCGCGCTGCCGCTGGCAGCGGTTCTCGTCCTCCACGCCGGGCCGGCCGAGATGGGCTACCTGACCGCCGCGAACCTGGCGCCCTTCCTCCTCTTCTCGCTCCATGCCGGTGCCTGGGTCGACCGGCGCGGACGGCGACGGCAGGTGATGGTCGCGAGCGATCTCGGTCAGGCCGTGCTGCTCGCCTCGATCCCGGTCCTGTACGTCCTCGGCGAGCTGACGCTCGCGCAGGTGTACGTGGTCGCCTTCCTGACCGGGACGCTGAGCATGCTTTTCTTCGTCTCGCAGAGCGCGCTCTTCGTCGCGCTGGTGCCGCGCGAGGACTACCTCGGCGCCAACTCGCTGATCCACGGGAGCCGGGCCTTTGCGTTCGTCGGCGGTCCGAGCGTCGCCGGCGTGCTCGTCCAGGCTCTCTCGGCGCCGTACGCGCTGCTGGCCGATTCGGTCTCGTTCGTCTGCTCCGCTTCGTTCCTCGGCTCGATCGACCCGACCGAGCCGCCGACGTCGGCCGGCGAGCAGGGCCAGGTCGTCGCCGGCGTCCGTTTCATCAGGCGGTCGCGGACGATCCGCTCGGCGCTCGGTGCGACCGCGACGATCAACTTCTTCAACTTCGCCTTCTTCGCGCTCTTCATCCTCTACGCGACGCGCTATCTCGACGTGCGCCCCGGCGTGCTCGGAATCGTGCTCGGGATCGGGGCCGTCGGCGGCTTGATCGGCTCGGCGGTGACTTCGCGGCTGAGCCGGAGGATCGGGATCGGCCCCGCGTTCGTCGTCGGCTGCATCCTGTTTCCGCTTCCGCTCGTCCTCGTGCCGGCCGCCGGGGGGCCGCATGCGCTCGTGCTCGTGCTGCTCGCGCTCGCCGAGTTCGGCGCCGGCCTCGGCGTCATGATCCTCGACATCACGGCCGGGTCGATCTTCGCCGCCGTGATCCCGGACCGGCTGCGCTCGCGTGTCTCGGGTGCCTATCTCGTCGTCAACAACGGGATCAGGCCGCTCGGCTCCCTCTTCGGCGGCGCGCTCGGAACCGCGATCGGCGTCCGCGAGACGCTCTGGATCGCGACCCTCGGCGCATTGGCCGGCGTGCTCTGGCTGCTGCCCTCGCCGCTTCCGCGCCTGCGAGAGCTACCCGACGAGCCCGAGCCTGCCTAGAGGTGCTGGACCGCGCGGCGGAGGATGTCTCGCAGCGCGCGCTGGTCCGACGCGGACAAGGCTGCGATCGGCTCCGGCGGCTCGCTCATCAGCTCGTAGACCTGGACGCGCAACTCCTCGCCGGCGTCCGTGAGGACGAGCCCCTTGACGCGCCGGTCTTCCTCGGCCGCGCGCCTTTCGATCAGGCCGCGGCTCTCGAGCCGGTCGGCGATGCCCGTCACGTTCGAGGCGTCGCAAAGCAGCCGCCCGGCCAACGCGTTCATCGGCATCGGCCGCTCGCGATCGAGGAGCCGCAGCGCGTGCGCCTGCGAGAACGTCAGCCCGAGCTCACCCAGAGCGGCCCCGACGCGCTGGCGCTGGACCATCCCGATCTCGAAGAAGAGCTGCTGCGCCTCCCGCGCCGCGCTCACCCGCTCCTTCTCGACTGCCGCCATCGCCACCCCAAGAATACTTGATTCCGTTAATACTTGCCAACATCAAGTTTCTGGTAAGGTCGGCCGCGTGACCGAGCACGCGATCGAGACGAGGGAGCTCGTCCGCGAATACAAGAACGGTCCGCGCGCGGTCGACGGGATCGACATCGCCGTCACGCGCGGCGAGATCTACGGCTTCCTCGGCCCCAACGGGGCCGGCAAGTCGACGACCGTCCACATGCTGACGACGCTGCTGCCGCCGACGTCGGGCACGGCGCGCGTAGCGGGCTACGACGTCGTCAGCGAGGGGCCGCAGGTCCGTGCGGCAATCGGAGCCGCGCTGCAGGAAGCCGCGCTCGACCCGCTGCTGACGGGCCGCGAGCACCTGCGCCTGCAGGCGTCGCTCCAGGGCCTGCCCCGCTCGGAACGGAAGGAACGAGCCGACGAGCTGCTCAGGCGCGTCGGGCTGACGCACGCCGCCGACCGCAAGGTGAAGGGGTACTCGGGCGGGATGAAGCGGCGGCTCGACCTCGCCCTGGCACTCGTCCACCGGCCGTCGGTGCTGTTCCTCGACGAGCCGACGACGGGGCTCGACGTGCAGAGCCGGACCGCGCTCTGGGAAGAGGTCGCGCGGCTCGCCCGCGACGACGGCGTCACCGTGTTCCTGACGACGCAGTACCTCGAGGAAGCGGACGCGCTCGCCGGCCGCGTCGGGATCATCGACCACGGCCGGATCGTCGCCGAAGGCACGCCGGCCGAGCTCAAGGCCCAGATCGGGCGGCCGACCGTCGAGGTGATTCCGGCGGATCCGCGCGACTTCGGCCGCGCCGCCGAGGTGCTCGCCGGGATCGGCGAGGAGTGCGGATCGACGCACGGCGTCGCCGTCCGCCTCGCGTCCGGCGAGGAGGACCTCGCCGACGTCGTCCGCGCGCTCGACGCCGCGGGCGTCGAGATCGAGAACCTCCAGCTACATCAGCCGACGCTCGACGACGTCTTCCTCGCGAAGACGGGACGCTCGCTCGAAGGCGGCGGGGACGAGCCGCCGGTCGAGGCCGAGCTGGCCGCCGAGCCGGCATGAGCCCCTTCGCCGACCAGGTCTACCAGGTCGCCCGCCGATCGGTCGTCCGCACCGTCCGCCAGCCGGCGAACGTGATCGGGCCGCTCGTCTTCCCGATGCTCCTGCTCGCCGTCAACTCCGGCGGCCTCCAGGCCGAGACGCGCCTGCCCGGGTTTCCGACGCGGTCGTTCTTCGCCTTCGCGCTCGCCGTCCCGTTCATCCAGGGCGCGCTGTTCGCGACGATGAACGCGGGCACCGACCTCGCGCGCGACATCCAGACCGGTTTCCTCAATCGGCTGTCGCTGACGCCGATGCGCAGGATCGCGCTGCTCGTCGGGCAGCTCGGCGGCGTGACGACGCTCGCGCTCGTGCAGGCCGCGGTCTACCTGACGGTCGGCTACATCGTCGGTGTCCGGCTCGCATCCGGCCCGCTCGGCGTGCTGGTGTTGTTCGTGTTCGCCTTCCTGATCTCGCTCGCCTTCGGCGCGCTCGGGGCGTTGGCGGCGCTCCGGACCGGCTCCGGCGAGGCCGTGCAGAGCCTCTTCCCTGCGTTCTTCGTCTTCCTCTTCCTCTCGTCGATGAACATCCCCCGGAACCTGATCCAGATCACGTGGTTCCGCGACGTGGCGACGCTCAACCCGGTCTCGTACCTGATCGAGTGCGTTCGCAGCCTGGTGATCACGGGCTGGAACGGGGAGGCGCTCGCGCTCGGCTTCGGGATCGCGGCTGCGGTTGCCGTCGTCGCCTTCGCCCTCGCGTCGCAGGCGCTCGCGGCGCGGATGGCGCGATGAACACGTTCGCCGTCGCACGGGGGGTCGCCTGGCGAACGCTGCACAACGTCTTCACGAACCCTTCGCTGTTCGTGCCCTCGCTCGTCTTCCCGCTCTTCTTCTTCACCGCCTTCGCAGGCGGCTTGTCACGGATCTCGAGCGCGCCTGGCTTCGACTACCCCCAGGGGTACACGGCCTTTCAGTTCGTCTTCGTCCTGCTCCAGTCCGCCGTCTTCGGCGGCGTCTTCACCGGCTTCGGGATCGCGCGCGACTTCGAGGGAGGCTTCGCCCGGCGGCTCCTGCTCGCGGCGCCGCACCGGATCGGGATCGTCTTCGGCTACGCGCTCGCCGCGCTCGGCCGCTGGATGGTGACGGCCGTGATCCTCACCGTCGTCGCGCTCGCGGTCGGGATGAAGGTCGGCGGGGCGGCTGTCGACCTGTTCGGCCTCTACACGCTCGCCCTCCTGATGAACTTCGCCGCCGTCCTCTGGGCGGCAGGCGTCGCGATGCGGCTCCGGACGATGCAGGCGGGCCCGATCATGCAGCTGCCGGTCTTCCTCGTTCTCTTCTTCGCACCGGTGTACGTGCCGATCTCGCTCCTCGCCGGCTGGATCCATGCGGTCGCGGTCGTGAACCCGATCACGCGCGTGATCGAGTCGGGGCGCGGCTTTCTCGCCGGCGAGCCGACGCAGACGCTTGCGGCATTCGGCGCCGCGATCGGCCTCGGCGCGCTCTTCCTCGTCTGGGCGGTGCGCGGCCTCCGTCGCGCCGAGGCCGCCGGCTGATCACGAGGCGCGGTTCGGCGCTCCCGGCGTCGCCGCCGAGCTGACCGAGAAGTCGGCGGAGTTGTCGTCGGTGTCATGGCCATCGGGGAGGCGGATGTCGCTCGACCCAGGGGAGGCGGTCGCCGGTGGCGCAGGGGCCGCGTGGCCTTCCACCAAGCCGTTCGCCGCCGAGCCGTAGCCGATCGAGTCGACGAGCGCGCCCGTCGCGTCGCGCACTCCTACGCCGCCCGCCGTGGCCGCGAGCGCTTGCGCAAAAGTCTGGTTCGCGGCGACGGCGCCCTTGTAGCCGCTGCCGCCGAGGAGGTACAACGCGCCGGGCGTGAGCGTCGTTCCTGCGGGGATCGTCGCCAGGACGACGTCGGTCGTTCCGGATCCGGAGCGGTAGACGACGCGGTACCCGCCGATCGCCGCGTCGGCGCCGCCCGCGTTGACGAGCTCGACGAACTCGTCGGTGGCGGCGCCGGCCGTGCCGGTCGAGAGCTCGTTCACCCGCACCGACCTCGCGCCTGCTGCCTTCGTGCAGGTGAAGGTGGCGACGCCGTCCGCGTCGTAGGTGATCGCGACCCTGCCGCCCCGGCCGGCGGTGTCGCACGGAAGGCCGCCGAGCGCGTCGAGCGACCCGAAGGTCGTGCCCGAGTCGCCCTTGGGGCCGCGCGGTCCCGTGGGGCCGACAGAACCTGCAGAGCCGGTCGGACCCTGGGCACCGACCGCGCCCGCGGATCCCGACGGGCCGGTGGCCCCCGACGGGCCGGTGGCTCCCACAGGCCCGGGCGCTCCCCGAGCGCCGGCCACGTTCCAGGACACCGGCCGCTCGCCGCGCCGGCAGGCGTCGGCTCTGGCGACGAGCCGGAGCCTGCCGTCGGCGCGGGCCGCGCACGCGTGGATAGGCGTTGCGCCCTGGCGAGACCCGAGCGCGATCGCGCCGCCGGCCGGGGCGGCGACTGCGAGCAAGAGCGCAAGAGCGCGAACGAGCGCCATCAGCGGAACCTCCTGGACGAGTGGGACTGCATCCTTGGTAGCCGCCGGTCGAGCGCCGCGCCAGGGTTCGCGCGTGGATCGGCACGGAGTTGTCACACCGCCGTCAGAAATCCGAAGACGCCCGGACCGCGATACTTACGCCGACATGCGCGCCGTGATCAAGGAAAAGACCCCGGTTGCCCTCGGAACGCTGCTGGTCGTGTTCGACCTGCAAGGCGAGGAGGTCGACTTCCGGCCGGGGCAGTACTTCTGGGTGACGCTCCTCGATCCGCCGTACGACGACGAGAAGGGGCCGCGCCGCCACATCACCGTCGTCACGTCGCCGACCGAGCGCGGCGTGCTCGGGTTCGCAACCCGCCTCCGCGACTCCGCGTTCAAGCGTTCGCTCCAGGAGCTGCCCGTCGGGACGGAGGTGGACGTCGAACAGCCGAAGGGCGAGTTCGTGCTCCCCGAGGAGGCCGACCGCGAGTACGTGTTCATCGCGGGCGGGATCGGGATCACCGTCTTCCGCAGCATGCTTCGCTACATCGCGGACGAGCGGCTGCCGTACCGGATCACGCTCCTGTACTCGAACCGCGACCGCGAGTCCACGGCCTTCTTCGACGAGCTGCGGCAGCTCGAGAGCGAGATCCCGGGCCTCCGCGTCGTCTTCACGATGACCGACGACTCGAGCTGGGACGGCGAGCGGCGGCGGATCGACCGTGACTTCCTTCGTGACCACCTCGACGACGGCGCGGGTGCGACGTACCTGATCGCGGGACCGCCGCCGATGGTCGAAGGCGTCGTCGAGGAGCTGAAGGCGTTCGGCGTGCCCGAGGAGCAGATCCGGCCGGACCGCTTCAGCGGTTACTAGCGTCCGTTCACGAGCCCGACGTTGACCCCGAGCGCGCGACCGGCCGCGCGGAGCAGGCGCGCGCCGCGGTTCAGGTAGCGGTCGGCCCGCTTCGCGTCGCGGACGGCGGCCTCGAGCCGGCCGCTGTCGTGCACCCGCATCGACAGCTGCGTCTCGACGCCGCGGCGGGTCGACGCGAAGCCGGCGAGCGCGAGCGCGCGGCCTCGCCTGGCCGCGGCGGTCTTTGCGTCCTCGCGCCGGAGGTCGCCCATGGTCGCCGCCAGGCGTCGGTCGAGCCGGCGCGCGTCCGGCGTGTTCCGGATGGCGGCGACTCCTGCGGCGAGCGTCTCGCGGACGGCCGAGTCGGAGCTCGGCGCTGTGCTCCCACAGCCGGCGAGGACGAGCGCCGCGAGCACGACCGGAGCTCTTCTCATACCGATGAGATCGTGACGCGCCTGCCGTCTACCGTGTGACCCGACGAAAGGAGCGCACGATGAAGGGCATCACCCCGTTTCTGTGGTTCGACACCGAGGCCGAGGCGGCCGCGAACTTCTACGTCTCGCTGTTCCCGAACTCGCAGGTCCGCAGTGTCTCGCACTACGGCGAGGCCGGACCGCGCGAGGCAGGCTCGGTGATGACCGTCGAGTTCGACCTCGACGGCCGGCGCTTCGTCGCGCTGAACGGCGGCCCGGAGTTCACGTTCACCGAAGCCGTCTCGTTCGTCGTCAACTGTGAGGGCCAGTCAGAGGTCGACGAGCTGTGGGAGAAGCTCGGGGACGGCGGCGAGCACGGGCCGTGCGGCTGGCTGAAGGACCGCTACGGGCTCTCGTGGCAGATCGTGCCGACGCGGCTGCCGGAGCTGCTCCGCGACTCCGACGGCGAAGCCGCCCAGCGCGTGATGGCGGCGATGATGCAGATGGGCAAGATCGAGATCGAGCCGCTCGAGCGCGCCGCCGCCGGCGAGCCGCTGCCCCAGTCCGCCGCGTAGCGCTGAGCCGCGGCCGCGATCGCAGCGGCCGTTTCGAAGATACTGGCGCCATGGCCGCCGAGCCCCCCAGCGGCACCGTCACCCTGCTGTTCACGGACATCGAAGGGTCGACGCGGCTCCTGGAGCGCACCGGCAGCGACGCGTACGCGGGCCTGCTCGCCGAGCACCGACGCCTTCTCGGAGAGGCGTTCAGGCTGCACGACGGCTTCCAGGTCGGGACCGAGGGTGACGCGGTCTTCGTCGCCTTTCCCACGGCTGACGAAGCCGCGTCCGCAGCCGCCGACGCCCAACGGGCGCTCGCCGCTTACGCCTGGCCGCCGGGCTCGGAGGTGCGCGTGCGGATGGGCCTGCACTCCGGCGAGCCGCTCGTGATCGGCGGCAACTATGTCGGGCTCGACGTTCATCGGGCCGCGCGCGTGATGGCGGCCGGGCACGGCGGCCAGGTGCTCGTCTCGGAGACGACGCGCGCGCTGCTCGGCGACCGCTTCGCCGTGCGCGACCTCGGCGATCACCGGCTCAAGGATCTCGCCGGCGTGCAGCACCTGTACCAACTCCTGGTCGACGGCGCGCCGACGGAGTTCCCGCCGCTGCGGTCGCTGTCCAACCGCCCGACGAACCTTCCCGCCCAGGCGAACGCGTTCGTCGGACGGGAGCGCGAGCTGGCGGAGATCGGCGACCTGCTTCGGCAGGACGACGTGCGCCTGCTCACCCTCACCGGCCCGGGAGGCTCGGGGAAGACGCGGCTCGCGCTCGAGAGCGCGGGCGCTGCGCTCGACGAGTTCGCCAACGGCGTCTTCGCCGTCTCGCTCGCGCCGGTGCGCGACTGGGAGCTCGTCGTCCCGACCGTCGCGCAGACGCTCGGCCTGCGCGAGCAGTCCGGAGGGGACGCGCTCGAGACGCTGACCGACTACGTGCGCGACCGCGAGCTGCTGCTCCTGCTCGACAATCTCGAGCAGGTGCTGCCCGTCGCCGCGCAGCTGGGCGGCCTGCTCGCCGCCGCGCCGGCGCTGAAGATCCTCGCGACAAGCCGGACGCCGCTGCGGCTCTCGGGCGAGCACGCGTACGCGGTCCGGCCGCTGCCGCTGGACGAGGCGGTCGGCCTGTTCGTCGAGCGGGCGCGGGCGGCGGTCGCCGGCTTCGCCCTCGACGCCGGGAACGAGGAGGCCGTCCGCGAGATCTGCCTGCGGCTCGAGGGCCTGCCGCTGGCGATCGAGCTCGCGGCGCCGCGCGTGCGAACGCTGACTCCGGTGGCGCTGCTGCGACGGCTCGACCGGCGCCTCGCCGTGCTGACGGGCGGCGCCCCGGACCTCGACGAGCGCCAGCGCACGCTGCGGGCGACGATCGAGTGGAGCTACGACCTGCTGGAGGCACGGGAGCAGGCGCTCTTCGCGAGGCTGGGGATCTTCGTCCGCGGCTGCCGGGTCGAAGCCGCGGAGGCGGTCTGCGACCGTGACGCCGCGTTCGGGCCGGCGTTGTTCGACGCGCTCGCGTCGCTGGTCGAGGCGAGCCTCCTCCGCCGGCGCGTCGACTCGGACGGCGAGCCGCGGTTCTCGATGCTGGAGTCGATCAGGGAGTTCGCGCTCGAACGGCTCGACGCGGCCGGCGAGACCGAGACGGCGCGGCGGCTGCACGGCGGCTGGTTCGCCGCGCTCGCCGAGTCGCTCGACGTGGAGTCGCGGACCGGCGACCAGGCGGCCGCGATTGCCCGCGTCGTCGACGACTACCCGAACTTCCGCGTCGCGATCGAGCGCGCGCGCGAGGACGAAGACGTGGAGCTGATGCTCCGGCTCGCGACCGCGCTCTGGCCGTTCTGGGTCGCCCAGGGCTACGTGGGCGAGGGGCGCGCCGTGCTCGAGGAGGCAATCCGGCGCGCCGGCCGTCGTCCGGCGCGCGCGCTGCTCGGCCTCTCGTCGCTGCGCATGCTGAGCGCGAGCAGCGACGGGCTGCTCGACGACGTCCACGAGGCGCTGCAGGCGGCCGAGGAGCTCGGCGATCCGGTCACGCTCGCGCAGGCGTGGAACCTGCTCGGGCGCGTCGAGGGGACGCTGATGGGGAACCTCGGCCGGGCCGAGGAGGCGTGGACGCAGGCGCTCGACTATGCCGACCGCGCGAACCTGCGTGCTGAACGCGGCGAGAGCATCGGCTGGCTGATGATGAGCGCGAACTTCGGGCCGCTCCGCGTCGACGAGGGGATCGCCCGCTGTCGGAGGTTCCACGACGCGTCCGACGATCCCGTCATCCGGGCGAACTCGTGCATCGAGCAGGCGGCGCTCGAGGCGATGCGTGGGGAGTTCGCCGAGGCGCGGACGCTGCTCGCCGGCGGCCGCCAGGCGCTCACCGACCTCGGCTTCACGCTGCTCGTCGCGATGAGCGCGCAGGAGGCGCACTACGTCGAGCGGCTCGCCGGGGACGCCGCGGCCGCGACCGCGATCCTGCGCGAGAGCTACGGCGAGCTCGAGTCGATGGGCGAGCGTGCGTACCTCTCGACCGCGGCGGCCTTGCTCGCCCACATGCTCTACGAGCAGGACGAGCTCACCGAGGCGGAGGAGTTCAGCCGGGTCAGCGAGGCGACCTCGGCGCCGGTGGACGCCTTCTCGCAGCTGCTGTGGCGGAGCGCGCGGGCCAAGATCTTCGCGCGCGGGGGCCGGCCGGAGGCCGAGGCGCTGGCGCGGGAGGCCGTCGAGCTCGCGGATGCGACCGACATGCTGAACCCGCAGGGAGACACGCGTGTCGACCTCGGCGAGGTGCTCTGGCTCGCCGGGCGGACGGACGCGGCCGGCGCGGCCTTCGAGGAGGCGGCCGCCCGCTTCGAGCAGAAGGGGAACCTCGTCTCGCTCGCCCACGTCCGAACCCGCGCGGACGAGCTGGCCGGCGTCAGATGACGTCGAGCTCGGCGCGGGCGGTCCCACGCGCGAAGCGCTCGACCCCGAAGTGCGAGAGGTCGAACGTCGGCTCGAGGCCGAGCGCGAGCTCGGCGAGATGCTCGCCGACGACGAGGCCTTGCTGGAACCCGTGTCCCGAGAAGCCGGTCGCGTAGACGAGTCCCTCCGGCTCGGCCGCGGCGCCGACGAGCGCGTTGCGGTCGGGGCTCAACTCGTAATAGCCCCAGATCGTGTGTCGCACCTCGAGCTCGGCGAGGGCGGGCAGCCGCCGGGCGGCGTGCGGGGCGAGCGCGTCCAGGGACTGATCGCGCCCGCCGAAGAGGATCCCGTCGCCCTCGCGATGGAAGTAGAACGAGGTGCTGAAATCGATCGTCAGCGGCAGCTGGGCCGGAAACTGCGGCGCCTCGCCCGTGACGTGCATGAAGCGCCGCTCCGGTTCGACCGGAAGGTCGAGCCCGGCCGTCGCCGCGAGCTCGCGTGACCAGACGCCGGCGGTCAGGACGACGCGCTCGGTCTCGATCCGGCCGCTGCTCGTGTCGACGCCCACGACCCGTCCGCCTTCGACGACGATTCGCTCCGCGGCGCACGACTGCCGGACGACCGCACCGAGAGCAGCGGCACGGCGCGCGCAGCCCTGGACGACGAGGTCGGGCGTGACGAAGCCGGCGACAGGATTGAAGACCGCGGCGGCGAGATCGCCGACCTCCAGCTGCGGCACGATCGCGAGCGCGTCGTCGGGCTCGATCACTGCTGTCTCGATCCCGGCCGCGCGCTGGTGCTCGAGGTCGGCGCGGAACCGGTCCACGTCCGCCGGGTCGTCGAGCAGGAAGAGGTAGCCCTCGAGCCGGAGGTCGACCGGCTCGCCGACCTCCTCCTCGAACCGCTCCAGCCGTCGGATCGACTCGAGCCCGATGCGCACGTTCAGCTCGTCGGAGAAGAGCGTCCGGACCCCGCCCGCGCAGTGGCCCGTCGAGCCGGCGCCGAGCGTCTCGCGCTCGAGCAGGATCGCGCGCCGGCAGCCGAGCTCGGCCAGGTAGCGAAGCGCGGCCGCGCCCATGATCCCGCCGCCGATGACGACGACGTCCGCGTGCTCGCTCATGCGCCGATCATGGCCGATGCCGGCGGGCGCTCGACGGCAACGGTTCGTTGTGCGACCTTGTCCGGGACGTAAGGAAAGGCGGCGAATTGCCCGAGTACGAGGCGCTGGTGCGCCGAGCGATGGCGGCGCGAAACGAGGCGGAGAGCCTGCAGGCCAAGTCCCGGCGGATCTCGGCCCTCGCGCGGGCGCTTCGCGAGGCCGACGCCGGCCGCGGCATCCTCGTCCGCTGCGCCTGGTGCGACCGGTTCAAGATCGACAACGAATGGCTTCCGCTCACCGCGATCGGAGCCGGGCAGCAGCGGATCGCGACCTCGCTCCGCGCGCAGGCGTCGCACGGGATCTGCCCCGACTGCCTGAGCCGCGAGCTGGAGGAGGCGGCTCGGGCGGCCGGAGAGCAGGACGACGTCCGCCGCCGCGACAGCTCGGCTGCGTAGCCCGCCACGACGTCGAACAGCTGCGCGGGGCGAGAGTATTGACTTTCGACAGCTTCCTGTCAGATTGGAGTCCGATGAGAAAGCTGGCCCTCTTCGCAGTAGCGCTCGCGTTTGCGGCACCCGCCCAGGCATTGCCATCCGGACCGCCGCCCGGCGCCACGGCACAGTGCCGCGACGGGACGTACAGCTACTCCCACCATCGGCGCGGGACCTGTTCGCATCACCACGGCGTGCGCCGCTGGTTGAAGCGCATCCCCAAGTAGCGGGCTCCAAGGTCGAAGCGCGCTTTCGAGGCGCGCTCAGCAGTCGATACGAATCGCGAGCACGCTCGTCGCGAACCACCGGCCGCGCGGGCCGATCCCGTGCTGGGCGACCAGGCCGGGACCGGTGTACCAGGCGGCGAGCGCTTCGCGGGCGTCGCCGAACGTGCGCAGGAGGTGGCGCAGGTAGACGAGCCCGACACGGACGTTCCCCTCGACCGTGCGCGGATACCGCCTCCCGGCGAGCACGTTCTCCACGAATCGCCATGTGGGCGGCGTGATCTGGAACACGCCCCACGCGCCGGCGGCGGAGGTGAGGTTCGGCTGGTCGCCCGACTCCATCCAGGCGAGCGCGCAGGCGAGGTGTGCGTCGACGCCGTAATGGCGCGACCAGCGGTCGATCGCCGCCCGGATGCTCGCGTGCTCCGCGAGCCTGGTCAGACGGCCGCGCCGCCGGCGCACCACGGCCAGGGTCTCCGGCCCCACGACGCCGTCGGTCGCGATGCCCGCGCCCTGTTGCGCCCCGATCACCGCCGCTTCCGTCGCCGGCCCGAAGATCCCGTCGAGCGAGATCGACATGCCGTTCCGACGTAACAGGAACTGGAGCTCGACCACGTCCCAGCCGCGGGTGCCGCGCCGGAGCTCGCGGCGCCCGAGCTCGCGGCGCCCCCAGCGGCCGAGCGCGGCGCGCGTCTTCGGCCCGGCGATCCCGTCCGGCACGAGGTGATGGTGACGCTGGAACCGCTTCGTCGCCGCGCGGGTCAGCGGGCCCGCGACCCCGTCGAAGCCATGGTCGTAGTAGCCGCGTTGGAAAAGCGCGACCTGGAGCGCCGCAACCCGCGGCGAGGCTCCGCGCGCGTCCGAGGCGAGGACCGTGGCGAGCGCGAGCGAGAGCAGGAGGACGGAACGACGCATGGACGGGACCCGTTTTTCGTTCCGCCCTGGAGTCCTTTGTAATTCGTACGAAAGCGCCTGTCCAAGCGGCCTCCGCTCCTACCGATGAGTCGAGCGGTCCGAAAGAGTCCAACGAGCATGAGGATCCGGACCCGCATGTGCATCAGCGTCGACGGCTACGTGACGACGCCGGACGGCCGGCCGGTGCAGCTCGCCGATCCGAATTGGAGCCCGCAGGCGTACGGGTTCGTCGAGTTCCAGGCGGCGTGCGACGCCGTGCTGATGGGTCGAACTACGTTCGAGCCTGCGCTCGGCGCCGAGCAATGGCCGTGGGGCGAGCTAGGCGTCTACGTGCTCGCGTCGCATCGGCCGACTGGGACGCCCGAACACGTCGTGGTCGAAAGCGACCCGGGGCACCTGCTCGCGGCGATGCGGGACGAGATCGCCGGCGACGTGCACCTCGTCGGCGGCCCGACCACGATCGAGACGTTCCGGCGGCTGGGCGCGCTCGACCTCCTGGGCCTCGTCGTCGTCCCGGTCTTCGTCGGCGGAGGATTGCGGCTCACGCCGGCCATCGACACGGACACGCGTCTGGCGCTCGAGAGCGAGCACGCTCTCGAGAACGGCGCGGTCGAGCTCGTCTACGCCGTCGTCTGAGCGTTCGTCGGCTTGACGCCGGTCGACTTGTGGACGATCCACCCGAGGCCCGCCCCCGGCCGGCCGGGCAGGCTCCGGAGGTCGTCGAGCCCTTGGCGCAGCTCCGCCTCGTCCGTCGCCGGGAGCGCGCTCAGGGCGGGCAGCGCGCTTTCCAGGACGTCGCCCGCGTAGCCGGCCTGGCTCGCGAGGTCTCCGTCGCGCCACCGGAACTGGCGCTCGCCCTCGTCGACGTCTTCGAAGCTGCTCTCGCGGAGCCATCCGGGTAGGCGGGTCCCGGCGTCGCTCCACCCGGAAGCGGCCATGCCTCGGACCATCGCGTCGACGAGCGCCTCGAACGCCGGCGTCGACGGCTCCGCGCGGACGGTGCCGTAGTCGACCTCGATCGCCGTGATCGCGCCGCCTGGAACGAGAACGCGCCGGGCCTCGCGCAGGATCGCGACCGGGTAGGCGACGTGCTCGAGGAACCACATCATCCACACGTGGTCGAAGGAACCGTCGGCGAAAGGAAGCGCGGTCGCGTCGGCCTCGACCAAGGTCGCCTCGACCCCCGCTCGCTCGAGGTGCCCGCGCGCGAACTCGAGCTGCCGCGGCTCGATGTCGACGCCGGTCAGCCGGATCCCAGGGAACTCCTGTCCGAGCACGGCGAGGACGGCGCCGACACCGCAGCCGATCTCGAGCAGCCGCGTCCCGGGAGGGAGCTCCGTCCCGTCGCGAATCAGCCGGTGCCGCCAGTGCTCGGCCTGAGCGACGAGGCGCTCCTGTTCGGGCGTCGCATAGCCGTGCACGTAGCCGGAGGAGCTCATCGGCTCAGGATAAGGCGGCGGGCGAAGCCGACGAAAGCGCCGGACTTCGAACGGTGAGGCGGGAGCGACGGGACTCGAACCCGCGACCTCCGGCGTGACAGGCCGGCGTTCTAACCAACTGAACTACGCCCCCGGGCCGGCGGATTGTAGCTATGAAATGTCCGTCAGCCCGAGCTGGCGCAGGAGCGTGATCGAGTCCGAGTAGACGTCCTTGCGCGCAACGAGGCCGTCCCGGATCGGGATCACGTCCATCCCCTCGTACTCGACGCGCCTTCCGGTCGGCGCGACCTCGACGCCCGAGCGGCGCATCGTCCCCTCGTGCGTGCCCCGCGCCGTCCACTCCTGGACGACGAGGTCGTCGCGAACGTACTGACGCCGGCCCTCGAAGCTCAGATCCGGGAAGACGCCGAAGATCCCCCGGATCGCCTCGCCGATGTCCTCGCGCCCGACGTAGCGGTCGCCGGTGACGTGGTTCTCGAACACGGAGTCGTCCGTGTGCATGGCGACGATCGCGTCGACGTCGTGCGCGTTCCAGGCGTCGTTGTAGCGATCGATGAAGCTCTGCAGCTCGTCACCCTCCACGGCCTCTAGCCTAGATCGCGTGACGGGCATCGACCTGATCGTGATCGCGGTCGTGCTCCTGCTCGCGCTGCTCGGCGCCCGCCAGGGCCTGATCGCCGGGGCGTTCTCGTTGGGCGGCCTCGTGCTCGGCGCGGCGGTCGGGCGCCGGCTCGCCCCGGCACTCCTCCACGGCGGCAACCACTCCCCGTACGCGCCGATGGTCTCGCTCGCGGCGGCGCTCGCGGGCGCGCTCGTCCTCCAGTCGGTCGGGATCGCGATCGCGGTCTCGCTGCGCGCCCACGTCCTCCGGCCGGCGCCGCTGCGGGCGCTCGACACGGCCGGAGGCGCGATCCTCGGCGCGGTCGCCGGGCTCGTGGTCGTCTGGGTGCTCGGCGTCGTCGCGCTCCAACTCCCGGGACGACCGGCGCTGCGGAAGGACGTGCAGCAGTCGCTGATCCTGCGGCGCCTCTACGCGCGCTTCTCGCCGCGCAGCCTGATCGAGGCGCTCGCCCGCTTCGACCCGCTGCCCGCCGTCGGCGGACCGTTCGCGCAGGTCGATCCGCCCGACGGCTCGATCGCCGGCCGGCCGGCCGTGCAGTCGGCGAGGGGAAGCATCGTCAAGGTGCTCGGGACCGCGTGCGGCCTCGGGATCGAAGGCTCCGGCTGGACGGCGAGGCCCGGGCTCGTCGTCACCGCGGCGCACGTCGTCGCCGGCGAGCACGACACGGTCGTCGAGCCCGAGAGCGGCGGCCGCTTCCGCGCGACGGCGGTCGCATTCGACGCGCACAACGACGTCGCCGTCCTGCGCGTGCCGGGGCTCTCGGCACGCCCGTTGCCGCTCGTCGACCCACGGCCGGATGCGTCCGTCGCGATCCTCGGCTTCCCGCAGGACGGCCCGTTCACGGCGACGCCCGCGCGGATCGGCCCGACGACGTTCGTCGTCACCACCGACGCGTACGGCCACGCGACCGGCCGAACCGTCACCTCCCTGCGCGGGGACGTGCGAGAAGGCGACTCCGGCGCGCCCGCCGTCGACGCGAACGGCGACGTGCAGACGGTCGTCTACGCCTCGCGCGTCGGCGCGAGCGGCGGCTTCGGCGTGCCGAGCTCGGCCGTCCGCGCGGCACTCTCCTCGGCGCGCGGCCCGGTCTCGACCGGCGGCTGCGCGGTCGGCTAGCCGAGCAGGTCGAGCGCCGCCTCGGGCTGCTTGAACGGCGGAATCACGTACACCCCCGCCGCTTTCCCGCGCGCCTGCTCGTACAGCTCGCGCGCGATCGCGAGGCCCTCGACGGCCGCGCCCGCGCCGGCGTCGAGCAGTCGCTGCTGGACGGGCTCGGGCACGACGATCCCGGGCACCTCGTTGTGCAGCCGCACGGCGAGCTGATGCGAGCGGACGATGAAGATCCCGACCAGGATCGGGATCGGCCAGCCGCCGAGCTTCTCCTCGAACGCGTCGAGGTAGGACAGGTCGAACAACGCCTGCGTCATCGCGAAGTGCGCGCCGGCGTCGAGCTTGCGGCGGAAGCGTTCGAGCTCCGTCTCGAGGTCGTCGGCGGACGGATTGACCGCGACGCCGAGGAAGAACGACGTCGGCGCGTCGATCGCGCGGCCGTTGAAATCCTCGCCGCCGTTCAGCCGCGTCACGAGCTGCGCCAGGCCGATCGAGTCGACCTCGTAGACGCCGCGCGAGCCGGGATAGTCGCCGACGTGCGGCGGGTCGCCGGTGACGGCGAGGATGTTGCGGACGCCCTCGGCATGGGCGGCGAGCAGCTGCGACTGGATCCCCATCACGGACGTGTCGCGCGGCGTGACGTGGGGGATCGTCTCGAGCTCGCAGCTGCGCTCGATCGCGATCGCGGCCATCAGGGCGTTCGCCCGGGCCCGGGCCATCGGGTTGTCGTTGATGTCGACGAAGCCGACGCCGCCGGCCTGGAGCGTCCGGCCGACCGCGAGCATCGCGTCGTAGGTGCCGCCCTTCGGCGGGTCGAGCTCCACCGACGTCACCCACTCGCCGGCGCGCAGCTTCCGCGCGAGCTCCGTCTCCTCGTGCCGCTCGTGCGTGGCGACGACGAGTTCGCGCTCCGCCGCGGCGAACGGCGCCGTCGGCGCACGCTCTTCCTCGACGGCGCGCGCGATAGCCTCGATCTCGAGCGGCGTCGTCCCACAGCAGCCGCCGATCACGCGCGCGCCGAGCGCCCGCGCCTGGGCCGCGAACTCGGCGAAGTATTCCGGGGTCGCGTGCGGGTAGATGACGCGGCCGCCGGAGAGGCTCGCGAGGCCGACGTTCGGAAGCGCCGCGAGCGGCCGGCCGTCGCCCATCGCCTCGAGCGCCGCCAGCGCAGCGTGCAGGCCGGAGCCGTGGTTCGCGCCGACGGCGGCGAGGTCGTAGTCGCGCAACTGCGCCATCACGTCCGCAGCTTCGACGCCGCCGAGCGTCACGGCGTCCTCGTCGAAGGTCAGCATCGCCACGATCGGCAGGCTCGAGACGCTCTGCACCGCCTCGATCGCCGTCGTCAATTCGTCGAGCTCGAAGAAGGTCTCGACCATGAACAGGTCGACGCCGCGTCCGTCCAGCAGACGCGCCTGCTCGGCGAACAGCTCCGCCCGCTCCGACGGATCGACGTCGCCGAGCTCGCCGACCGGCCCGATCGAGCCGGCGACGAAGACGTCGCGTCCCGAGATCTCCCGCGCCTCGCGCGCGAGCTTGACGCCGCCCTCGTTTATGCGTTCGAACTCGTCTTCCAGGTAGTGCGAACGCAGCTTGTGCCGGTTCGCGCCGAACGTATTCGTCTCGATCAGCTCGGCGCCGGCCTGGATGAAGCTCGTGTGCAACGTGACGACGCTCTCGGGCGAGCGGATGTTCGCCTCCTCGGGACAGCGCAATCGAGGGACTGCGCTCGAGACGAGCACGCCCATGCCGCCGTCCGTGACCACGGGAGGCCCCTGTTCAAGCCGTTTTTGGAAGCGGTCCGGCATCGCGAGAAGTCAACCACGGTAGTCAACCGAGGAAGGGGGATAGATCAAGTAGACCCGCCTCGCGATACTCAGCCCACATTCCGCGAGGCGCCCCGATGCGGCGGGGGCGCTCCGGAAGACATAGTCACCGGAGGGCCCGATGCGGCGAGGCCCACGGAGATATCTACTGCGGCTCTCTCACGGGAGACTCAGGCGGGGCCGGGCGGCGGCCCCGCCTGACGTTTGGTCCGGGATCGGCGCTAAAGGGACCGGCCGCATCATCCGATCGAGGGACTGGGACTCCGTCCAGTCGGGGACTAACGGCAATTACTCCTGCGGCTGCGTTGGAGCTCAAATCGAGCCGCGGCCTCGTCGTGCGTGCGTGCGGGGCCGCGGCTCTTCGAGCTTGTAACAGTCTGTTACTAGCTCGGAGACGGCGATCGACCCCCGGTGTTCCGTGCGTTCGTCGTCCGACACCGGAGCTCGTAACAGTCTGTTACTAACGTAAGAGGCGGCCTTCCATCCCGCCGGCGACCGTGACGATCTGGCCGGTGACGTGGCCGGAGAGCTCGTCGGAGGCCAGGACGACGACCTGGTGGGCCACGTCCTCCGCCTGGGCGATCTTCTTCAGCGGCATCGTCGCCGTCACACGGTCGAGCACGTCGTCGTCGACCTCGCCGCGCGTCATCGGCGAGTACGTCCAGCCCGGGCAGACACAGTTGACGCGCGCGCGAGGGGCGACACGGACGACCTCGTTCTTCAGGCTCAGCGTCAGCCCGTAGGCGATCGCCGACTTCGCCGCCGCGTAGTCCGCGTGCCCGGCCTCGCCGAAGAGGCCGGCCGTCGAGGCGACGACGACGAGGGAGCCGTGGCCGCGCTCGGCGACGCCGCGGAGGAATCCGCGCGCGGTCAGGAACGTCGCCGTCAGGTTCGCATCGAGCGTCTCGCGCCAGCGCTCGAGCGACAGCTCCCAGACCGGCTCGTCCTCGCGCGGCCAGACGCCGGCAACCGCTGCGCAGACGTCGAGCGCGCCGATCTCGCCGAAGAGCCGGTCGACCTCCGCCTCGTCCGTGAGGTCGGCGCCGGCGACCTGCGCGCCGCCGAGCTCCTCCGCGAGCGCTTCCGCGCGGTCGCGGCCCGACCGGAAATGGAGGACGAGCTCGGCGCCCTCGGCGGCGAAGGCGCGGGCGCACGCGGAGCCGATTCCGCCCGAGGCGCCGGTGACGAGGACGCGCTTGCCGCGCAGGCCGGTCTCCATCCGTGGAACGCTACAAGCGTGCGCGTCCACATCATCAGCGACATGGAAGGGATCGCCGGGATCGTCAACGTCGACCAGACGAACGCCGGCAAGCCGATGTACGAGGAGGGCCGCCGCCTCTACACCGAAGAGATCAACGCCGCCGTGCGCGGCGCGAAGGCGGCCGGGGCGAGCGAGATCGTCGTCGTCGACTGCCACGGGGCCGGCGGCGGCTACACGTTCAACTCGCTGATCGCGGAAGACCTCGACCCTGCCTGCGAGTTCGTCGTCCAGACCGAATGGACCGGCTACACGGCCTTCCTCGAGTCCGGCATCGACGCGGCCCTCTTCGTCGGCATGCACGCGATGGCCGGGACGGCCGACGGCGTCCTCAACCACACCGTCTCCGGCCGCGACTGGCAGAACCTCTGGTTCAACGGGACGCGCGTCGGCGAGACGGGCATCAACGCCGCCCTCTGCGGCGCCTGGGGCTGCCCGGTCCTGATGGTCACGGGCGACCGCGCGAGCTGCCGCGAAGGGAAGGAGCTGCTCGGCGAGGGGCTGACGACGGTGGAGGTCAAGGAGGGCCTCGGCACCTTCACGGCGCGGATGCTGGCGCCGAAGCGCGCGCGGGAGCTCGTCGAGGACGGTGCGATGCGCGCGCTCGCGGACCTGAACGCGGTGGCGCCGTACGACCCCGGGAAGCCCTGCGAGGTCAAGGTCGAGTTCAAGGGCACCGAGCCCGCGCGCAAGCTGGCGCTGCGCTCGGACGTCGAGCTGCTCGACGACCGCACCATCGTCGCCCGCGGCGACGACTGGTGGACGGCCTGGCAGAAGTTCTTCTTCGCCTCGGACTGATGGACGAGCCGTATCTCGACCTTCGGCTCGGCGAGCTGCTCGACTCCGTCCCGGTTCGAGGCGGGCCGGGCGCCGGCGCGGTCGCGGCGCTGAGCGCGGCCTCCGCGGCGGCGCTCGTCGAGCTGGCCGCGCGCGCGACGAAGGCCGGCGAGTGGCCGGATGCGGCCGGCGCGGCGGCGCAGGCCAAGCGGCTCCGCGACCGGCTCGTCCCGCTCGCCCGGCAGGACGCGGAGGCCTACCAGGCCGCGATCGCGCAGCTGAAGGAGCGCGGGGACGACTTCGCGCTCGGCGAGGCGCTCGCGCGCGCGGCCGACATCCCGCTCGAGATCGCCGACCACGCGGAGAACGTGGCGGCGCTGGCGGCCGAGGCCGCGCAGCATGCGACGCCCGACGTCCGCGCGGATGCCGCAGCCGCCGCGGCGCTCGCCCTCGGCGCCGCCTGGGCCGCCGCGAAGCTCGTCGAGGTGAACCTGGCGATGCGCGACGACGACCCGCGGCTCGAGCGCGCTCGCCGGATCGCGTCGGGTGCGACGCAGACCGCACGCGAGGCCCTGACGGCCGGCGAGTGACGACCGCGGCGCTCGCCGTCCTCTTCGTCGCGTCGCTCGTGGTCACGCTCGCGGCGGCTGCCTTCTTCGCGCGCCGGCTCGACCGGCTCGGGCTTCGGCTCGGCCTCCCCGAGACGCTGCTCGGCCTCCTTACTGCGCTCGCCGCCGACGCGCCGGAAGTCTCCTCGGCGGTGGCGGCGCTGGTCAAGGGCGAGCATTCGACCGGAATCGGGGTCGTCGTCGGCTCGAACGTCTTCAACCTCGCGGCGATGCTCGGTGCGAGCGCGGTCGTCGTCGGCGTCGTCCGCCTTCGGCGCGAGGCGCTCGTGGTCGAAGGCTCGGTCGCGACCGCCGTCCTGCTCGTCACGGCCGCGCTCGTCGTCGGCTGGATTCCGGCAGCCGCCGCGATCGCGATCATCGCCGTCGTG
>JBPYFE010000101.1:0-7981 GCA_051986525.1 Gaiellaceae bacterium
GGCCGTACTTCCACAAGCAGGCGCCGAAGGGGAAGCCGGCCTGGCTGCCGACGCGGCAGTTCCGGACCTGGCCGCGGGAAGGCGGCTCGCGCCTCGTCGACTTCACGCTCGTCAACGAGACCGCGGCGCTCGTCTGGATGGTGCAGATGAATTGCGTCGATATGAACGCGTGGTATTCGCGCGTCGACAAGCCCGAGCGGCCCGACTACGTCGTCTTCGACCTCGACCCGCCCGAGTCGCGGAACGGCTTCGCTGACGCCATCGAGGTCGCGCACCTGATCCGCGGCGCGCTCGAGCGGCTCGAGCTTGCCTCCTACGTGAAGACGAGCGGCGCCGACGGGATCCACGTGCTCGTCCCGATCGCGCGGCGCTCGTCCTTCCCGGACACGTACGAGTTCGCCGAGCGCGTCTCGCGCCGGCTCGAGGCGGAGCATCCGGGGCTCGTGACGACCGAATGGCTGAAGAAGAAGCGCCGGGGCGTCCTCGTCGACCACCGGCAGAACGGCCACGGGAAGACGATCGCGTCCGTCTACTCGGTGCGGCCGAAGCCGGGCGCGCCCGTCTCGACGCCGCTGCGCTGGGAGGAGCTGACGGAGAAGGTGCGGCCGCGGGACTTCGGCCGGCACGAGGCGCTCGACCGCGTCCAGCGCCACGGCGACCTGTTCGAGCCCGTGCTCGCAGGCGGTCCGGCGCTCGGGCCGGCGCTGCGGCAGCTGCGTTCCGCCGCCGCTTGAGGCGGGCCGTCGTCATCGGCTCGGGGCCGAACGGGCTCGCCGCGGCGATCACGCTCGCCCGCGCGGGGCTCGAGGTCGTCGTGCACGAGGCGGAGGAGCAGCTAGGCGGCGGCATGCGCTCGGCCGAGCTGACGCTGCCGGGGTTCGTCCACGACGTCTGCTCCTCGGTCCACCCGCTCGGGCAGGCCTCTCCGCTCTTTCGGTCGCTCGAGCTCGGCGTCGACTGGGTCCAGCCCGACGCGCCGGCGGCGCACCCGCTCGACGACGGCACCGCGGTGATGCTCGAGCACGGCCTGCTCGCCACGGCCGCCGGCCTCGGCGAGGACGGCAGCTCGTACCGCGAGCTCGTCGGCCCGCTCGTCGACGCCTGGCGCGAGGTCGAACGTGTCCTGATCGGCCCGCACCCCGTCTCGCCGCGCGCGGTACTGCGGCTCGGCGACCGGCTCGGCGCTCGCGGGCTCGCGGCGGCGGCGCGCGCGTCGCTCGGGACTGCGCGCGCGCTCGCGGAGGAACGCTTCCGAAGCGAGCGGGCGCGCGCCTGGTTCGCCGGGCACGCGGCGCACTCGATGCTCCCGCTCGAGCGGCGGCCCAGCGCGGGCTTCGGCCTCGTCCTGCTCGTGCTCGGACACGCGGTCGGGTGGCCGTTCCCGCGCGGCGGTTCGCAACAGCTCGCGGACGCGCTCGCCGCGAAGTTGCGGGAGCTCGGCGGCGAGGTCGTGACCTCGAGCCCGGTCGACGAGCTGCCGCGTGCGGACGTCGTCGTCGCGGACGTCGTCCCGCGCGAGCTCGTCCGCATCGCCGGCGATCGGCTCCCGGAGCGCTACCTGCGCCGGCTGCGCGCGTACCGCCACGGCCCCGGCGCCTTCAAGCTCGACTGGGCGCTCGACGGCCCGATCCCGTGGACGGCCGCGGAGTGCCGCCGCGCCGGAACCGTCCACCTTGGCGGCACGCTCGAGGAGATCTCGCACTCCGAGTGGGGCGCGTGGCGGGGCCGTCCGGTCGAGCGGCCGTTCGGCCTGCTCGCCCAGACGAGCCTCTTCGACCGAACGCGCGCGCCCGAGGGCAAGCACACGGCCTGGGCGTACTGCCATGTCCCGAACGGGTCCGGCGTCGACATGACCGAGCGGATCGAGGCGCAGGTCGAGCGGTTCGCGCCTGGCTTCCGCGAGCTCGTCCTCGCGCGCCACGCGATGGGCCCGGCGGCGCTCGAGGCGCACGACCGCAACCTCGTCGGCGGCGATCTGAACGGCGGCGCGATGGACCTCGGCCAGCTCTTCTTCAGGCCGGTCCGGCGCCTCGTCCCGTATCGCACGCCGCTCCGCGGCGTCTACATCTGCTCGGCGGCGACGCCGCCGGGGGGCGGCGTCCACGGGATGTGCGGCTACTCCGCGGCGCGGGCGGCCCTGTCGGACCTCGACTCGTAGGATCGCCCCATGCTCGCGACCGACTGGGTGACGATCTCCGCGCTGGCGACGGCCATCGGGACGCTCGTGCTCGCACTTGCGACCTTCGCCTCGGTCCGGTCGGCGAACCGCGCCGCCCGGGTCGCCGAGCGCTCGCTCCTCCTCGGGCTCCGTCCGCTGCTGCTGCCCTCGAAGCTGGATGACCCGCCGCAGAAGGTCGGCTTTTCCGACGAGAAGTGGGTCGTCGTTCCGCCCGGCGGCGCCGTCGCCGACGTGGCCGACGACGCGATCTATCTCGCGATGAACGTCCGCAACGCAGGCTCCGGAATCGCCGTCCTGCACGGCTGGCGTTTCTATCCGGAGCGTCAACGGCTCGAAGAGCACGGAGCACCGGATGAGTTCACGCGATTGACGCGTGACCTTTACGTTCCGGCCGGCGACGTCGGGTTCTGGCAGGGGACGTTCAGAGATCCGTCGGCGCCGGAGTTCGCGGCGGCACGATTCGCGATCGAAGCGCGGGAGTGGCTCACGGTCGACGTGCTCTACGGCGACGGCGAGGGTGGGCAGCGCGTGATTAGCCGCTTTTCGATCCAGCCGCGGGGCGACGAGGGTTGGATCGCCGCCATCGGCCGCCACTGGAACATCGACGGCGCCGACCCGCGCTGAATCAGCAGGCGCTCTTCGGGGCCCGCCGGAGCGACGTGAACGCAACGCTCTCGGTTCGCCCTGCGAACGGAGGCGAACCGTCCTCACGGTTGAAGAAGACGCGCTTGCCGTCGCGGGAGAAGAAGCCGAGCGAATCGCTCTTGTTCGCAGGTTTCGGGACGAGGAGGCATCTCTCCCCGTCGATCGACCTGACGCCGACGGTCTCGAGGACGTGCGGCCCCGCGTCCTTCCAGCCGACGAGCCAGCGCCGGTCCGGCGAAAGCTGGAAGTCGGTGAAGCCGGCGAGATTCTTGACGCGGCCGGACTTCCAGTCGACGCCCCAGACGTTGAAGTCCGAGACGAAGACGATCTCCCGCGGGGAGGCCCAGGCGACGTCTGTGCAGCAGTTGTCGCGCGACGCGTAGAGCGTCTTCGTCCGGCCGTGTCCGGCCGCGCGGACTTCGAGCGAGCCGACCGTGCCGACATGCCGCACGACTGCGATCTGCCGGCCGTCGGGTGATGCGACGGCCGGATCGAAAGTCGCGCGGGCGCTCGCGTGACTTGCGGGCGCCGCGGCGTGGTGCCCCGAGCACCCGACTGCGAGGACGGTACTTGCGGCCGCGAGCGCCGCAGGCACGAAGCGGTTCACAGCACGGACAACGCTAGCGCGGCAGCGAGGACGTGTCCACGACCTCGAAGTCCGAGCCCACGACCCGGCCGAGCGTGTGCAGCTGGTCGTTCGACCACCCCGGGCTGGGCGCGCCGCTGACGTACCAGTTCGAGCCGTTGTCGGCGAGGATCATCCCGTAACGCTTCAGCGCGGTGAGGACGATCCGCGCCTGGCGCGGGAACGACCGGATGTCGAAGCTCGCCTTCAGGCGCACACGTAGCCCCATCGGCGGCAGCGAGGGGTCGGTCGACGAGCTCGCGTAGTGGCGGGCCGGCCAGACGTAGGCTCGCCGCGTCCGCGCGGCGGTGAACCGGAGCGCGTGGTCGATCGCGCCGTGCCTGGCCTCGTCCCAGCGGGCGAGGCCGGCGAAGATCGGCAGTCCGGCCGCGTCGGCCGACGTCCAGCCGGCCGGGCGGAGCTTGTTCGAGCGGAGGCTCCAGACCGCGCCGGCCCAGGCGTGCCAGCGGCCGCCGCTGCGCTCGAGGCCGCCGAGCTCGTAGAGGCGGCAGGCGCTCCGGTCGACGAGCAGCGCGTGGTGGTCGCTTCCGTATTCGATGTGGACGCGCCTCGGAATCGGATAGCCGACGTGGTCGCTCTCGTCGGAGTACTCGAACGAGACCTTCGAACGCGGCGTCGCGCGCGAGACGACGTCGTACGGGATCCCGATCGGCCCGCCGTCCCAGGTGCCGGAGCCGAAGTCGGCGTGGACGCCCGTCGTCAGCCCCATCGAGCGGATCAACGTCGCCGAGTCCTTCGCGACCGGGAGGTTGTCGACGCGCCGGTTCCAGGCGTTCGTCCTCGGGAACACGGGGCAGCCCGCGACGGTCGGCCCGGCGGTCGCGCCCGAAGCACCCAGGGCGACGAGAGAGACGAGGGCGGCGGCGAGCTTCACGTCGGCTCTATCGGCGGCGCGGCGCGGCGCCTTCATCCCCCAGCGCGGCCAGGAACTCGCCGTGGTCGGAGACGAGCCGGGCCTCGGCGATGGGGACGAAGCGGCAGTGGAAGACGAAGCCCGCGTCGTCGCCGGCGCCGGTGACCACGTGCGTCCACTCGTCGCGCGGGTCGTCCGTCTCGAGCGCGAAGTAGTGGCTCTCGTAGATTCCGAAGCGGCTGCGCCGCCTGGTCGAGACGCCGACCTCGCGAAGGAGGCGCGCCTCGACGCCGACCTCCTCGCGGAGCTCGCGGCGCACCGTCTCCTCGAGCGACTCGCCCGGGTCGCAGCGGCCGGCCGGCACCTGCCAGCCCTCGGCTCCCTCCTCCTCGAACACGAGCAGCTCCGAACCGCGCGTCACGTACGCGACCACGCGCAGAGGATGCCCGGGCGCAGGAATCTCGGCTAGCTCGTCGCGGCGCGCATCCGCGCCTTGTGCTCGCGCTTGGCCGCCTGGTAGCGCTCGAGCGCCTCCGGCGAATCGACGTCGCCGAGGGTGGGGTGGCTCGGGGCCAGCTCTTTCGCGGCGGCGACGCCGAACCGCTTCGCGAGGATCGCGCTGAACGCCTTGATCTTCATCTCGCCGAAGCCGGGGAGCTCGGAGATCCGGTCCCGCAGCTCGTCGGCGTCGGCGGCCTCGCGCCACAGGCGCGACGCGTCGCCGCCGTAACGGTCGGAGACGAGCGCGGCGAGCTCCTGGACGCGGTGCGCCATGTTCCCGGGGAAACGGTGGATCGCCGGCTTCTCGCGGAAGACCGCCTCCAGCTTGGCCGGGTCGGTGGCGGCGATCTTGCCGGGATCGAGGGTCCCGAGCCGCTGCTTCAGCTTCAGCGGGCCGGCGAACGCGGTCGGCACCGGCACCTGCTGATCGAGCGCGAGGCCGACGAGCAGCGCGAACGGATCCTCTGCGAGCAGCACGTTCGCGTCGTCGTTCTCCGTGAAGTGCAGTCGGTCGGGCCGGGTCGCCGTCGCCATGACGCGATCCTACTCCTGCGCCTCCAGCCAGCGGCGGGCCTCGGCCGCCGAGCGCAGGCGGACAAGGCGTGGGTCGCCTGCGAAGCGGCGCGGCCAGTCGCGGCGGTGGCGGACCCAGGAGCGGATCGCGTAGACGAAGAGCGAGTTCCAGCCGAGGAAGCCGTCCCGCCAGCTCTCGCGGTTGCCGCCCCAGAGCTCGACGCCTCCGCGGATGCGCGTCGTCGTCCGCCGCCAGACGCGGCGCAGCGAGACGCGAAGCGGCAGGTCGAGCCAGACGATCAGATCCGCGGCGTCGAGGACGAGCCCGCCGAGCTTGAGCTCGTAGTTGCCGTCGATCACCCAGCCGTCCGGCGCCGAGTCCATGAAGGCGCGCACACTCGCCTGCAGCTGCTCGGCGGTCGCCTCCGTCCAGTTCGGCCCGATGTGGTGAACCGCGTCCAGCTCGAGGTACGGCAGCCCGATCCGCTCGGCCAGCGCGCGCGCGAACGTCGTCTTGCCGGAACCGCTGATGCCCTTGACGTTGACCCGCTGCATCGCCGCGCATCGTGCCGCGTTACGCTCAGTCGGGTGAGCGAGCAGGACGACTACACCGGCGGCGCCCCCGAGACGCACCACCACGCCGATCCGGCGGAGAAGGCGAAGGAGCTCGCGGAGGATGCCGCCCACGCCGTCGCCCATCCGGTCGAGACGGCGAAGGAGCTCGAGCACGAGGCCGAGATCGGCGAGAGCGCCCGGACGCCGCTGATCGTCTTGAGCGGGATCACGATCGTCGTCGCCATCGTCGTCGTGCTGCTGCTCGCGCTTTCGCTGACGCTCTATTTCGTCTACGGAGGCAAGTAGGCCGGAAGCTAGGCTGGGCGGATGGATCCGCTCGCTCCGTTCACCCGCGAAACGCGTGCGTGGTTCGAGCGGACGTTCGCCGAGCCGACGCCCGCGCAGGAGCTCGGCTGGCCGGCGATCGCGTCCGGCGAGGCCACGCTGATCCAGGCGCCGACCGGCTCCGGGAAGACGCTCGCGGCGTTCCTCTACGGGATCGACAAGCTCTCGGCGGCGCCCGGGCAGGGGCTCCGGCTGCTGTACGTCTCGCCGCTGAAGGCGCTCAACTACGACATCGAGCGCAACCTGCGCGGCCCGCTCGCCGGCCTCCAGTCCGAGCTGCGCGTTGCCGTCCGAACCGGCGACACGCCGCAGAAGGAGCGCCAGCGGATGCTGCGCGAGCCGCCCGACATCCTGATCACGACGCCGGAGTCGCTGTTCCTGATGCTGACCTCGCAGGCGCGCGAGATCCTGACGAACGTCGAGACGCTGATCCTGGACGAGGTCCACGCCGTCGCGGGGACGAAGCGCGGCGCCCATCTCGCGCTCTCGGTCGAGCGGCTCGACCGGCTCGTCGAGCGGCCGGTGCAGAGGATCGGCCTCTCGGCGACGCAACGCCCACTCGAGGAGATCGGCCGCTTCGTCTCCGGCGGCCGCCCGATCCGCCTCGTCGACGCCGGCAGCCGCAAGGACCTCGACCTCGAGATCGTCGTGCCGCTCGAGGACATGACCGTGCCCGAAGAGGGCTCGTACAACTCGGTCTGGCCCTCGATCTACCCAGAGATCCTGCGGCTCGTCTCCGAGCACCGCTCGACGATCGTCTTCGTCAACAACCGGCGTCTGGCGGAGCGGCTGGCGCTTCGGCTCAACGAGCTGGCGAACGAAGGCGAAGACAGCCCGCGCGAGATCGCGCGCGCCCACCACGGCTCGCTCGCGCGGGAGCAGCGGCTCGAGGTCGAGGAGCTGCTGAAGAAGGGCGAGATCCCGTGCCTCGTCGCCACCTCGTCGCTCGAGCTCGGGATCGACATGGGCGCGGTCGACCTCGTGATCCAGGTCGAGTCGCCGAAGTCGGTCGCGCGCGGGCTGCAGCGGATCGGACGCGCCGGCCACGAGCTCGGCGCCGTCTCGAAGGGCCGTATCTTCCCGAAGTTCCGCGCCGACCTGCTCGAGGCGGCCGTGGTCGCGAAGCGGATGAGCGAGGGCGCGATCGAGGAGACGGTGATCCCGCGCAACCCGCTCGACGTGCTCGCGCAGCAGGTCGTCGCGATCTGCGCGGACGAGGAGATCGAGGTCGAGGAGCTGCACCGGCTCGTCCGAGGCGCCTACCCGTTCGCCCAGCTCTCGCGCGTCCAGCTCGAGAACGTGCTCGACATGCTCGCCGGCCGCTACCCGTCCGACGAGTTCGCCGAGCTCCGGCCGCGCATCGTCTGGGACCGGACAGCCGGCGTCGTCCGCGGGCGCGACGGAGCGCGGCGGCTCGCGGTCACCAACGCCGGCACGATTCCCGACCGCGGCCTCTTCGGCGTCCACCTCGTCGACGGCGGCGGCCGGGTGGGCGAGCTCGACGAGGAGATGGTCTACGAGGCGCGCGCGGGGCAGACGTTCCTGCTCGGCGCGAGCACCTGGCGGATCGAGCAGATCACTCGCGACCGCGTGCTCGTCTCGCCCGCGCCGGGCGTCCCAGGCGCCGTCCCGTTCTGGCGCGGCGAAGGCGTGGGGAGGCCGTACGAGCTCGGCGAGGCCGTCGGCGCCGTCTCGCGGGAGCTCGCCGCGCTGCCCGACGCGAAGGCGAAGGAAAAGCTGCGCG
>JBPYFE010000102.1:0-12097 GCA_051986525.1 Gaiellaceae bacterium
GCGCGCTGCCGAGCAGGTCGTACCGCGCGACGATCACCGCGAAGAGGATGCCGACGCTGCAACCGATCGCGAACCCGCCGAGCGCCTCCTGGAACGTGAACCAGCCCTCTCGCCACAGCGCCGACGCGTTCGCGTGGAACGCCGTCCAGATTGCGTCCGGGGCGGGGAGGAGGAAGCGCTGGATGTGCGCGCCCTTGACGACCGCCTCCCACAGCGCGACCACCGCGACCGCGACGACGAGCGCCGGCAGCCACTCGACGGCGGCGCGCCGCGTCACCGTCACGCCGGCACCTCGACGTGGCCGCCCAGGTGGAGCGCCTCGCGAACCTCGGTCGCGAGCTCGAAGAACCGCGGGTCCTCGCGCGTCGCCTGCGTCCGCGGCTGCGGCAGGTCGACCGGGATGATCTTCGAGATGCGACCGGGTCGCGCCGACATGACGACGATCCGCGTCGAGAGGAAGACGGCCTCCGCGATCGAGTGCGTGACGAAGACGACGGTCGACCCGCTCGCCTGCCAGATGCGGAGCAGCTCGGCGTTCAGGCGCTCGCGCGTCATCTCGTCGAGCGCGCCGAACGGCTCGTCCATCAGCAGCAGCGCCGGGTCGAACGAGAGCGCCCGCGCGATCGAGACGCGCTGCTGCATGCCGCCCGAGAGCTGCCACGGCCGGTGGCCGGCGAAGTCCTGAAGCTCGACGAGCTCGAGCATCCGGCCGACCCGCTCGTTGCGCTTTTGGCGCGACCAGCCTGCCATCTCCAGGGGCAGCGCCACGTTCTTCGCCACCGTGCGCCAGTCATAGAGGACGGGGTCCTGGAAGACGATCCCGTAGTCGCGGTCCTTGCGCGCCTGCCTCGCCGGCTTGCCGTTGACGACGACGGAGCCGGAGCTCGGCTCGATCAGGTCGCCGACGATCCGCAGCAGGGTCGACTTGCCGCAGCCCGAGGGGCCGATCAGCGAGACGAGCTCGCCCGCCTCGATCTCGAGCTCGATCCCGTCGAGCGCGGTCGTCGGGCCGAACTGCTTCGAGACCCCGCCGATCCGGACGACTGGCTCGCGGGCGCTCATAGCGACCTCGCAGCGGCTCGCGACGCCGGCGCGACCTTCGGCCGAGTCGATGCGGCTGCAGCGGCAAAGCCGCCACAGCCTCTGAGTCGGCATCGCAAGCGACGCCTCATACGAGGTTCTCCGGTGCGCGGCGGACGACGAGCTTCTCGAGCAGCACGACGACGAGGAAGAACGAGATCCCGAGCGCGGCGGCGATCACGTTCGTCGCCCAGAGGCCGCGCGGCTCCGTCGAGTAGTACTGGCTGAAGTTGATGATCTGGGCGCCGAGCCCGTTCGGGATCGACGACGGCAGCTCGCCGATCAGGGCGCCGACGACGCTCGCCGTGGCCGCCACCTTCAGCGCCGCGAAGATGTACGGCAGCGCGGCCGGGAAGCGCAGCTTCCAGAGGATCCGCCACTCGCCGGCCGCGTAGCTGCGCATCAGCTCGAGCGCACGCCGGTCGACCGAGTTCAGGCCGCGAATCGTGTTCACGGTGACGGGGAAGAACGTCAGGTAGGCCGCGATCAGGGCGACGGCGCCCCAGTCTCTGAGGCCCGAGGGAAGCTTCGGGTTCGCCCAGACGACGACCATCGGTGCAACGACGAGGATCGGCACGGTCTGCGAGGCGACCACCCACGGGAGCAGGCCGCGGCGCAGGACGCGGAACTGGGCGATGAAGACGCCGAGCGCGAAGCCGACGAGGGCGCCGAGCGCGAACCCCGCGGCCGCCTCCTTCGCGGTGAAGAGGGCGCCCTTCACCAGCACCGTGATCAGCCGCGGGCCGACGCCGCCGGGCGATGCGCTGCCCCAGAGCGCGGCGAAGATGTCGCTCAGGTGCGGCATCGTCGTGTCGTCGACGACGAACGGCCACGTCCAGCCCTCGTGGATCCACAGCCAGCGGTAGCCCTCCCAGAGCCCCCAGAGCACGGCCAGCACGACGAAGAAGAGGAGGATCCGCCCGGCCACGTGGCGGGCTTGGACCGCACGTCGCTCGCGCGGTGGCTGGGCGGCGATGGTCGCCACGCATATCTCTTACCACGGTTTACGATCGGTGCGTGCTCGATCCGAGTCGCACCGTCGCCGAGCTGCGCGAGCTGCAGGAGCTGACCGGCGACGAGAACGGCGCCCAGCGCGTCGCCTGGACTGAGACCTGGCAGCGCGCGCGCGACTGGCTGCGCGACAAGGTGGCGGACACCGGCGCCGAGGAGAAGATCGACGCGGCCGGCAACCAGTGGTTCACGCTGCGCGGCGAGTCCGAGCGCGCGCTGCTGATCGGCGGCCACATCGACTCGGTCCCGAACGGCGGCTGGCTCGACGGCGCGCTGAACGTCGTCGCCGGCTCGGAGGTGCTGCGCAGGCTCGCCGCCGACGGAACGCCGCCGCTGACCGTCCGGCTCGTCAACTGGGCCGACGAGGAGGGGGCGCGCTTCGGCCGCTCGCTCTTCGGCTCGTCGGCGGCCGCGGGCTCGATGGACGACCAGGACGAGCTGCGCCAGCGTCGCGACGCCGACGGCGTGGCGCTGCCGGACGCGGTCGCACGCTTCGACGTCGACCTCGACCGCGCGCTCGACGCGCGCTCGGAGCTCGAGAGCGCGGCGGCCTATCTGGAGCTGCACATCGAGCAGGGCCCGGTGCTCGAGTCGCTCGACCTTCCACTCGGCGTCGTGCTCGGCACCTTCGGCGTCGAGCGCCACCAGATCACGTTCCGCGGCCAGGCCGCGCACGCCGGCTCGACCCCGATGGACAAGCGCCGCGACGCGCTCGCCGGCGCGGCGAGGCTCGAGCTCGAGCTCCCCGAGATCGCGAAGCGGGCCGGAGGCGGAGCGGTCTGCACCATGGGCGGCGTCGTCACGAGGCCGGGGATCGTCACCTCGGTCGTCGAGACGGCGGAGTGCCTGCTCGACCAGCGCCACCTGGACGCGCACCAGCTCGCCGAGATGCTGAGCAACGCGGAGGCGGCGTCGCGGCGCTTCGCCCACGAGGAGGAGCTCGAGGTCGAGTGGGAGCGGATCTGGAGCATCGAGCCGATCCTCTTCGACGAGCGCCTGATCGAGCTCGCCGACGAGTCCGTGACCGAGGTCGCCGGGACCTCGCACCGGCTGCCGAGCGGGCCGCTCCACGACGCGGCCGAGGTCTCGCGCGCGGGCGTGCCGACCGTGATGCTCTTCGTGCAGAGCCTGCGCGGGCTTTCGCACACGAAGCTCGAGGACACGAAGGAGGAGCATCTCCGCCTCTCGGTCGAGGCGCTCGACCGCCTGACCGACAAGACGCTCGCGTTCCTGCGCCGCGGCTGACGCCGAGCGACTACGCTCGCGTCGATGGCCCCGGTGGCGCGCCGGGCAGGCCCTCTTCTCGCTCTCGCAGCCGTGGCGACGCTGCTGCGGCTTCCGTTCATCGGCACGATCGGGCCCGACGAGGGCGGCTACGCGTACGTCGCCTGGCGCTGGGCGCAGGGACACCAGCTCTACCGCTCGGTCTGGATCGACCGGCCGCAGGGGTTGATCCTCGCCTACCGGCTGCTGATCTCGATCGCCCAGGCGGTGTGGACGGTGCGGCTCGGCGCGATCGTCGCCGGCGTGGCGGTGACGCTCCTGCTCGTCGCGGCGGGAGGCGTGGTCGACCGGCGGACAGGGCTCCTCGCCGGCGCCCTGTTCGCGACCGCGGGCGTGGCGCCGCACCTCGAAGGCTTCACGTTCAACGGCGAGCTCGCCGCCTGCGTCCCGGCGACGGCGGCCGTCGCGCTCGGGCTGCGCGCGTACCGGCGCAGGTCGCTCCGGCTCGTCCTTGCCGCGGCACTGCTGGGAAGCACCGGGATGCTGATGAAGCAGTCCGGGTTCGACGGGCTCACGGTCGTGCTCGCGATCGCGTGGGCGACGGGTGAGACCGTGGCCGGACGGATCAGGCGCCTCGCTCTCGCCGCCGGCGCCGCGGCGGTGCCGCTCGCGGCCTCGGCTCTCGCGGGCTGGCTGACTGGCTGGAGCTCCTACTGGGGCGCGATCGTCTCCTCGCACTTCGCCGTCGGCCTCGGCCCGCGCGTCCTCTACCTGTTCGCGTCGCTGCCGTCTGCCGAGCGCGACCTGCTGCCGCTCGCGCTGCTCGCGGCGCTCGGCGTCGTCCGGGCGCGTCTGGAACGCGGACCGGCGAGATTCGCCGCGCTCTGGCTCGTAGCGGCCGCCGTCGGCGTCAATGTCGGCGGGCTCTACTGGCCGCACTACTACGTGCAGCTGCTGCCGCCGCTCTGCCTGCTCGCCGGGATCGGGCTCGCGCGCCTGCGGTCGGAGCATCTCGCCTGGGCCGCCGTCGCCGTCGCCGCCGTGCCGACGGCGAGCTTCTTCGCGGGCGAGCTACGGGTTCCGGACTACCGCCAGGACGTCATGGTCAAGTACGCGCTCGGGTTCGAGAACGACCAGCGGATCGCACGCTGGGTCGACGCGCACTCGTCGCCGGGCTCGTCGGTCTACGCGCTCGTCTCGCGGGCGGACTTCTACTTCCTCGCCCACCGGCCCGCGGCGTCGCGTTACCTCTGGGGCCACGAGCTGAGGGCGATCCCGGGCGCGCTGCAGTCGGTCGAGCGGATGCTGGCCGGCGCCCGCCGCCCGCGGCTCGTCGTGCTCTTCCAGCGCCAGCCGCTGGACGCGCACCCGCGCCTCCGGCGGCTGATCGCCCGCTACTACCGACTGGTCTGGCGCGCGCCCGGCACCGGGACGCCCGTCCTCGCAGCGACCAGCAGGGAGTGACCGGCGGCGCCGACGGGCGTATGCTCGGTGTCGATGGCGCTCAGCTTCGGAATCACCGCCCTTCCCGATCCGCCGTACACGGAGCTGATCTCGGTCATGCAGGAGGCCGAGAAGCTCGGGTTCGAGTACGGCTGGACCTACGACTCGCACATCCTCTGGCAGGAGTCGTACGCGACCCTGCCGCTCGTCGCCGCGGCGACGGAGAAGATCAAGCTCGGCCACTGCGTGACGAACCCGGGGATCCGCGACCCGACGATCACCGCTAGCTGGTACGCGACGATGCAGGACGTCTCGAACGGCCGGATGGTGATGGGAATCGGCCGCGGCGACTCGTCGCGCCGCGTCGTCGGGCTGAAGCCCGTGCGCGTCGCCGAGTTCGAGGCGTCGCTGCGGCTGATCAAGGACCTGATGAACGGCCGCAAGGTCGAGTGGAACGAGAAGGAGCTGCAGCTCGAGTGGGTGCGGCCGGAGCTGCCGCAGGTCCCGATGCACGTCGCGGGCTACGGGCCGCGCGCGCTCGGCGTCGCGGGACGCGTCGGCGACGGCGTGATCATCCAGCTCGCCGACCCGCAGATCATCCAGTGGATCATGGAGACCGCGCGGCATGCCGCCGAGGAGGACGGGCGCGATCCGGACGCGCTCCAGTGCGTCGTCTGCGCGCCGAGCCACATCTCGAGCGACATCGCCGACGCGCGCGAGCAGGTGCGCTGGTTCCCCGCCATGGTCTCGAACCACGTCATGGACCTGATCGAGCGCTACGGCGCCGACTCCGACGAGATTCCGGCGGCGCTGACCGAGTACGTGAAGGCGCGCGAGTTCTACGACTACAAGGAGCACAGCCGCGTCGGCGCCAAGCACGGTGAGTTCGTCACGGACGAGATCTGCGACCGCTTCAGCGTTCTCGGCGACGTCGCGCAGGCGACCGAGAAGCTGCGCGAGCTCGAGTCGATCGGCGTCGACCAGTTCAACATCTACCTGATGACCGAGGGCCAGCAGGAGACGCTCGAGGCCTACGGCAAGGAGATCATCCCGCAGTTCAGCGGCGTGACCGCCTGAGCTCGCGGGCTCGCCGCCGGCGGGCCAGCTCGTCCTCGCGCCAGTGGCGCTCGCTGACCGCCGCGTCGGCGCATGCCACCCGGTCGTAGGCGCCGCCGTCGTCGACGACCACCTGGTAGCGGGAAGGATCGAACGTCGTGCCGCAGACGGCGCAGACGGCCAGGTGCCGGCCGGCTACTTCTTGCCGTGGCCGTGCCCGCCCGTCTGTCCCGGTGGGCCGGTGTGGCTGTGGTTGCGGTCCCCGTGTCCCCATCCCGGTCGCGTCGGCGGGCTAGTGGTCGGCACGGCCGGCGGCGTGACGACGACCGGCGGCGGTGACGGGGACGGGGGCGGTGGTGGGGGCGGAGGCGGAGGCACGGGCGGCCGCGGCGCGGGCGGCGGGCTCGGGGCGGGCGGCGGCGAGGCTGGGGGCGGCGGGGACGCCGGCGGCGGCGGGCTCACGCGATGCGTCGGCTGCGGCTGGGATCGCGGGCTCGAGCCGGAGCCCGTCGATCCGGATCCGGGAGCCGAGGCGCTCGCGCCGGAGCTCGAAACGGTGCGGGTGACGAGTTGCGCCGCGGCTCCGGCCGGGCGCGCACGCGTCGAGCGGACGACGGCGCGGCGCCGGGCGTCTTTGCGCGTCGCGCGGCGGCGCCGCTCGACGACGATCGTCCAGCGAACCTGCGGGCGGACGAGCGCCGCCGGGCGGTACGGCTCGGCGATCGAGACGTAGCGCACCGACGATCCGGCGTCGAGCGCCGCGCGCCAGAGGTAGCCGGAGGCGACGCCGCCCGCCACGAGGAGCGCAAGCTGGAGCCCGATCGCCGACCGGCGCACGCCGCGAGTATGGCGATGGCGTCAGACGGCGTGTCACTGGAGCCGCACCGCCTCGTCCACGACGGCCCGGTCCTTGCCTGCCCGCTTGGCCGCGTACATCGCGTCGTCGGCGCGCCGCAGGAGCTCGGCCGTGCCCTGGCCGAAGCTCGACTCGGCGACGCCGAAGCTCGCCGTCAAGCGCACGCGCTCCGAGTCGGAGACGCTGATCCAGGCGGTCGTGAGCGCGCTGCGAATGCGGCCGGCGACGACTGCCGCTGCCTCCGCGCGCGTCTGCGGCAGCAGGATTGCGAACTCCTCGCCGCCGAGCCGCGCGGCGACGTCGAAGTCGCGCACGTGCTCGGCGAGCAGGTGGCCGAACGCGTGCAGCGCCAGATCGCCGCCGTGGTGGCCGTAGTCGTCGTTGATCCGCTTGAAGTCGTCGAGGTCGAGGAGCACGACCGAGAACGGCGTCTCGAACATGCGCGCCCGCTCGAGCTCCGTCTCGAGCGCCTCCAGGAAGCGGCGGCGGTTGACGAGCCCCGTCAGCTCGTCGGTCGTCGCCTGGCGACGGACTTCCTCGTGCAAGCGCGCGTTCTCGAGCGCGATCCCGGCCTGCGCCGCGATCCACTCGGCGAGCTTGCGCGTCTCGACGTCGAACCCGTTTCGCGGGGGGTAGAGGACGAGCGTCGTCTCGACGCCGGTCTTGCCGCTCTCGAGCTCGAGCGTGAGCGGGCGGGGCCGGTCGCCACCGGCGTCGCCGAACCAGCCGACCTCGGTGTCCCCGCGCAGCATCCGCGCGCCGCGGGCGCCGGTCGCCTCGGTCAGGACCTCGAGGATCAGCGGCACGAGCGCGCGCGGGTTGTGTGTGGCGGCGAGGGCGTCGCCGACGAGGGCGATCGCCTCGCGCGCGTCGCGCGCGGCCGGGTGCGCCTGGCGGCGTTCCTGGCGGGTGTCGGCCGGCGGAATCCGCGGCTCCGTCGTCTGCAGCGAGCGGAGCAACCACACGAGCAGGCCCACCGTGAGCAGCGAGGCGGCGACCGCGGCGGCGATCAAGAGCAACGGTGCGACGAGTTCGGGCTTTTGGTCATGCGGTCAGGAGGCGGGGCCGGCCCCGCCCGCAGTGCTGCGGACGGTACCGTCCGCGCGGGACGGCGGCCCGCTCCGATTGGGTCAAATCTCGAGCTCGAGCGAGCGCAGGCCGCTGACGTCGAGCCAGGTGCGGTCGGGCCCGCGGACGATCCGGACGAGGACGCCCTCGCAGTGACGGCAGCGGACGACGACTCCGGCCGCGCGGTACACGTCCGTGCGCGCCATCTGCTCGCGCGCGCCGCAGTGCGCGCAGACGCCCGGCACCACCGTCATCTCGGCGCCGAAGAGCTCGAGCAGGACGCCGCCGATCGCGTTGCCGTCGAGGACGTGCTCGTCAACCACCGGTCGCTCCGAACCGCTCCGTCCGCACCCATCCGGGCTCGTAGCCGAGCCTCAGCAACCCGTCCGCCGCCGCGTCGACGAACCGCGTCGAGCCGCAGACGAAGACGCGCGGCCGCTCGGCCGCCGGCCACGCGACCTCGCGCAGGAGCTGGTCGTCGATCCGCCGCGAATAGCCGGTCCAGCCCGGCGGCTGCTCGCGCGTCAGCGTCTCGAAGACCTCCGCGTGCGACGGCGGCATCGCCAGCTCCTCGCGGTAGATGACGTCCTCGAGCGTCCGCGCGGAGTACAGAAGCCTGATCGGCGACCGCCCCTCCGAGGCGCGGATCATCGACATCAGCGGCACGACCCCCGAGCCGCCGCCGACGAGCAGGACCGGCCGCCCGTCGTCCTCCCAGACGAAGTAGCCGCCGATCGGCCCTCGCACCTCGAACCGGTCGCCCTCGCGCACCTCGTCGACGAGGTAGGGCGAGACCTCGCCGTCGTCCAGCCGCTCGACCGTGATCGCGAGCTCGTCACCCGGCGCGGAGGCGATCGAGTACGAGCGCTCGGCCTGGTAGCCGTCCTCGGCCGTCAGGCGGACGTCGAGGTGCTGGCCCGCGCGGTGACCCGGCCAGCCGTCCGCGTCCAGCCGGAGCGTCCGCACGCGCGGCGTCTCGAACAGCGCGCCGGCCACGGTCGTGACCAGCCATGTCAGTCGCCCCAGTACCGCTGTTCCAGCCACGGGTCGCCGAGAAGGTGGTAGCCGTTCGATTCCCAGAAGCCGGGCTCGTCCTCGTCCAGCAGCCGGAGCCCGCGCACCCACTTGGCGCTCTTCCAGAAGTAGAGGTGCGGGACGAGCAGGCGGGCCGGGCCTCCGTGCTCCGGGTCGAGCGGCTCGCCGCCGTAGGAGTAGGCGACCCACGCCTTGCCGCCCGTCGCGTGCTCGAGCGGCAGGTTCGTCGTGTAGCCGCCGTCGCAGAAGGCGAGCAACGCGGCCGCCTCGTGCTCGACCGACTCGAGCAGCGTGTCGACCGAGACGCCCTCCCAGGTCGTGTCGAGCTTCGACCACTTCGTCACGCAGTGGATGTCGACGGTGATCTCCTCGCTCGGGAGCGCCCGCAGCTCGTCCCAGCTCCAGCTGACGGGCGCGTCCCCGCCTTGGATCGTGAACGACCACTCCTCGAGCGGCGTGTGCTGCGTCGGGCCGGCCGAGAGTACGGGGAAATCGTCCACCCAGTGCTGTCCCGGCGGGAGCCGGTCGGAAGGGCCGTCCGTTCCTCGGCCCCGGAAGCCGCGTGCGATTACGGGCATGGCGTGCTCCTAACTGGTTGCGAGTCCGGCGACCGTCGCCGGGAGGCCGTCCCACGAGCCGATCTCGTCGAGTGAGCCGTCGGCGGCGATCCGCCAACCGTGGACGCGCTGGGCGTCGGCGTCGAGCGCGTAGAGGAACTCGCCGTCCCGCGTGATCGCCTCGTCACGGACGCCAGCCTCTCCCATGCGGGTCGCGGCTGCAACCGGGTTCAAGAGCTCGATCCTGCCGTCTGCCTCGATGGTGTAGCTCGAGATCGTGGAGTCGCCGAAGTTCGTCACGTAGACGAAGCGGCCGTCCTTCGTCACCGCCGCCCAGCAGACCTCGCTTCGCGTGTCGGCGACGGAGCCGCTCGCGGCCGTGAGGGATCCGTCTCCGAGCCTGTAGGACGAGGCCGCCGCCTTGCCGACGGCGCCGCCGAAGGCCTCGGTGACGACGAGGATGTCGTCGCGGCCGAAATCGAAACCGTAGGGCGTCTCGCCCGCCGAGCCGATCGTCCTCGCGTCTCGCGCGTAGCCACGCTCATCGAGCCCGAACGTCGTGATGCTGTTGGTGCCGCGCTCGCTCACGACGAGCGTGTGCCCGTCCGGGCTGAAGCTGATCTGCGCGGGATCTGCGTCAGGCGAGCTGAGCGTGCGAGTCGAGTCGGGCAGCGGCCGGAGCGACCGGCCGTCGATCCGGAACGCGCTGATCGTCGCGTCGCCGTTGTTGAGGACGTACACCAGCCCGTCGTGCTCGGCGATGCTCGTCGGCGTGCGGCCGCTCACGGCGCGATCCACCTCGTGCAAGCTTTCGCTGTCGATCGCGAACAGGGTCACGTCGTCGCTGCCGGCGTTCGCGACGAGAACGAAGTCGCCGTCGCGGCTGACCACGATCGAGCTCTGCGAGGGAAGGTGGGGCTTCCCGTTCCCGCGCCCGCCCGTCTCGTACGTGCCGAGCTTCTCGAGCCCACCGTCGCGGGCTCGCCGAAACGCGACCACCGCATTCGCCTCCGCGTCGTTCGTCTGCAGGTAGATGGCCTGGTCCTTCATCGCTCCTCCCTCTGTGACCCCTCGGTTGGGAGGTTCAGTCAGCGGAGCGGCGCTGCCGTTACACGCAGGTTTGCATCGAATTTCGGGCGGGCACCAGCGACGATCGTCGGGTGACTTACACGAACGTAACCCAATGACCTCAGGCTGCTAACCGGGCGCGAATACCCTCGATCCGTGCCCAAACTCGCCCTGCTCCTAGCCGTAGTCGCAGCTCTTTCGGCGCCTGCGAGCGCCTTCGGCGCCGCCGACGTCAAGTTCGGGATCCAGGACGACGCGTGGATGAACGCGGGGTCGCTGGACACGCGCCTCGGCACACTCGATCAGCTCGGACCGGACGTCGTGCGCTACACGCTGCGGTGGGACCAGATCGCGCACAAGCGCCCGGGGCGCGCCTCGAACCCGAACGACAAGGCCTACGACTGGCGCGCCGCAGACGGGGTGCTTACCGGCCTTCGCAAGCACCACGTCGCCGCGCTCGTGACGCTCTACGGCTCGCCCGCCTGGGCGAACGGCCACCACGCGCCGAACTTCGCGCCGTTGTCGAGCACGACCCTGGCCGCCTTCGCCGTCGCCGCGGCGAAGCGCTACCCGTGGGTCTCGATGTGGGAGGTCTGGAACGAGCCGAACCTACGGACGTTCCTGCGGCCGAACTCGCCCTCCGTCTACGTCCGCCGCCTGCTCAACCCGACCTACGCGGCGCTGCACAGGACGCACCACGGCGTCCACGTCGCCGGCGGGGCCACGTCCCCGCGGCAGACGCCGACCGGGATGGGGCCTGTCCAGTTCATGCGCGGCATGCGGGCGGCGCACGCCCGGCTCGACGCCTACTCGCACCACCCCTACCCCGTCTCGCCGCACGAGACGCCGACGAGCATGAGCTGCCGCTACTGCAAGGGCGTCCTGACGATGGCGCGGCTGCCCGAGCTCCTGCAGGAAGTGAAGCGCGACTTCGGCTCGAAGCGCGTCTGGCTGACGGAGTACGGCTACCAGACGAATCCGCCCGACCGGTACCTCGGTGTCTCGCGCGGGCTGCAGGCGAAGTACCTCGCCGAGGCTGCGTACATCGCCTACAAGGCGCCGCGGGTGGATCTGCTCGTGCATTTCATGATCCGCGACGAGCAGAAGACGGGCCGCTGGCAGAGCGGCCTGTTCACGGTCGGCGGCGCGAAGAAGCCGTCCTTCAACTCCTTTGCGATTCCGTTCGTGCAAGTCTCGCGGCACGGGAACCGCACCGTCCTCTGGGGCCAGGACCGTCCAGGTCAGGGGCGGCAGAAGTACGTGCTCGAGCGGGTCGTCGGCTCGCGCTGGCGCCCGGTCGGTGGCGCGCAGCTCACCTCCCAGCGCGGCTACATCACCCGCGTCGTCAACGCGAGGCGCGGCGCGCGCTTCCGCCTCCGCGACGTGAACACGAAGCAGACGAGCCCGCTGCTCGTCGTCAGCTAGGCGCGCGCGGGGACCGGCGACAACGCCGCCGCGGCAGCTTCGAGGTTCACCCGGCCGCCGCCGTAGGTCGCGACCCAGGGAACGCCCTCGGGCCGCCAGAGCGGCAGGCCGGTCTCGACCACGACCGCCTCGGGCGCCGAGCCGGCGAGTCGCTCGACGGCCTCGCGCTCCCACTCGTGCCGGTGCGCGTCCCGGACGACGAGCACGAGCGGGCGCCCTTGGACGGCGGGCGGGAACGGATCTCCTTCCTCGAGCGCGACTCCCTCGGCGCCCA